>CAJUGG010000087.1 GCA_910585995.1 uncultured Lachnospiraceae bacterium
AAGCTCGCCCGTGATATTAAAGATGCGGTGGGTGAATCCAACATTGTCAGCGCAGCACACTGCGCCACCAGGCTGCGTCTGGTATTAAAAGAAAACCCTTCTGCAGAGGTTACGAAACAGATCTCTGCCATGCCGGCAGTGATTCAGGTAGTGGAAAAAGGAGGACAGTATCAGATCGTAATTGGCACACATGCAAAAGATGTATACAATGAACTGGCCCGGATACTGAACCTGGATGAGAGCAGTCAGCCAGAGATGAAGCAAAGCCTTGCCAATCGTGTGATTGCCACGATGTCTGCGGTATTTGCACCGTTTGTCTATGTGCTGGCAGCGGCAGGTCTGGTACAGGGTGCCTTGATTATCGTGACGCACTTTGCGCCGGCGTTTGCCAATACGGGAACTTATGAAGTGTTGAGCTTTATCTCCTGGACGCCATTTACCTTTTTGCCGGTGCTTATTGCAGTAACGGCTTCCAAACATTTTAAATGCAATACCTTTATTGCCATGTGGTGCTGTATGGCATTGGTCAACAGCAGCTGGGGCGAGATTGCAGCAAGGATTGCCAGCGGTGAAAGCGTCAAATTTTTATTCTTTGATATGGCACAGACGACGTATACTTCTACCGTACTGCCGCCTTTGTTCCTGGTGCTGATCTTATCTTATTTGGAGAGATTTCTGGAAAAACATGTTCCTGATGTGATCAAGGCATTGGCAGTTCCTTTTATCTGTTCGATCATTATGGTGCCGGCTACGATCCTGGTGATTGGACCGCTCTCTGACGGCTTGGCAAATGCCATTGCTTTAGGGTACAATACACTGGTAAATACGGTGCCGGTACTGGCAGCTCTGCTGGTGGGCGGCATCTGGCAGGTATTTGTAATCTTTGGGGTACACTGGGGGGTAACGCCGATGGTTATGGCCAACTTTGCCAACAATGGCTGTGATACGTTCCAGGCATTCCAGACTTGTGCTGTAGTGGCACAGGCAGCAGCCTGCTTTGGCGTATTTATCAAGACGAAAAAAAGTGAAATTAAAAATGTGTCCTTTTCTGCCGGCCTGACAGGGATCTTTGGAATCACCGAGCCAGCGATCTATGGTGTGACGCTGCGCCTGAAAAAACCATTTATCGCAGGGTGTATCGGCGGTGCAGTTGGTGCGGTAATCATCAGTTTTTTTAACACGGTCTACTATGTCTATGCCGGACTTCCGGGACTTTTGACAACGGTCAATGCCATAGGGGAAAATCCGACTTCATTTATGGGGATGATGATTGGTGTAGCAGCTACGGTGGTCATTACGATTTTGCTGGTACAGATCATTGGCTGTGATGAGAAAGAAACAGATACTACTCCAGAAGTGAAAGGGATGTCAGGTACAGATGCAGAGAATAAGTCACAAGAAAAGACTGCCGCTCTCGCTGATAAGGAAGAGATCTTCTGTCCGTTAAAAGGAGAGTTAAGACCCTTGACAGAAGTCAATGATCCCACCTTCTCCGGAGAGATCCTCGGCAAAGGAGTGGCGATCATTCCTTCCGAAGGAAAATTATATGCACCGTTTGACGGCGAAGTATCGATGGTCTTTGAAACCAAACACGCCATTGGCCTTATCAAAGAGGATGTGGAGATGCTGATTCATGTCGGACTGGAGACAGTCTCTTTGGAAGGGAAATATTTTACCGCTAAAGTACAGGCAGGGGACAAGATCAAAAAAGGCGATCTTTTAATAGAGTTTGACTTAGACGCCATTGCAAAAGAAGGGTATGACACCATCACTCCGGTGATCGTAAGCAATGCCGATGATTTCGCCAACATTACACCCAACAAGACACAAGGCGAAGCAATCGTAGGCGCCCCCCTGCTGACCGTAAAACGATAATAAACAGAGGAACTATAATAGGAGGATATATATATATGAGTTTACCAAAAGATTTTTTATGGGGCGGAGCAGTGGCTGCTCATCAGTTGGAGGGCGGCTGGAATTGTGGCGGCAAGGGGCCGAATGTCTGTGATGTCCTGACCGCAGGTGCCCATGGGGTGCCCCGCCGGATTACAGACGGTATCCTGGAAGGGGAAAGTTACCCCAATCATGATGCGATTGATTTTTACCATCATTATAAGGAAGATATTGCACTATTTGCAGAGATGGGTTTTAAATGTTTTCGTACCAGCATCGCATGGACGCGCATCTTTCCCCAAGGGGATGAACAGGAGCCAAACGAGGAGGGGCTTCAGTTCTATGATGATCTGTTTGATGAGCTTTTAAAATATGGCATCCAGCCTGTGATCACATTGAGTCATTTTGAGATGCCTCTGCATCTGGCCAAAGAGTACGGCGGCTGGATGAATCGAAAGGTCATCGATTTCTTTGTGCGGTTTGCCAAAGTCTGCTTTGAGCGCTACAAGGACAAAGTAATCTATTGGATGACTTTTAATGAGATCAATAACCAGATGAATTATAAAAATGATATCTTTGGCTGGACCAATTCTGGCGTGAAATTTTCCCAGTATGAAAAACCAGAAGAAGCTATGTATCAGTCCGCTCATAATGAACTGGTCGCTTCTGCATTAGCAGTCAAAGCAGGACATGAGATCAACCCGGATTTTCAGATTGGCTGTATGATATCCATGGTTCCTATCTATCCGTATTCCTGCCGTCCGGCGGATATGGTATTGTCTGTGCAAGAGATGCATATGCGCTATTTCTTCTCAGATATTCACTGCCGCGGACATTATCCAAGCTATGCGAAAAAGTTGTTGGAACGCAAAGGCTATCACATTGAGATGGGTGAAGACGATGAGAAGATCCTCTCAGAAGGCACAGTGGACTACATTGGATTTTCATACTATATGTCTAATGTGGTCGATTCCCAGTCTTACATGGACGTATCAGAATGTGTGGAGGCAAGCAGTCCTCATACCGTGGAAAATCCTTATGCCAAAGCGACTGAGTGGGGCTGGACCATTGATCCGGAAGGACTTCGTTATGCTCTTAACATTCTGTATGAGCGCTATGAAAAGCCGTTATTTATTGTGGAAAATGGATTTGGTGCCATCGATGAACTGAAAGCGGACGGCACCTGCGAAGATCCTGCCAGGATTGCTTATTTAAAAGCGCATATTGAAGAGATGAAAAAAGCAGTGGAAGAGGATGGTGTGGATCTGATGGGATATACTCCCTGGGGGTGTATAGACCTGGTTTCCTTTACTACAGGTGAGCTGCGCAAACGCTACGGTTTTATCTACGTCGACAAGAATGATGATGGAACCGGCAGCCAAAAACGCTATAAAAAGCAGTCTTTTGACTGGTATCAGAAAGTCATCGCATCTAATGGGGAAGAGCTGGAATGAACAAAAAGCCGGGAATCTGTATCTTTTTTAGATTCCCGGCTTTTTGCTATTACTGTTTTGTTCGGATGATGCCATAGCGACTGTTAAAAGCTTTCTGGCGTTCTTTTTCATTCAAATACCTAATGATGGAATAAACGGATGCCAGTAAAGGCCATGGCGATGTTGTATTTATCGCAGCATGCAATCACCAGATCATCTCTGACGGAGCCGCCGGGCTGGGCGATATAGGTGACGCCGCTTTTGTGTGCGCGCTCGATGTTGTCTGCGAAGGGGAAGAAGGCGTCGGACCCTAAGGTGACACCGGTCATCTGGTCGAGCCATGCACGTTTTTGCTCTCTGGTAAAGACTTCTGGTCTGACTTTGAAGATGGTTTCCCAGACACCGTCTGCAAGGACATCCATATATTCGTCACCGATATAGACGTCAATCGCGTTATCCCGCTCTGCGCGTCCAAGGGTGTCTAAAAACTGAAGGCCGAGGACCTGCGGAGACTGGCGTAAAAACCAGTTGTCTGCTTTATTGCCTGCTAAGCGGGTACAGTGGACGCGGGACTGCTGTCCGGCTCCGATGCCGATTGCCTGTCCGCCTTTGACAAAGCAGACGGAATTGGACTGGGTATATTTTAGCGTGATCAGTGCGATCTTCATATCCATCAGCGCGTCTTTTGGGACTTCTTTGTTCTGTGTCACCAGGTTGGAGAGCAGTTCCTCATTGACAGCGAGTTCATTTCTGCCCTGCTCAAACGTGATGCCGTAGACTTGCTTTCGCTCCACGGGATTGGGGGTGTAAGCAGGATCGATCTGGATCACGTTGTAATTTCCTTTTTTCTTTTGCTTTAGGATGTCTAATGCTTCCTGCGTGTATCCGGGAGCGATCACACCATCGGAGACTTCCCGCTTGATGAGTCTTGCGGTGTCTGCATCACAGGGATCAGAGAGGGCGATAAAGTCGCCAAAAGAAGACATGCGGTCAGCGCCTCTGGCTCTTGCATAGGCGCAGGCAAGAGGGGAGAGTTCTCCCAGATCATCCACCCAGTAGATCTTTGCTAATGTGTCGGTAAGAGGGAGACCTACAGCCGCTCCGGCGGGGGAGACATGCTTAAAAGAGGTAGCGGCGGGAAGTCCGGTGGCTTCCTTTAATTCTTTGACCAGCTGCCAACCGTTAAAAGCGTCCAGAAAATTGATATAGCCCGGTTTTCCACAGAGGACTTCAACGGGAAGGTCTTTTCCATTTTCCATAAAGATACAAGAGGGCTTTTGGTTGGGGTTGCAGCCATATTTTAATTGGATTTTGTACATAATATCATTCTCCTGATTAGAGTTTTATTAATGTGAGTTTTTATTTACAATTTTTGTCTCAAAGTCTCCGGTGGCGATGTCGATGTAGCGGACGAACAGGGAGACTTTGTTGTCTTCGTTCAGATTGGTCCAGAGGAGTTTGGTGAAGGCATCTATGTCATCCGGGATCGAGACGAGCTTTGGTTCGCCCTCGTAGCTTGGGAGGGGATTGCCGTCCTGCTGGTAGGTGTGGATGAAATGTCCTTCGCCGGCCTTTGGATGCTCGTAGGCGAAGGTGAAGCGCTGACAGGAGTCGGGATCGCCCCGGTTGCTTTTTAAGATGGACAGGGCATAGTTGTAGGTGCTGGATTCGATGTGCAGGATACCGGAGATCCGGGGGGTATAGTTGGGCGCATCCGGCTCAAAAGTGCGGGAGCGCAGAGACTGTTCAAACGTCATCTGACGGTCCATCCCTTCATAGATGGTATCAGTCTGATCGCCGTTGGTGACGATGGTCTTGTTGCCCAGAACGCGCACTGGCGCGTAGATAATCAGGCTGGGATCTTCTAGTTTGGACGGATCATATGCCTGCGTGCGGATGCCGTCGCCGTCTTCTACAAAGATGCGGTTGCGGCTGTTTGCGCTTCTGCCCATGATAAAATAGGCGGTGACTGCTTTTTTGCCGTCTGGAGTGCGTCCGATGATGATACCGCGTCCAGGATAAGCATTGGTGGACAGTTCTTGTGCAAGAGAGATTGCTTTCATGATTTCCTCGCTTTCTGTAACAAAAGATCAATGGATACAATACAAAAATCGGCGGCCGGCGAAACGATAAAAGACCGCCCAGGCGCACAGGATTCCTGTATGCGCCCAGGCGGTCGGCTAGTTGCTCTTGATCTGCGTTCCCTGCAGGTTGGCCCTGCTGCAAGTTTCCTTGCGTTCCGCCAGTTGCGCAGATGATGCCATGGATTGCTCCGCATTTTATGCTCCCGCAATCCGAAAACATCTTAAATCATCATATAGGAAGCAGACGATTTTTTCAAGAGGAAATTTTATAAAGCTTTGATAAATCTGTGAAATGCCTCTCTTCCTTCTTTGGTGCACTTGTAGACACCGGCGTCTTCTAAGACTTTTACAAAGACTTCTCCGATCTCCTGCTGTAAGATCTTTTGGATATTGTCTTTGGTAATCGAAGGATACTTGGGCAAAAATGCAGCGACCCAGTCTGCATGCTTTTGGAGTGCTTCCTGTTCTGAGATATTTTTTCCGGTGAGGATATATTCTTCCAAAAGCGCCATCTCGTCTTTTAACCGGGAAGGAAGGACAGCAAGGCCCATCACTTCGATCAGTCCAATATTTTCTTTTTTGATATGATGCAGTTCGGCGTGGGGGTGGTAGACGCCCAGCGGATGTTCTTTGGTGGTGATATTGTTTCGAAGCGTCAGATCCAGTTCATAAGTCTCTCCCACTTTACGCGCAATAGGTGTGATGGTGTTGTGCGGCTCTCCATCTGTATAAGCATAGATAAAGGCAGCTTCGTCTGTATAGTTTCTCCATACCTCTAATACATGCGTGGCCAGATCGA
Source organism: uncultured Lachnospiraceae bacterium (assembly GCA_910585995.1). Taxonomy (GTDB): domain Bacteria; phylum Bacillota; class Clostridia; order Lachnospirales; family Lachnospiraceae; genus Hominiventricola. The sequence goes on from CAJUGG010000087.1 coordinate 6,210, forward strand.
TTAAGCGTTTCTCATCCTGATGACGGATACGCAGGACGGACAGCGGCCATTTGACAATCCCGGCTTCCACATCTTCATAGCCTGGAAGAGTCACATGTTCCTCGATAGGAGCCTTGGCCATGGCAAAGGTATAGTGTCCGCCCTGAAAATGATCATGGCTTAGAATCGAACCTCCCACAATTGGCAGATCTGCATTGGAACCTAAAAAGTAGTGAGGGAACTGTTTGACAAAATCAAACAGTTTGATAAATGCAGCGCGGTCGATCTTCATGGGAATATGTTCCCCGTTGAATACGATACAGTGTTCATTGTAGTATACATAGGGAGAATACTGGAATCCCCAGTGGCTATCATTAATCGTGACAGGAATAATCCGGTGGTTTTCCCGCGCCGGATGGTTGACTCTGCCGGCATAGCCTTCATTTTCCATACAGAGCTGACACTTTGGATAAGTGCTGGCTTTGGCATTTCTGGCAGCAGCGATGGCTTTGGGGTCTTTCTCTGGTTTGGAGAGGTTGATTGTGATGTCAATATCGCCGTATTCACTTGCCACTTTCCATTTTTGGTCTTTGCATACCCGATAGCGGCGGATGTAGTTGCTGTCCTGGCTGAACTTGTAGAAATATTCGGTCGCTTCCACCGCGGAGTGCTGATATTTCTCCCAGAATACCTGCTGCACCTGTGCAGGACGCGGCAGAAGACAGTTCATAAGCCGGGTGTCAAAGAGGTCTCTGTAAGCGATGCTGTCAGGGATCAGTTCTTTTTCGACTGCAATGTCCAAAAGTGCTTTTAAGATCTCTTCTAAAGGCTTTTGAGGGATTACAGAAGGTTCTTCATAGTCATCCTCGTGAAACAAGTCCAAAAGTAAATTGGTGGTGTAGATTTTCTCACATGGAGGCACCAGCCCTGTAGTAATTCCATACTGAACCAGTGCGGCAATAGCTTCTGATAACATCATCCAACCCCTCCTTTTTAGTCAAGTGCATGCGCGCCGTCACCGATATCCACAACATAAAATTCTGCTTTGATACCGGTTTTTTCTGTGTATGCTTTGTCAAGTGTCTCGATAAACAGATCGACAGATTCTTTTTTCACGATGCTGACCGTACAGCCTCCAAATCCGCCGCCTGTGATTCGCGACCCCAGCACTCCGGGAACTTCCCAGGCCAGCGCTGCCAGAAGATCTGTCTCTTCACAGGAAGTCTCATAGTCGTCTCTTAAAGATACATGAGAATCGTTGATTAATTTTCCGAATTTCACAATATCGTTGGCTTTTAGCGCATCCACTGCGTGAATGGTCCGCTGATTCTCATAGACGGCATGTTTGGCGCGCTTTTGACAAACGGGATCTTTGATGGCATCTTTATACTGCTCAAACTGTGCTTCGGTCAGATCGCCCAAAGTCTTGATATCGACCACGGTCTGAAGGGCTTTTAGAGCTGCCTCGCTCTCGTTTCTGCGGTCATTGTAAGCGGAGGATACCAAAGAGTGCTTGACATTGCTGTTGGTGATCACGATGCGGGCATCGGGCAGTTTCACCGGCGCATATTCATAGTGGAGATTGCTGGTGTCCAAAAAGATCGCGCAGTCCTTTTTGCCCATGGCAGAAGCAAACTGATCCATAATGCCACAGTTCATGCCATTAAAATTATTTTCTGAATATTGTCCGATCAAAGCCAGATCTACCATAGACACATCAAATCCAAACGTATCCCGAAGCATCAGACCTGTCAGCACTTCTAAAGAAGCAGAAGAAGAGAGTCCGCTGCCCGCCGGGATATCTCCATAGAAGAGGATGTCTGCGCCCTTGTTAAGATGATATCCTCTCTTTTCAAAGGTCCACATAATCCCCTTGGGATAATCAGTCCATCCTGCCTCTTCTGACGGCGTCAGATCATCCAGAGAAGTCTCTATCACGCCCATCTCGTCAAAATTCATAGAATACAGACGAAGCACCCGGTCTTCTCTGGCCCGGATGATCCCATATGTACCAATCGTCAAAGCACAGGGAAATACATGACCACCATTATAGTCCGTATGCTCCCCAATCAGATTCACCCGCCCCGGCGCAAAATAAGCCTTATAAGCACCGCCGTCTCCATAAAGCTCCACAAATTTCTCTTTTAATTTCGCTACATTCACTGCCATATACCAACATCCTCCTTATATTATTACTTGTGTCAATCCCAGCCTGTCAGCGGCCAGGGCATAAATACCGCTACAGGCGTTCCTTGAGCGGGAGCGCGGTCTGATGGGAACCCTGGCCGCTGACGGGCGTCGCTTATGTCACGAACTAGGTTGACATCTTATCTATTTATAATATAATGAGATAAACCCCCAATTTCAATAAGAATATTTGTATAAAATAGAAGGATATTGAGATTCTATGCAGTTAAATATTGACCAGGAACAAAAAGAGATCAAAAGCCATGGAAGCTATGAATTTCCCATGCTGATCAGCTATGAACGACTTTCTTATTTTGATACAAAGGAGTTTCCCTGGCACTGGCATCCGGAGATCGAACTGACGTTTGTATTAGAGGGTGAGATTGCCTATCAGGTAAATGACAGCCTGTATGAACTCAAAGCAGGAGAGGGCTTGTTCTGCAACACGAATGTCCTGCACTCCGGGCACAGACTTCACACTCCGGACTGCAGCTATCTGTCCATCACCTTTCACCCTCGTCTGCTCTACGGTTATGGTTCCAGTGTGATGCAGAATAAATATATGAAACATATTTTAAAAAATCCTGCCCTGGCTTCCATCCATTTTACCCCGGAGAGGCCCTGGCATAAAAAAGTGCTGAAAAAAATAGAGAAGATTAAAAAACTGGATCAAAAACATAACGCCTCCATGGAACTTCAGATGCAGATTGCGCTTATGGAGATCTGGCTGAAGATCTATGAACATGTAAAATCGGATGAAACTGATACGATGGAAAATGACAGGGACACAGAACGGATACGCCGGATTATGGAATATATTCAGATCCACTATGCGGAGAAGATTACACTGGAGGATCTGGCAGAGCAGATTCATCTGTGCAAAAGTGAGAGCTGTCGTCTGTTCAAACGATATATGAACGAATCCATGTTTGATTATCTGCTGGGCTATCGGGTGGAGAAAAGTCTGGAACTTTTGCGCCAGTCTGGATATGATGTGACATTGGTTGCCGGCTCGGTAGGCTTTGCCAATCCAGGTTATTATGCGAAGATCTTTAAAAGAAAGATGGGCTGTACGCCGTTAGAATATCGCAAGAAATATAAAAAGGGACCATAGGCCCCTTTTATATGTTCTTTTTACAGTGTCTTTAAATCTACTTTATAATCCTCGCCGCCTTCGCCGTTTACGGTGTAGTAAGCAGCCTGCTCAGCAGCGTTGATGTAGATCTTAAGCTCCGTTGCCTCTAAGCCTTTTTCCTTTACTGCTTTTTTGGCAGCATTCTGGATATCTGCAATCGCTACGCTTAAACCGTTCATTTCGACACAGACAGAAGTCTTACAGGTGGCTTTTTTTGCCTTTGCTTCTGTGGTCTGACTGGTAGCTTTGGATTTGCTGGTCTTTGCTTTGGTAGCTTTTTCTTTTACTGGTGCAGTGACTGCAGCAGTTTCATTTTCGGTTTTTTTCTTGGTTGCCATTTTCATTTCCTCCTCATATCCACACATCAACATATTAATCTTTCGTAAGTCTAACATTCAAGTCCTGTCTATTATAGGCTTGATATGCCTTTTTGTCAAGGATGCCATTTTCACTTAATTTTCTTGAGTAACAGTTCCGTTATCTCCTGTATGATGAGTGAATCATGTTTACATGAATGAACACATCTTACAGGGATGAGTGGAGCGCCTGAATATGAGCAAAGGTAACTGCGTTAGCAGCAAGAAAGCGTTGGAAGCGCCTTTGTGAATGGCGCGGGTTGAACTATTACTCTTGTGATTCTGTAAGTTTGTTGTTATAATTTTTTAAAAGAAGTCCCAGAGCAGAGGAGTGTATTCGTTATGAAAATAACAAATTTGGAGTGTCCTTCGTGTGGGGGCAGACTAAAGCCTATGGAGGGCAATCCGCAGATTATGGTCTGTGAGTATTGCAACAGTCAGTTTGTGATAGAGGACGACCGTACGATTCATTATCATGTTCATCAGTATGATCCGGTACAGTTAAGAGAAGTCAAAGAGAATCATACGAACCGGAATCCCTTTGTGGTCGGTATCACAGCGGCGGCGTTAATGATCATATTGATGGTGGTAAGAGTGATCATATGGGAGAGTCCGTCGAGGACTTCTCTAAGAGAGCCATCCTTGGTGATGCCAGAGGTGGAGACTTGGGAAGAACCAGAGACGGACTGGGGCATAGAAGAAGCAGTGCAGGAACCACAGTCCGCGCACAGTCCACTCTACGAAGCGATCCTGAAAGTCATCTTTGAAAAAGAAGCAGATCAGGTGACAGAGGAAGAACTCGCAGAGCTTACCTACCTGAAGGTAGAAGCAGGTTCTGAGGGAAGCAGGGTGTCTTATAGTTTTGAGAGTCCTTACGAAGGGGAATCGTTTGAGCCGATAAAAGCAGAGTTAGAATCTCTGCCATGGGACAGCCGAGATCTGAATGCCTTCACCGGCCTGCAGAAAGTGGACGTCCAAAACGAACAAGTGGAATCGCTCTCTTTTGATTCGTTTCCCCATCTGAAAGGTCTATTGACAGAAGGACTCACTCCTTCTGAGATCGCATTGCTTTTGCCTGATCCAGGACAGCTTTTGGAACTCTCGCTGGACAGGCCGGAAAGGCTTGATGGGATCTCGGAATTTACCAATCTGGAGATTTTAAATATTGAGAGAACATATGTTCCTGACGTAAAACAGCTAGTGCCTCTAAAGTCGCTGCGTTCTCTGTCCATCGAAGAGCGGACAGAAGAAGGAACTTCTCTTACAGATTATGCGGCACTCTCCACGTTGACACAGTTGGAACAACTAAAGATCGAATCCCCGGCCATCCGGGATCTGAGTTTTTTAAAAACGCTGACAAATCTTAAGAGTCTGTCGGTGTGTGATTCGGATGCGATCAGCTTAGAACCCATTGGGGAATTGACCCAGCTTACCACGCTGGAGCTGGCAGACAACGACGCAGTACAAGACTATCGTCCTGTGACGAATCTGACGGGACTGACGACATTATATCTGGATAAGAACACTTCTCAGACGGACCCGGATCTGTCTTCTCTGAGTCAGTTGGAGACACTGGATATGTGCGGTTTTATGTCTGTCTCTTTTCTGAATCGGATGGGAAATCTAAAAGAACTGTCCATGCATGGCTGTAACATTGATGAGGCTTCAGCACTCTCTGGCCTGACGGGACTGGAGAGTCTGACCTGTTATGCAGACTGGACCTATGCGGTTCCACTGAAAAATGTGAATTTTATCGACAGTATGACCAATCTGAAATCCGTTGATTTCAGTGGGGGAAGCGATGACTTTTGGGGAGCTTTTGAGTATAACTTGGAGATCTTGGGAGATATCTCCAACGTGTTTAACCATCCGGGCCTGGAGAAGCTGGTGTTAAATAACTGCATGTTTGCCATCGATTTTGACCGTATCACAGAAAATCCAACACTGAAGCAGTTGGAGTTAAAGGAGATTAATCTGAAAGAAAACTTTTATGTGGAGACTTACAACGGGATGACAGATCTGTGGTATGATGATGTGTCCTTTGCCGAGCATGTGGATTTTTTAACAAACTATCCCAACTTAGAGAGACTTTGTCTGGATGGAAACCAATTGACGGATATCGGATTTGCCAGTCAGTTGCATCAGCTGACGTATCTCAGTCTGAACAATAATTATGTGACAGAGCTGACGCCTCTGAATCAGGCAGAGGATCTAAGGTATCTGGATATTCGGATGAATCCTATCACCAATACCATAGAAAATGATGACTCTATTGTGATCTTAAAACAATAGAATCCATGTTTCGCGAGTCTTTTATGGTCATGAACCATATAGGACAAGGAGACAAGGGGCTATTGCAAAAGGAACGCTCTGACTTGACAAAGATCTGTATGAATGTATTGGACTATTCACTCCAATCTACACAGCACTCTTTGTCGAGTCAAGGTGTCCCTTTTGAGACAGCCTCTGTTTGCTCAGTCGTTTTTCATCGTATCTTCTACCAGGTCACGAAGCGTAATCCCTTCAAAGAAATCGTGTACCATCCGGTCAAATCTCTGCCACATGGGCAGCGTCTTACAACGCTCTCTTCGCTCACAGAGTTCGGCGTCCGGCAGCAGGCAGGTGACGGCGGCCAATGGGCCTTCGGTCAATTCTAAAATTTCCAGGACTTGATAATCGTTCGGCTTGCGTGTCAGCCGGTATCCGCCGCCTTTACCCCGAAGTCCGACTAACAGCTTTTGAGAGACCAGGGTCTTTAGAATGATCTCCAGATACTTTTTGGAGATGCCCTGCCTCGTTGCAATCTCGTCTAATGGCGTGTAGCGGTCTGGGGGCTGCTCTGCAAGATCAATCATTACCCGTAGCGCATATCTCCCTTTTGTAGAAATCATCATAATAAAACCTCCTATTGAAGTTCCGCAACTCGCCTCCCAAGCCCCCGCACTAAGAGAATTTTCAGCCACCTGGGTGTCAGGAAATACTCTTGGGGCTTGTTCGGTTCGGGTTGTTTGTTGATAAACCTATGATACTACAAGGTAAAAGGGTTTATCAAGAGGAATGGAAAAATTCCTATTACCTATTGACAAGATAGGTTTATAGAGCTATACTAACATCAGTAGGATACAGGAAAGGAAGAGGATCATGTCAAAAGTGTATACTTCAGCCGATCAGTTGATCGGAAAGACTCCGCTGTTGGAGCTTAAAAATGTGGAAAAAGAACTTGGATTAAAAGCAAGGCTTGTGGCAAAGCTGGAATATTTCAACCCGGCGGGTTCGGTCAAGGACCGGGTGGCCAAAGAGATGCTGGATGATGCCGAAAAAAAAGGAATCCTGACCAAAGATGCAGTGATTATTGAGCCGACTTCTGGTAATACGGGAATTGGCTTGGCGGCTGTGGCGGCGGCGAGAGGGTATCGGATTATTATTGTGATGCCGGAGACGATGTCTGTGGAGCGCCGGCAATTGATGAAAGCGTATGGAGCTGAACTGGTGCTGACGGAGGGCAGTAAAGGGATGTCGGGGGCGATTGCCAAAGCAGAAGAACTGGCTAAGGAGATTCCTGGCGGTTTTGTGGCGGGACAGTTTGTCAATCCGGCCAATCCTAAGGCACACTATGAGACGACAGGGCCGGAGATCTATGAGGATACGGAGAGAGAAGTGGATATCTTTGTGGCTGGTGTGGGTACTGGCGGGACGATTACCGGAGTGGGGAGATATCTGAAAGAACATAAGCCTGGAGTAAAAGTAGTGGCAGTGGAGCCAAAGTCTTCAGCGGTCTTGTCCACGGGCGTGGCAGGGGCACACAAGATCCAGGGGATCGGTGCCGGGTTTGTGCCGGAAGTCTTGGATACGAAGATCTATGACGAGGTGATCGCGGTAGAAGATGAGAGCGCGTTTGAGACGAGCAGGCTGATCGGGCGTAAAGAAGGCGTGCTGGTGGGGATCTCTTCCGGTGCAGCTGCCTATGCAGCGATTACTTTGGCAAAGCGGGCGGAAAATGAAGGGAAGACGATTGTGGTGCTTTTGCCGGATACGGGTGATCGGTATTTGTCGACGGACTTGTTTCAGGCGTAGGGGTGTCATAAAATGAGGGGCTGCCACAACAGGGACGCCCTGACTCGACAAAGGTCTGCATAGAATGTATCGGACAGTCTGCACGATTTGTATGCTCCAATCGGACACAGTAGTGTCCGCCTGGCTCATACAAACCGCACAAACTGTCCGCTCCAATCTACACAGCACTCTTTGTGCGAGTCAGGGCGTCCCTGTTGCGGCAGCCCCTCATTTTATGACTGGTTTTAGCTATTGTTTTTTACTAGTTTTATGATACGGCTTGTGCCGAGGCGGTCGGCGCCTAAGCTTAAAAAACGTTCGGCATCTTCCATGGAGGAGATCCCTCCGGCAGCTTTTATTTTTACTCCTTTACCGACATGTCTGGCAAAGAGTTCGATGTCAGAGAAGGTGGCGCCGGCTTTGGAAAATCCCGTGGAGGTCTTGATATAATCGGCGCCGGCAGCGGTTACGATCTCACACATCTTAATCTTTTCTTCGTCTGTCAGCAGGCAGGTCTCGATGATGACTTTTAAGATCTTGTCTTTGCAGGCAGCTTTTAGTGTACGGATCTCTGCTTCAATGCAGTCATATCGCTGATCTTTTACCCAGCCGATATTGATGACCATATCGATCTCATCTGCACCATTTGCCAGAGCATCTTTGGTCTCAAATTCTTTGGTGGCAGTGGTCATATAGCCGTTGGGAAATCCGATCACGGTACATACGGCGACGCGGTCTTTGACATAGTCTTTGACCTGCCTGACATAGCTTGGAGGAATACATACAGATGCCGTTCCATAGGCGATGGCGTCGTCGCAGATCTGCCGGATCTCCTGAAAAGTAGCCTGCGGTGCTAACAGGGTATGGTCGACGTGTTTTAATATTTCTTTACTATCCATCTTTATTTTCCCTTTCTGAAAAGAGTTCATCGATTAACAGGGTACAAAGGAGAAGGGATATTCTCTGCTTTCTTTTGCGGACAGATACTGTACGTATTTTTTCTGAAGCAGATCGGTGTTGGATACTTGATCCATCGTCCCGCCGCACCAAGGTTCGATGCAGAGAAATGGAGCATCTTTTTGGATCGGAGTCCAAAAGGCCACGGTTGCATATCCTGGAAAATCAAACTGGATGCCTTTGTTGGTGCACTGATGGATGAGTTTTACGGTGCGGTGTGTCAGGTTTTCATAGAGGATGGCGTCATGGTCAAACATCGGATATTTAAGATGCAGATCTTCCACGTCTTCATCTTCAAAATGCAGCAGATATTCGGTAAAATGCTCGCCTTCTTCCATCGGGCAGAAAAAGGCCGGATGTCCGCCGATTAAAAATGGCATCTCCTGATCACTTTCATTGGTTACGCCATAGATCACATGCAGCTTTGCTCCTTCTAGCCGAAATGTAACCGAAAAGGTGAAAGCATAGGGGAAGACAGTCATCGTGGCGTCTGTGTTTTTTGTGATTAATTTCACAAAATCCTCGCCCTGTTCTGCAATCGTAAATTCTTCATCTTTTACAAATCCGTGGCGCGGCATCTCATAGGGCTTACCATGAATCAGAACAGGTGCAGGCACAGCGCCGATGTAGGGAAATAAGACAGGAGAAGTCTTGGCCCAGTAGGCGGGATCTTTCTGCCACAGGTATTCTTTTCCAGAGGCGGTCTGATAAGATAAGAGTTCTGCCCCAAGAGTCTGACAAGTTACAGATGCAAATGCATTTTTCAAGGTAATATTCATAAATCGTTGCCCCTTTTTTGTTTTTATTTATTTTATCATGTTAGCTTTCCCTTCACAACCCAATAATTGCTGTGATATAATACGAAAATGGCAGGAGGCAGACTTTATGAGTGCAAGAACCAGTTGTGAGATGTGCAGCAATTATGTGTATGATGATGACTATGATTATTATGTCTGTGAGATGGATCTGGATGAAGATGAGATGTATCGTTTTTTAAGCAGCTCTGTGGACAACTGTCCCTATTTTCGAGGAGAAGACGAGTACCAGATTGTAAGGAAGCAGATGTAAGGAGGATCAGATGTTGGAAAAAGAGAACACTTCCTATCAGCATGTGGAGCATACCTTTGCTCCGGTCTATGACAAGAACTCCAAGATTTTGATTCTGGGAAGCTTTCCGTCGGTTAAATCCAGGGAGCAGAACTTTTACTACGGACATCCGCAGAATCGATTCTGGAAAGTGTTGGCCAGGCTTACCAAAGAAGTGCTGCCAGAGACGGTGGAAGAGAAAAAGAAGCTTATGCTTCGGCACCAGATTGCCCTCTGGGATGTGGTGGCCAGTTGCGAGATCATCGGTTCGAGCGACAGCAGCATCCGGCATGTGGTGCCGGCAGATATCGTAAGGATCGTAAGAGAGAGCCAGATCGACAAGATCTTTGCCAACGGAGAAAAAGCGTACAGACTATATCAAAAATACTGTGAAAAAGAGACAGGGATTACGGCTGTTAAGCTGCCTTCGTCGAGTCCTGCCAATGCTGTGTATACGCTGGATCGCTTAACGGAGATCTGGGGAGCATTGATATTTGACAGAAAAGAGGAGAAAAAAGTGGCATTTGAGAGAGCAAAAGAGTATCTGAAACAATTTGGTCTGGAAGACCGCGTGATGGAATTTGACACTTCCAGCGCAACGGTGGAGCTGGCAGCGCAGGCAGTGGGCTGTGAGCCGGCTAGGATCGCCAAGACGCTGTCTTTTAAAGTGGAAGAGCAGTGCATCCTGATCGTGGCAGCAGGTGATGCCAGAGTGGACAATAAAAAATATAAGGCACAGTTTCACACCAAGGCCAAGATGCTGACGTTTGACGAGGTGGAAGAATTGACGGGGCACGCTGTGGGGGGCGTCTGTCCTTTTGGGGTAAACGAAGGCGTAAAGGTCTATCTGGATGAGTCTTTAAAGCGTTTTGACGTGGTGTATCCGGCCTGTGGAAGTTCTAACAGTGCAGTCCAACTGACTTTAGAAGAGTTAGAGCGGGCTTCTAACTATGTAGCCTGGGTGGATGTGTGCAAGGAATAGAAGAAATAGATGGATAAAGTATAGAGTTTTGCACATACTATCTCCGAACATGATAAGAAGGAGATAGAGGATGGAACTAAAAGGAAGTAAGACCGAACAGAATCTGATTGCTGCGTTTGCCGGAGAATCCGAGGCAAGAAATAAGTACACCTACTACGCAGAGCGGGCAAGAGAGAATGGCTATGAGCAGATCGCAGATCTTTTTGAAGCAACTGCAGACAATGAGATGGCTCATGCAAAACAGTGGTTTGAAGCGCTCAAAGGGATTGGCACCACCGAGGAAAATCTAAAAGATGCGGCGGCGGGAGAACATTTTGAGTGGAGCGAGATGTATGCCACTTTTGCAAAGGAAGCAAGAGAAGAGGGATTTACACAGTTGGCGTCCAAATTTGAGCTGGTGGCCAAGATCGAAAAAGAACATGAAGAACGCTATTTGAAACTTTTGGGGAATGTGGAAAACAAACTGGTGTTCTCTGAAAAGGGTGAGGCGATCTGGGTGTGTCAAAACTGTGGTCATGTCCATGTGGGAGAGAGTGCGCCGCAGATCTGTCCGGTCTGCGCCTATCCGCAGGCATATTTTGAACGAAAAGCCACCAATTACTAAGGGACGAAAAAAACTCTTTTCATTTCTCACTGTGTGTGCTATACTATGGGCAATTCGTGTAAAACAATGAGAAACAGGAGGAAAAGTGATGAAGCACATTAAGACTTTAAATACGCAGACCTTACAGAACACCATGAAAAAAGGTGGATGCGGCGAGTGCCAGACGTCCTGCCAGTCCGCATGTAAGACTTCCTGCACCGTGGGAAATCAGAGCTGCGAAAATAAGAGATAGCATAATGCAAAAGAATGAGCAGCGGCAGCGTCGCTGCTTATTTTCTTGAAGAGTCAGAAAGGGGAACGTATGGTTCACCAATATCAGAATAATGGTTATAATATCCTTTTGGATGTGAACAGTGGCTCGGTGCATGTGGTGGATGAGATGGTCTATGAGATGATACCCTATTATCAGGAAAAAGGCAGAGAAGAGACCATACACCTGTTGTCAGATAAATATCCCGAAGAGGAGTTAAGAGAGGCCGCGGATGATTTAGATGAGCTGATCAAAGCGGGGAAGCTGTTTACGGAGGATATCTATGAGAACTACATCCAGGAGATTGTAGAGTCCAAAAAGCCTGTGGTAAAGGCATTGTGCCTGCATATTGCACATGACTGCAACCTGGCCTGTCGCTACTGCTTTGCGGAAGAGGGAGAATATCATGGACGCCGGGCACTGATGAGTTATGAGGTAGGCAAAAAGGCGCTGGATTTTCTGATTGCCAATTCGGGCAGCCGGAAGAACTTGGAAGTGGATTTTTTTGGAGGAGAACCACTTTTGAACTGGCAGGTGGTCAAGGACTTAGTCGCTTATGGGCGGGAACAGGAGAAGCTCCATAATAAGAAGTTTCGGTTTACGCTGACTACCAACGGCGTACTGCTCAATGAGGAAGTGCAGGAGTTCGTCAACAAGGAGATGAGCAATGTAGTGCTCAGTATAGACGGGCGAAAAGAAGTTCATGACCGCATGCGTCCTTTTAGAAATGGAACCGGCAGTTATGATCTGGTCGTGCCTAAGTTTCAAAAGTTAGCTGACAGCAGAGATCAAAAAAACTATTATGTCAGAGGAACCTTTACCAAGTACAATAAGGATTTTTCCAAGGATGTACTGCATCTTAGAGACTTGGGATTTCAACAGATCTCTGTGGAGCCTGTGGTGGGGACAGAGGATGAGGAGTATGCTCTGCACGCAGAAGATCTGCCGGAAGTATTTGCAGAGTATGACAAGCTGGCGGCTGAGATGGCAAGGCGGCATGGCACCAAAGAAGATTTTGTATTTTTTCATTTTATGCTGGATTTGACCGGCGGACCCTGTGTGGCCAAGAGGCTTTCCGGATGTGGTTCCGGAACCGAATATCTGGCAGTCACTCCCTGGGGAGACTTATATCCCTGTCATCAGTTTGTAGGGGAAGAGAAGTACCTGATGGGAAATGTGGATGAAGGCATAATAAGAACATATGTTCGAGAAGAATTTAAAAACTGCAATGTCTATGCCAAGAAAGCTTGCAGAGACTGTTTTGCAAAATTCTACTGCAGCGGCGGATGCGCGGCCAATTCCTATAAATTTCACGGCTCGATTGACAAGGCTTATGAGGTTAGTTGTGAATTGGAGAGAAAACGCGTGGAATGTGCGATTATGTTAAAAGCCGCAACAGCAGAGAAAGATGAGGTGGAAAGTGATGAAGAAAAATAAAGCGGTTATCACACTGCTTTTGACGGTGATTCTTACAGGTCTTCTGCTCTATACAGCAGCAGTTGGCTGGGGAGAAAATGCATCAGGAGCAGCAAAGAATATCAAGCTGGGTCTGGATCTGGCAGGCGGTGTCAGTATTACATATGAAGCCGTGGGAGAGGGCACACCGTCCGCAGAGGATATGTCGGATACCATCTACAAGCTGCAAAAGCGTGTGGAAGTCTACAGCACTGAGGCAGAAGTCTATCAGGAAGGCACAGACCGGATCAACATCGAGATCCCTGGTGTGACCGATGCCAATACCATCCTGGCAGAACTGGGCAAACCAGGTTCCCTGCAGTTTCAGACTATGGACGGGACAGTGGTGTTAGAAGGTACAGACGTGGCAGATGCCAAGGCTGGTTCTTATACCGATGAATTTACCGGAAACAGAGAATATGTGGTGGAGCTTACGCTGACCTCAGAAGGTACAGGAAAATTTGCCACCGCCACTTCTGAAAATATCGGAAAACAGATCGCGATTGTGTATGATGGAGAAGTGATCAGTGCGCCTACGGTCAATGAGACCATCGGAAATGGACAGGCTCAGATCAGCGGAAGTTTCACATTTGAAGAGGCGGATCAGTTGGCTTCTACCATCCGTATTGGCGGATTGTCCTTAGAGCTTCAGGAGCTGCGTTCGAATGTGGTAGGAGCAAAGTTAGGAGAAGAGGCGATCCATACCAGCTTAAGGGCGGGTCTTATCGGCTTTTTGCTGGTGCTGCTCTTTATGATTATTGCTTACCGGATCATGGGTGTGGCAGCAGGCATTGCGCTGACTTCTTATGTGGGCTTGGTGCTGGGTTTGTTAAATGGATTTAATATGACACTGACCCTGCCTGGTATCGCAGGTATCATCCTTTCGATTGGTATGGCTGTGGATGCCAACGTGATTATCTTTGCCCGTATCCGGGAAGAGCTGGTAACGGGAAAGACCGTGCGTTCTTCGATGAAGATCGGTTTTCAGAAGGCACTCTCGGCTATTGTAGACGGTAATATTACCACCTTGATTGCAGCCCTGGTGCTGTCTTTAAAAGGTTCCGGCAGTGTCAAAGGATTCGCACAGACATTGGCTCTTGGTATTGTCGTCTCCATGTTTACCGCACTTGTTGTGACGAAACTGGTATTACAAGCTCTGTATGCTCTGGGCTTACAGGATGTGAAATACTACGGAGTTGCCAAGGAGCGTGCACAGATCGATTTCCTTGGAAAGAGAAAGATCTGCTTTGTTGTCTCTTTGGTGGTGATTGCAGGCGGTCTGGTGCTGATGGGCGTCAATGCCGGCAGCAAAAAAGGCGCATTGGCCTACAGCCTGGAATTTCAGGGCGGTACATCTACTACAGTGGAATTTAACGAAGATATGAGCATCGAGGACATTGACGCCAAGGTAGTTCCGGTAGTGTCCGAGATAACTGGGGATAACGATATCCAGACGCAGAAAGTGGCCGGGACCACACAGGTGATCATCAAGACCAAGGAGCTGGATCTGGCTGGACGTGAGGCGCTCAATGAGAAGATCGCAGAGACTTTTGGCGTGGACAAGACCACGATTACTGCAGAAAATATCAGTGGCGCCATCAGTAAGGAAGTGAAAAATGATGCGATTGTGGCGGTCATTATCGCGACGATCTGTATGCTTCTCTATATTTGGGTACGCTTTAAAGATGTGCGTTTTGCTACCAGTGCCGTGGCGGCGCTTCTGCATGATGTGCTGGTGGTGCTGGCATTTTATGCAGTGGCACGTGTCTCCGTGGGAAATACCTTTATCGCTTGTATGCTGACGATTGTGGGTTATTCCATCAATGCGACGATTGTCATCTTTGACCGTATCCGCGAGAATATGGTGGATATGAAGCGAAAGGATACGTTGGACAATGTGGTAAATGCAAGTATTACACAGACGCTGACAAGAAGTATCTACACATCACTGACCACATTTGTGATGGTGGCTGTTCTGTATGTGCTGGGAGTGGCTTCCATCAAAGAGTTTGCTCTGCCGCTGATGGTGGGTATTGTATGTGGTGCCTATTCGTCTGTATGCATCACCGGAGCACTGTGGTATCTGATGAAGACAAAGATTACACAAAAAGAAAATGCATAAAAGAGACATGGCTGTCGCATTTTGCGGCAGCCTTTTTCAATGGATTTGGGGTTGTGGAGGAGAAGAAACTGTAGTAGAATGTTAGGAAAAACGAAAGAAAAAGTGGAGGCAGCAGGCATGGCGAAGTGGGTGGAGATTCGTAAGGGGGCTGATTTTCAGGAGATTGGAGTGCGTTTTGGGATAACGCCTTTTACCGCCCGGTTGATACGGAATAAGGATATTGTAGGAGAAGAACAGATCGAACAGTATCTGCATGGTGACTGCAGAGATCTGCATCCGGCGACTTTGATGAAAGGGGTGACAGAAGCCGTAGCACTTCTAAGGGAAAAGATTGAAAAAAAAGCATCCATCCGGATCATTGGAGATTATGATATCGACGGGGTATGTGCTACTTATATATTTCTAAAGGGACTTAAAAGAGCCGGGGCAAACGTGGATACGGATATTCCAGACCGGATCAAGGATGGGTATGGACTCAATCAGGAGTTGATTCAGAGAGCCTATGAGGCAGGTGTGGATACTATTGTCACCTGCGACAACGGGATTGCCGCTCCCAAGGAAGTAGATTATGCAAAATCTCTGGGCATGACTGTGATTGTTACCGATCACCATGAACTGCAGGAAGTGGTGCCCAAGGCAGATGTGGTGGTCAATCCACGGCAGCCGGATTGTCCTTATCCCTATAAGAAGCTGTGCGGGGCAGCGGTTGCCTTAAAGCTTGTCCAGGCGCTCTGGGAGAGCCTTGGATACCCACAGGAGTTGACTTATCAGGAACTTTTGATGTTTGCCGCTTTTGCGACTGTAGGGGATGTAATGGACCTCACAGGCGAGAACCGGATCCTGGTGCGGGAGGGATTAAAACTCTTGCGGGAGACTGCGCATCCTGGGATGTCCGCTCTGATTGAAGTCAATGAGCTGAACCGGGAACGGCTGTCGGCCTATCATATCGGATTTGTCTTAGGGCCTTGTATCAATGCGAGCGGAAGGCTTCATACAGCCAAGCGGGCATTGGAGCTTTTGGATACGCAGGAGAAAGAGTTAGCGCTTACACGGGCTAAGGAATTAAAGGCGATGAATGATGAGCGCAAGGCATTAACGGAGAAAGGGGTGGAGGCGGCCGTCGCACAGATGGAGAGCAGCCCGCTTAAGGAGGACAGGGTATTGGTGATCTATCTGCCGGACTGTCATGAGAGTCTGGCGGGGATTATTGCCGGCAGAATCAGGGAACGCTATTATCGCCCGGTATTTGTGCTGACGGACGCAGAAGAGGCAGTCAAGGGTTCCGGGCGTTCCATCGAAGCTTATTCTATGTTTGAAGAGATGAGTAAGTGTAAAGAATTATTTATAAAGTATGGCGGACATCCCATGGCTGCCGGACTGTCCATATCCAAAGAGCGGGTGGAAGAATTTCGCCGCCGTCTCAATGAGGACTGCCGCCTGACTAAAGAGGATCTGACCGAAGTGATCCATATCGATATGGCACTGCCTTTTTCGTGTGTGTCAGAGACACTGGTGGAAGAACTAGAGCTTTTGGAGCCTTTTGGGAAAGGCAATACAAAGCCGGTCTTTGCCGTCCGCAATGTGCGGATCTTAGAATCCAGGGTACTGGGAAAACATCAGAATGTACTGCGGATGAAGCTGATGGATGAGAGCCGCACGATATTGGAGGGGATCTATTTTAACAGTTGTATGCAGGACGTGCTTTTGGATTTGCAGAGAAAGCCAACTATGCATATGCTATATTATCCGGAGATCAATGAATATCGCGGACAGAGAAATCTACAGCTTCGCATATTGAATTATTGCTGATTATACATTTTTGTGGTATATTTAAGTTTATATGACCGTTCTTTGATACGGATGAAATTTTCACAGGGGGTAATACAAATGAAAAAAGTAGAAGACTATGTGGTAAGTATCCCGGATTTTCCGGAACCTGGGATTATCTTTCGGGATGTGACGTCTGTTCTGCAGGATGCAGACGGGTTAAAACTTGCCATTGACGGGATCCAGGAAAAATTAAAAGGACTGGAATTTGATGTGATCGCCGGAACCGAATCCAGAGGATTTATCTTTGGCATGCCGGTGGCATATAATCTTCACAAGCCATTTGTGCTGGTGCGTAAAAAGGGAAAGCTTCCCAGAGAGACCGTGTCTAAGGAATATGATCTGGAGTATGGCAGTGCAGTGATCGAGATGCATAAAGACTCCATCAAGCCGGGACAAAAAGTGGTACTCGTGGATGACCTGATCGCCACAGGAGGAACTATTCAGGCAGCGGCAAAGTTGGTGGAAGCACTTGGCGGTGAGGTTGTGAAGATGGTCTTTTTAATGGAACTTGCCGGTTTAAAGGGCAGAGAGAGACTGAAAGGATACGACGTGGAGAGCGTCATTTGTTACGAAGGAAAATAATCAAATTTTATTCAATTTTTGATGGAAACGGTGATGAACATGGCTGCAGCAAAGGATATTCGAAAGGATGATAGAAATATTAAGGTGATGGAGGACTTTACAAGTCCGGATGCCTTATATCAGGAATTGATAAAAAGTGTGACAAGATATCATCCGTCTACGGACATTTCCATGATCGAGAGGGCATATCAGATTGCCAAGGATGCGCATAAAGATCAGGTGCGCAAATCCGGGGAACCTTATATTATCCATCCGATCTGTGTGGGAATTATCTTGGCGGATCTAGAGCTGGATAAGGAGAGTATCGTCGCCGGACTTCTGCACGATGTCGTGGAGGACACGCCCATGACCACAGAGGATGTGGCAGAGATTTTCGGTGGCGAGGTGGCGCTTTTAGTGGATGGTGTCACGAAATTGGGACAGTTGAGTTATTCTGCGGACAAGGTGGATGAGCAGGCGGAGAACTTAAGGAAGATGTTTTTGGCCATGGCAAAAGATATCCGCGTGATCCTGATTAAGTTAGCGGACCGCCTGCACAATATGCGCACACTGAAATATATGCGTCCCGAAAAACAGCGGGAGAAAGCCAGAGAGACCATGGATATCTATGCGCCGATTGCGCAGCGCTTGGGGATCTCCAAAGTAAAGATCGAGCTGGATGATCTGGCTTTAAAGTATTTAGAGCCGGAAGTGTATTATGACCTGGTAGCGCAGATCTCCGATAAAAAGAGTGTCCGGGAAAAATACGTACAGTCCATTGTGGCAGAAGTAAGACAGCATATGGAAAATGCCAATATCGAGGCAGATGTCAAAGGCCGCGTCAAGCATTTTTTCAGTATCTATAAAAAGATGGTCAACCAGGATAAGACGCTGGATCAGATCTATGATCTGTTTGCGGTGCGGATTCTGGTAGAGTCAGTCAAGGACTGCTATGGGGCGCTGGGTGTGATCCATGAGATGTATAAGCCCATACCGGGTCGGTTCAAAGACTATATCGCGATGCCAAAGCCCAATATGTATCAGTCTCTACACACCACGTTAATTGGTCCCAAAGGACAGCCTTTTGAGATCCAGATCAGGACCTATGAGATGCACCGTACAGCCGAGTATGGAATCGCTGCCCACTGGAAATATAAGGAGAGTGGCGGCAGCACCCAGCAGAATGTGGAAGGAAAAGACAGCGCGGAGGCAAAGCTGACCTGGCTTCGCCAGATCCTCGAATGGCAGCAGGATGAGTCTGACAACCGGGAATTTATGGATCTTTTAAAGAGTGACCTGGATCTGTTCTCAGACAGCGTCTACTGCTTTACGCCAGGCGGCGATGTGAAGATCTTGCGGACGGGCGCCAACCCCATCGACTTTGCCTACACCATCCACAGCGCGGTGGGGAATAAGATGATCGGCGCCAGAGTTAACGGGAAGCTGGTGCCTATTGACTATGTGATTCGCACCGGCGATCGGGTGGAGATCATCACTTCTCAAAACTCCAAAGGTCCAAGCCGTGACTGGCTGAATATCGTCAAGACCACACAGGCGAAAAACAAGATCAATCAATGGTTTAAGACTGAGTTCAAAGAGAGCAATATCATCAAAGGAAAAGACTTGATCGCCCAGTACTGTAAGATGAAGGGGATTCTGATGCCTCAGATTCAAAAGGCGGAATACCAGGAGAGCGTACTTAGAAAATACGGTTTCAGGGACTGGGATTCTGTAATGGCAGCAGTGGGACATGGAGGACTCAAAGAAGGCCAGGTCGTCAACCGCTTGGTGGAAGAGTACGAAAAAGCTAGGAAAAAAGCAGTGACAGATGCTCAGATCCTAGAGAGCGTCGGTGAAGCAAAAGAACAGAAGTTTCGGATCGCCAAGTCCAAAAGCGGTATCGTGGTCAAAGGGATCGATGATGTGGCGGTTCGCTTTTCCAGGTGCTGCAACCCGGTGCCTGGGGATGAGATCGTAGGCTTTGTGACCAGAGGCCGCGGTGTGACCATCCATCGGACAGACTGTGTCAATATGTTGCACTTGGTGGAGTCAGAAAGAGAGCGTCTGATCGATGCCGAATGGCAGGGCGGGGCGCAGATGAATGCGGGAGAAAAATATGTTACCGAGATTAAGATCTACGCCAGCAACCGTACCGGACTTGTAGCAGATGTCTCCAGGATACTGAGTGAGAGAAATATTGATGTGATCTCTATGGACGTGCGCACCAACAAAAAGGGAACGGCTACTTTTTCCCTGAGTTTTGCCATATCCAGTGTCGAAGAACTGAATAAAATCATCGAGAAAATCCGGCAGGTGGAGAGTATCTTGGATATCGACCGTTCTGTCAGTTAAGCCTGATTAGTGAAACTTTTAACAATAGAACTTAGAGAAGAGGTAAGGATGGCAAAGTGTAAGATTTCGTCGCTTGTAGTGGGCGCATGGATGGTAAACTGTTGGTTTTTGGTAAATGAAGACACGAAAGAAGCATTGGTATTTGATCCAGGGGACGAGGCAGAACGGATCTTAGATTATGCAGATCAAAGAGGGTGGAAAATCTCTGCGATTCTGCTGACTCATGGACACTCGGATCATATTGCCGGAGTCCATGCACTGAAAGAGCTGACGAAGGCACCGGTCTATGCGCTGCAGGAGGAAAAGGAGATGCTTTTAGATCCGCATCTGAACATGTCGGATACCATGACCAGTTATGGGGTAACGGTGAAGGCAGACACATATGTGCAGGACGGACAGGAACTGACACTGTCAGAGATCCCGCTGAAAGTGTTCCATACGCCAGGGCATACCCCAGGGGGGTGCTGCTATTATTGCGAAGAAGCAGGCTGTGTGTTTGCTGGAGATACGTTGTTTTTGGGGTCTGTGGGACGCAGTGACTTTCCAGGCGGAAGTATGTCAGAACTGGCGCGTTCGATCAGAGAAAAATTATTTTTGCTGCCGGATGAGACGGTCGTCTATCCAGGTCATGGGGAGGAGACGACCATCGCATATGAAAAGGCACATAATCCATTTGTGTAGGGGATTATTCTTTGATCATGGGAGATACCTGGGAGAGAAGGTTGTCAATGTCTTCAAACATGGCACTTTTGGTAGTTCCAAGGCGGCTGGCGCGGCCGATGTGTTTGACGACCTCCTGGTACTGTCCTTTGATCTTGTCGAAGAATCCGCACAGGGTATCTAAGGCAGTGCGGGAGGAGCCGATCACTTCCGAGATCTGGGTGTGTACAAGCGTAGCGCCTTCCGCAGCCTGAGAGATCTTGTCAAACATCTCATAAGTCTCCTGGACTTTGTCAAGGCTCTGTCCTAAAGCCTCTTTGGAGGTGTCGATCTTTTCACTTAAGTTATTGGCTCCGTGTTCCACATCTTTCAGGCCAAAGTCTACTTCGGCTGCTAATTCTTTAATCTCATCGGCTAATTTTTTGACTTCCACAGCCACTACAGCAAATCCTTTTCCTTTTTCACCGGCTCTGGCAGCTTCGATCGAGGCATTGATGGCGAGAATATTGGTCTGGTCAGCAATGGATACGATCTTGGTCATCCGCTGTTTGATCTGTTCGACAGATTCTTTTAGTTCGGTAAATGTGGTTCCCATCTCATCAAAATGATTTTTGACCTCCAGGGAACTGTTTTTGAGCGTCTCCACTTCATCCTGGGCCTGGTCGACAGACTGAGCGATCTCATTTCTTACCGTGACAAATTGCTCAGAGGTCTCCTGGACGCTGCAGAAGTTGTCACCGAGATCCGTAAGCTTTTGCTGAAACTGTTCTGCTTCTCCCATCACGCTGCTGAAAGAAGAGCCTACGAGACTTAACTCCCACAAAGATTCGACTTCTTTGTGTACCAAGTCCGTGTGATATTGTTTTAAACTGTCGGTGACATAGAGAACAGGATATAAATCCTTCTCTTTCTTTTGATTTTTTTCTGTTTGTTTGTGATCTTTCCGAAACAACATAGCAATTCTCCTGATTCACTTATTCAAATACCACACAGGTCATGGACTGGTTGACAAACTGGTTGTTGTAGTGTTCGCCATATCCTACAAGTCCCGCATGGTCTCCTAATGTATGCATCTCTTTCAGATATTCCTGCATATAGCCATTCTCACTGAATAGTTTGTAGCGGAACAGACAGTTGATGGAGAAGACAGCAGAGCGTCTGGGGAAATCTGTACGGATCTTCTGGATGGTATCATGCACGACTTTCCTATAATCGGCCAGTTCCAGAAGCACTAATACGTCCGAATCGTTGACCTGTCTGAAACATGCCAGGGCATTTCCGCTTACTTCTTTGATGGAGATGATACAGGTGTCATCCCCGTTGATCTTTCCAAAAGGATTTTTAAAGGTCTGGGTCAGGATCTGATGTTCTGTTACATGAAGGATATCCTGATAGACCTGTCTCGCTGGTTTTCCATTCAGAGAACCTATGATGTAGCGGGCCTTATCTGTCCCGGAGGCGATAAACCGATAATTGCCCATCTGCTGGTAGATATTTTCTTTATATGCTTTGACTTTGCCGCCCAGATTTTTTATCAGAGCATAGGCAACGGAATCTTCATAGATTTTGCCATTTGCGGATACCTTGCCTCCATCACCGGTGCCGCCTACCAAAGAGACATTTCTGTGCCTTAGTGCAGTATGTATGGTGGTCAGCATACAGGCATCGTTGCCGGCGCAAAAGTCGATGCAGATGGTATCTGCCTGGGAGGCGTTTATTTCTCTTAAGTCTTTCTCTAACCGCCGGATATATTTGACCGGCATGACAGATACTTGTTCTAGCACATTGGCAGCAGCCTTAACACCATTTAAAAAGGCGACGACACCTACACCGCTTTCTGTCACTCTTGTGTCATAGCACATCCCAATGCATCCAATGCTTGGAACTTTTGGATAGAGTTCCTCCAATTCTTTGACATGTTTCTCAAACTGGTTGTTATTGGACATTAGTAGAATCAACTGAGGATTGGAGAGGCCATGAACGGCTTCCCTTAAATCTCCGCGCTGGCTCATAGCAAAAAACTGTTTCACTGCAATATTCCTCTCTTCCATATTTTTATGGTTGCATGACGCAAGACTATTATACTGGATAATGCTAAAGAGCGTCAAGATAAATCGAATTAAAAACAGAAAGAGAAAGGGGGGAGACATTTGACAAAATTGGTGTTAGAATACAGAGGATAATGAGGAAAGGGAATATAGAAGATATGATTGAGATAATTGTAAACAGACCTAGTTTTGAATATGATATTCATTCTCTTGTAAAAGCATTTTTTCCAAAGGAAGAAGTGTCGGTCCGGGTGCAGGAGGCGTTTTTGCAAAAGACAGTGCTTCGGATGGCAGTTGGTTTTACAGAGGAAGAAGTGCAGATCCGGTTGTGGAAAGGGGAATTACTAGTCGTACAGAAGAGAAAAGAGATCGACTGTGATGACCGCAAAGAGACGAAAAATCGCTTAAAGCGCCTGATCTACGATGTGCTGTCTGCATATACCCATAAAGAACTTCCCTGGGGGACACTTACCGGCATACGGCCTGCGAAGATCGCCATGCAGTTGTTGGAGGCAGGAAAGAGCAATGTGGAGATCGCAGAATATATGCGCAGCACCTATCTGGCCAGTAAGGAGAAAGTGGCGCTCAGTGTGATGATCGCCAATCGGGAGCGGCATGTGTTAAATAAGATCGACTATCAAAATGGATATAGTTTGTATGTAGGCATACCATTTTGCCCCAGTACCTGCTTGTATTGTTCTTTTACATCCTATCCATTGGCAAAGTGGGAAAAGCACATGGATGACTACTTAGAGGCACTATTTCAGGAGCTTGATGACTTGTCTGCTAATTTTCGTCATAAAAAGCTGCATACGCTCTATATTGGAGGGGGTACTCCCACAACCTTAAGTCCAGAACGGATGGAGCGGCTGCTGACCAAGATCGAAAAGTCCGTGGATACTGAGCATCTGCAGGAATATACTGTAGAAGCAGGAAGGCCGGACAGTATCACCAGAGAGAAACTTCAGGTCCTTTTGGAGCATGGAATTGATAGGATCTCCATCAATCCACAGACGATGAAAAATGAGACACTGCGCATTATCGGACGTCATCATACGGCGGAACAGACCAAGGAAGCCTATGCGCTGGCAAGAGAGATGGGATTTTCCCATATCAATATGGACTTGATCATTGGCCTTCCAGGAGAAGGATATGAAGATGTGGAACATACCATGCAGGAGATTAGTAAGTTAGAGCCGGACAGCGTTACGATACACTCCCTGGCTATTAAACGGGCAGCAAGACTGAATCTCTTCCGGGAACAGTATGAGGAGATGGGGCTTGAGAACAATATGCAGATCATGGACATGACCGCCAGATATTGTGCCGAGATGGGACTTTCCCCCTATTATATGTATCGGCAGAAAAACATGGCCGGGAACTTTGAAAATGTAGGCTATGCAAAGCCTGGCAAGGCAGGGCTTTACAATATTTTGATGATGGAGGAGAAACAGACCATAGTTGCCTGCGGCGCCGGGAGCGTATCGAAAAGGGTATACCCTGACGGACGGATCGAGAGATGCGAAAATGTCAAGGATGTAGCGTCTTTCATAGAAAGAATCGACGAGATGATTGAGAGAAAACGGAAACTTCTTGAAGATTAAAAAGAGTTTCTGTTGTACATCAAAATGGGGTTAGTACATCAATTGTACATCAATTTTTTACCCGGTAGTACTGAATAATACTTGATGATGTAGAGGAACAACCTAATATAGTGCCTAAAGGACAATCTTATTCTAACGAATAGGACTGTCCTTTTTTGTTATAGTCAATCATCAAGAATGGAGGAAAAAGTATGAGTAGTACAGCGTTAGGAGCAGAAAAAGCGATTATTTTTATCAGCGATGCACATGAAAAATTCTACTACGAGAAATTGAAAGTAGTCAGGTATCAGGATGTATACCACAAGGCACTTGTATATTGTCTTGGTATCAGCGATGACACAAGAAGAAATATCAAAAGCAGTTATAACTTTAAGACAGGCTGTGTAAAAACGGTGTGTCAGCATGAAGACTGGCAGACCGGCGGGAGCTTAAAAGCAGTCAGGATGGCGTTTAACCTTTACTGCAATGGTA
>CAJUGG010000088.1 GCA_910585995.1 uncultured Lachnospiraceae bacterium
GCAGGCTTTCTTCACTCCCGAAATTCGTTAATTATTTATCAAACAAAAAGAGCGGGTGATGGGAATCGAACCCACGTATCCAGCTTGGAAGGCTGGTGTTCTACCATTGAACTACACCCGCATAGAAATTTCTGTTTACTGCAAACCGCTCCGCCCTATCCTCTGGACATCGGGGTGACAGGATTCGAACCTGCGACCTCCTGGTCCCAAACCAGGCGCTCTAGCCAAGCTGAGCCACACCCCGTTCTTTGTATTCTCAACGAACGCAAGTAACATTATATAAGATATTATCCATGTTGTCAATATATTTTTCGAAAATTTTTCCAAGAAGTGTAACTATTCAGCCCACGCCATTCGCAAAAGCGCTTCCAGGGCTTGTGTCACCACAGCCCTCTCCTTCCCAGTATACTTCTCTTTAGATAACAGATGGTATAATGCGCCTTTCCCTCTCTGTCTAACTCCATCACAATATAGCTTGGTTCTCTCCCTTCCTGTCTGGGGAGGCTCAAGCTGCCAGGATTCAGAATCGTAAGTCCTTTTGTTTGCTCGATACAGGGCATGTGCGTATGCCCATACATCACAATATCGACATGTTTATTGCGTGCCTCTTCCTTGAGGCGCTCATGTCCCATCCCCACATAATAATAATGTCCATGGGTCAAAAGTGCACGGTAGGTTCCGATGGTAATGATCTCTTCTCTTGGCAGATCACTATAATAGTCATTATTTCCGGCCACCATTGTGACCGGAGCTTCTGTCATGGTGCAGATCAGATCCTCACCGCCTTCTACGTCTCCTAGATGGATCAGATGGTCAATAGGGCCTGTCTTAGCGAAGACTTTCTCCAGATTTGTTTCCCGTCCATGGGTATCACTTACAATCAATATCTTCATGACTTATGCTTCCTTAAGCTTTTTTAATTCTTCTTTCATCAGGCGAAGTGCCTTTCCCCTGTGGCTTAACTGATTCTTCTGCTCCAGGGAAAGCTCCGCTGAATAGCATCCATCATCCGGCAGATAAAAGATCGGATCATATCCAAAACCATGTTCTCCTTTTTCTTCATATCCGATCTGTCCCTCCATAGTTCCCCTGGTGGTGAGGACTCTTCCATCCGGCAGAGCTGCCGCGATCACACATACAAATCTTGCACTGCGTTCTTCCCCCGTCTTGCCTTCTAAGCGCTCTAAGATTGTCTGATTTTTCACATGGTACGAGGTGTCATATCCCATATAACGGGCAGAATAGACACCTGGTTCTTTGTTCAAGGCATCCACTTCCAGACCAGAGTCATCCGCTAATACAACCTGACCTGTCAGTTCCATGATGGCTTTGGCTTTCATCACTGCATTTTCTTCAAAAGTTGTTCCGTTTTCCTCTACTTCTATGGTGATCCCTGCTTCCTTCAGAGACTGTACACGGACTCCTAAATCTTCCATAATCATACGGATCTCCCGTAATTTTCCTTCATTGCCGGTGGCAAATATAATGGTATCCCACTGCATCTTCTCTACTCCTGTCGCTTTCTTTTCGGGGGCTTAGGACCCAGGAACTGATAATAATAGGTCTTTAACATCCCATTGTAGATCTTTCGGTTCTTATCTGCCTTTCTGCCGATATATCGCTCTGCTTCTTCATAACTGGTAATCAGATACATAGACCAACTGTCCAGCTTAGCAAATCCTTCTCCAATCTCCGTATAGAGTCCGGGAAGCTGCTCTTTGTCCTCCAAACGCTCGCCATAAGGCGGATTGCTGATCAAAAAGCCGTATTTACCAGCATGTCGCAATTCGCTTACAGGACGCTGCTGAAAATGGATCAGATGCTCCACGCCTGCCTCCTGTGCATTCTGCCTTGCAGCCTTTACAATCTCTGCATCGATATCATACCCTTGAATATCTGTCTCAATCTGATCATTTACCAGATCATTGGCCTCATCAATAGCCTGATACCAATATTTCTTACTCACAATGTTTGTCCATTTTTCCGCAGTAAAGGAGCGGTTCATCCCCGGAGCCATATTGGCCGCGATCATGGCGGCCTCTATGGCAAATGTACCGCTGCCGCAAAATGGGTCCACCAGGATCCGGTCTTTTTTCCATGGCGTCAATAGAATTAAGGCAGCCGCCAAGGTCTCTTTGATGGGTGCCTTACTGACCATCGTGCGGTATCCTCTTTTATGTAGAGACAGGCCTGTGGTATCCAGGCAGACGCTTGCTTCGTCTTTCATAAAGGAGATCCTTATAGGATACTCAGCCCCTGTCTCAGGAAACCATTCCACATGGTATATCATTTTCAGTCGTTCTACAATCGCTTTTTTCACAATGGACTGGATATCGGACGGACTGAACAGCTTGCTTTTCACAGAAGAAGCTTTCGCCACCCAGAATTTCCCATCCACTGGAATATACTCCTCCCAGGGAAGGGCTTTGATCTTTTCAAAAAGCTCATCAAAGGTAACGGCTTTTACACTGCCCACCTTCAAAAGAATCCGCTCTGCCGTACGCAAAAATATATTCGCCCGGCTTAAAATGTCCTCTTCTCCACAAAAGGTCACTCTTCCGTCTTCTACTTTTACGATCTCATAGCCCAGGTCCAGTATCTCTTTTTTCAGAACGGCCTCCAGGCCGAAATGGCATGGAGCCACCAATTCCATCTTGCTCATCTGTACTCCTCTCTGGTATTGCACCTATCCTCTATCTTATCTGCAAGGGCAGCCGCTGTCAATCATTTCTATCTGAAATTGCGCTCTAGATATCGTCCTCGGTAGGCCTGAATCCCGCCCACCACGGATATTGCACGATATCCATGCTCTTTCAGTTCTCTGGCTGCCTGCATACTAAGCCCTCCTCTGTCACAGTACAAGATCGGCACGACGTTGCCAAGTCCTCTCATCCTCTGCAGCAGATATTCATAGGGAATACAGACAGCTCCTTTTAT
Source organism: uncultured Lachnospiraceae bacterium (assembly GCA_910585995.1). Lineage (GTDB taxonomy): Bacteria > Bacillota > Clostridia > Lachnospirales > Lachnospiraceae > Hominiventricola. The sequence goes on from CAJUGG010000088.1 coordinate 2,938, forward strand.
ATGCATCTTCCGATAATCTGCAGGACTTCTCACATCTACTAACAGATAAGACCGATCTAGAAGATAACGGTCGATCTCTTTTGCAGAGATGGTTTCAATATCTGACATAAATAGTTCCTTTCTTTTCTTATTAATTAGTATATGCATGATGGGAAGAGCTGTGTATAGATGGAAAAAGGCGCAGCTTGTGCCGCGCCTGCTTCCCATGTTTGATCTTTTCTACCGGTTGCTGTCAGAACTTTCGCTCTTTGCAGAGTTTTTAGAAGTGCTGTTCTTAGAGCTGCTGTTCTTAGAACTGCTGTTGTTGGCATTGTTTGCATTTGTCGTGTTGGTAGAGTTATTTGTGTTGTTAGAACTCATGATCTATTACCTCCTGTAATAAAATTTACAGAACTAGTATGCGATGGGAACTAAAAAATTATACCTGTATTTTTCAAAAATATATCAGAAGACAAAGAAAAACCCTGAGACATTCTCAGGGCTTCAGCGTGCGCGAGAAGATTCGAACTCCCGACCTTCTGATCCGTAGTCAGACGCTCTATCCAGCTGAGCTACGCGCAC
>CAJUGG010000089.1 GCA_910585995.1 uncultured Lachnospiraceae bacterium
ACATTTGAGAGCGCAGCGAACAAATGTTATTACAGAGAAGGGGCATTGTGAGCGGCTGATGCGGAAGTCAACAGAACCTCAAAACAGCATCAGCCTGAACAATGCCCGTAATGACATTTGAGAGCGCAGCGAACAAATGTTATTACAGAGAAGGGGCATTGTGAGTGGCTGATGCGGAAGTCAACAGAACCTAAAAACAGCATCAGCCCGAACAATGCCCGTAATGACATTTGAGAGCGCAGCGAACAAATGTTATTACAGAGAAGGGGCATTGTGAGCGGCTGATGCGGAACTTAAATAAGGAGAATTTTTAGTATGAAGATCGTAATTTTGGATGGTTACACAGAGAATCCCGGAGATTTAAGCTGGGCAGAGCTTGAGAAGTTGGGCGAGGTAACGGTATATGACAGGACTTCTTATGAGGAGAGTCCATTGATTGCAGAGCGTATTGGCGATGCAGAGATCGCGATTATGAACAAGACTCCAATCTCTAAGGCAACCATTGACAAATGCCCGAATCTGAAATTAATTGCAGTGCTGGCAACTGGATACAATGTGGTAGATTACGACTATGCAAAGGAAAAAGGGATTCCGGTTGTCAATGTGCCTACATATGGAACACAGATCGTGGGACAGTACGCAGTAGGTCTGCTTTTAGAGATCTGCTCTCATTATGGACATCATGCACAGACGGTACAGGAAGGAAGATGGGAAAACTGTGAGGACTGGTGCTATTGGGATTATCCGATGATCGAGCTGTATGGCAAGACCGCAGGCGTGATTGGACTTGGACGGATTGGACAGGCTACTGCTAAGATTCTGAATGCGCTGGATATGAAAGTGCTGGCGTATGATGCATTTGAGAGCGAGGCCGGCAAGAAACTGGCACAGTATGTGGATCTGGATACGCTTTTAAAGGAGTCAGATGTGATCTTTTTGCATTGTCCATTGTTCCCGTCTACTGAGGGGATGATCAACAAGGAGACGATTGCGAAGATGAAGGATGGTGTGATCCTGATTAATAACAGCCGTGGGCAGCTAGTGGTAGAGCAGGATCTGGCAGATGCACTGAACAGCGGGAAAGTGTATGCAGCAGGTCTGGATGTGGTGTCTACCGAGCCGATTATGGGAGACAATCCGCTTCTGAAGGCGAAAAACTGTCTGATTACACCGCATATTTCCTGGGCTGCGCAGGCGTCACGCCAGAGAATTATGGATATTACGGTGAACAATGTGAAGGCGTTCTTGGATGGAGAGCCGATTAACGTTGTGAATAAATAGTGAGGAGTGACGGGGGCTGTCGGGAAGCCGGTCTCCTGGGTGTTGGGCAATGTCTGCATGGAATGTATCGGACAGTCCGCACAGTTTGTATGCTCCAGTCGGACACTATTGTGTCCGTCTGGCTCATACAAACTGTACAGACTGTCCGCTCCAATCCACACAGCACTATTGCCCAATACCCAGAAGCCCGGCTTCCCGACAGCCCCCTGTTTGTTGGCAGGCGAAACAGCACCAGCCCGAACAATGCCCGTAAGGATGTTTGAGAACGAAGTGAATGAACATGCTTACAGAGAAGGGGCATTGTGAGCGGCAGATGCGGAACTGAAAATAAAACATAAAACAGCATCAGCCCGAACAATGCCCGTAAGGATGTTCGAGAACGAAGTGAATGAACATGCTTACAGAGAAGGGGCATTGTGAGCGGCAGATGCGGAACTCTAATAGGAGGATTTTTTATGAAAATTGTGGTTGCGATTGATTCTTTGAAGGGGAGTTTGACGTCGATGGAGGCGGGCCGGGCGATTCGGGACGGGGTCTTGAAGGTGCTGCCGGATACGGAAGTGATTGTGAAACCTTTGGCAGATGGTGGCGAGGGGACTACGGAGGCTCTGGTAGAGGGGCTTGGCGGAGAGATGGTGTATGTGGATGTGCATGGGCCATTGGAGACGAGAGTGAAGGCCGGATATGGATGGATTGCAGAGACGAAGACGGCGATTATGGAGATGGCCGCTGCTGCGGGGATTATCATTGTCGGGAAGGATAAGAGACCTTTGGATGCCACTACTTATGGTGTGGGAGAGATGATTAAGGATGCGGTCTTGAAGGGATGCCAAAATTTTATCATTGGGATTGGCGGGAGTGCTACCAATGATGGAGGAATCGGAATGTTGACGGCGCTGGGGTATGAATTTTTGGATCAGGATGGGAAAGCTGTGGGCATCGGCGGCGGTGCTTTAAAGGATATTGCTGCGATTAAGACGGAGAATGTGATGCCAGAGCTTAAGGAGTGTCAGTTTAAGATTGCCTGTGATGTGACGAATCCGTTATGCGGGACTAATGGGGCTACCTATATCTATGGGCCGCAAAAGGGTGTAACGGAGGATTTAAGAGATGATCTGGATCAGGCGCTTGGAAGTTATGCAGAAGTGACGAAGAAGTATCTAGGGACGGATTTTGCCGAGAGTGAGGGTGCAGGGGCAGCCGGAGGGCTGGGCTTTGCATTTTTGAGTTATCTGCATGGGAATCTGCAGCCGGGAATTGATCTGGTATTGGATGCGGTGGAGATGGAGAAGGCCATGGAAGGTGCAGATCTGGTATTTACTGGAGAGGGCAGGCTGGATTATCAGACCGCTATGGGCAAAGCTCCTGTAGGGATTGCGAAGCTTGCAAAAAAGCATGGGGCGAAAGTGATTGCTCTGGCGGGCGCGGTGATCGAAGGGGCAGAAAAATGCAATGAAAATGGCATTGACGCATATTTTCCGATTTTGCAACAGATTGTGACACTGGATGAGGCGATGGATGCTAAGACAGCGAAAGAGAATATGAAAAAGACGACCGAACAGGTGATCCGTCTGGTGGCAGCGGTTCGGTAAGAGGAGAGACAGAGAATGGAAGAGACACTGATTTTATTGGGTACAGGGAACGCCACAGTTACCAAATGTTTTAATACTTGTTTTGCCATTAAGACCGGTGAGGAATATCTGCTGGTGGATACGGGCGGCGGAAATGGTATTATGACACAGTTAGAGCGTGCGGATATCCCGATGGAAGCCATTCATGAGATTTTTATGAGCCATGAGCATACCGACCATCTGTTGGGGCTGGTATGGCTGATTCGCATGATTGCCACCAAGATGAAAAAGGGGCAGTATGAGGGAGATCTGAACATTTACTGCCACAGAGAACTGCAAGAGATTATACTGACCATTACCAAACTGACAGTACAGGCTAAATTTTACAATATGATCGGGGAGCGCATTTTCTTTCATCCGGTGGAAGATAAGGAAGTGCGGACGATCTTAGGGTATGAGATGACGTTTTTTGATATTCATTCCACGAAGGCAAAACAGTTTGGATTTACAATGCGTCTGAAGAATGGAAAACGGTTCACATTTGTGGGAGACGAGCCGTATCAGGAGCATGAGAAAGAGTATGCAGATCATGCGGACTGGTTTTTGCATGAGGCTTTTTGCCTCTATCGGGACAGGGAGATCTATAAGCCGTATGAGAAACATCACACGACGGTAAAAGAAGCGTGTGAGCATGCGGAGGAACTGCAGGTGAAGAATCTGATCCTTTACCATACAGAGGATAAAAATATTGAGCACAGGAGAGAACTGTATACCAAAGAAGGACGGGAGTATTATCACTGCGGGAACCTGATCGTGCCAGAGGATCTGGACAGGATTGTACTTTGATGTAACATTTAGAAGAGAGCAATAAAAATGGGATTGAATGAAGCATAAAAGAAGGAGCGTTCAGAGTTCCTGGAGAAAAATCTGGAGATTACGGAGTGCTCTCAGCGAAAACCCTATGTTTTCATCAGTTATGCCAGTGACAACTGGGAGATTGTGTTCAAATCTGCTGTGGTGCCTATGCAGAAACAGTATGGTCTGCGGGTCTATGCGGATAAAGCTTTTGACAAGGTAAACGATAAGTGGATTGTTCCTATGTTGCGCAATGTACGTGGTTCGGATATATTTGTGGCTTTTATCAGCCAGAGTTATATAGAGAGTTATGCCTGCTTCTTGGAATTGCTGACGGCTGTTAATAACAGAAAGAAACTGGTGGTTGTCTCATTGGAGGAGCAGCTTCACCTGGGTGATACCACCAATCTGCCGATCGTGAACCGGGGCGTAAAGAACGAGATTCTCAACCAGGGAGCCAATATCGCCACCAATACCAATAATACTTCCAACGATATTATGCGGGCGATGAAGTCTGCTTTTACCAGTTTGTCTACGTTGCTGGAGCAGGATGCACTGTCTAAATATGATATATCGGATGCTTTTATTAACTTTTTGCGTGATGCCTCTCTTAACCGTAAGACGATCAATGATCTAGGGTCATTGCGTAAAAGTATCAAGTCTGTCAGCCGTGATGTATTTGACCAATCGCTCATCGCTGCGGCAGTTCAAAAAGCTGCGTCTGCACAGGAAGAAGAGCAGCCAGAACCGGTTGTGGCAGAGCCAGAACCAAAGCTTCAACCAGACATCATTTCGCAGGCAGAGCCGGATTTACAGCCAGAACCCGAACCGAAAGCAGATTTTTCCTTTTCCGACAGCGAAAACGGGAAAGGGGCTAAAAAACCGCTGAACGTAAAACGGATAGGAGGCGTAATCGCAATTATTGCGGCTGTGGTAGTGTTTTCCCTTGTTTTGCTTGGCGGCACGAAACAAGTGACGAATATGGAATATACAACTTCTGACGGAATCTCGGGTACATATACGGGAGGCTGGAGGAAAGAACAACCCAACGGACAGGGAACTTTTACAGACTCGGACGGCAAAGTCTCTGAAGGGGAATGGAAAAATGGCAATCTTGGTGGCACAGGCACCATTACCTGGGCAAACGGCAGTGTCTATGAGGGCGAATTACATGATGGGGAGCCATCTGGAACAGGCACTAAGACATGGAGCACTGGCGATGTCTATGAAGGAGAATGGAAAGATGGTAAATGCGATGGTACAGGCAGTATCACATGGGAGAACGGCGATGCCTATGAGGGCGAATTTAAAGATAATATCATCCAGGGGCAGGGAGTCTTCACATGGGCAGATGGTTCTAAATTTGAGGGTGAATTTTTGGATGGCACGAAGAATGGGGAAGGCGTCTATACCAAGGCAGACGGCACCACGGTGAAAGAGACATGGGTAAGCGAGCAGACCATGGAATGGGCTGGGGGAACTTACACTGGTCCTACCAAGGACGGCAAGCCTCAAGGCACAGGCAGTATCACATGAGACGATAATGCTGTCTACGAGGGCGAGTTTTTGGATGGCGAGTATAACGGCAAGGGTACTTTTACTACAGCCAACGGCGAGACCTATGAGGGCGAATATAAAGACGGAAAGCGCGATGGTTATGGCGTCTATACATGGCCCAGTGGTCAGAAATATGAAGGTGAATTTTCAGATGGCAAGTACAACGGTCAAGGTACGTTTACCTATAAGAATGGCCAAGTCTATGAAGGGACATTCAAGGACGGCCAGTTCTATGGCCAAGGTACGATGACTTACACTGATGGCAGTATCTACAAAGGCGAATTTGTGGAAGGCAAGAAGAACGGGGAAGGCGTCTATACCAAGGCAGACGGAACTGTGGTAAAAGAACTGTGGGATCACGGCACAAAACTTGAATAAACTGCCAGACTGTCTGCCGGACAGGTCAGGCTTTAGGTGTCGGGAAGTTCTACTTTGTCAGATCATAAAAAATCCATCAGGCTATTGAAAGCTGGTGGATTTTTTGCGTATTTCCAATAGATCCGATATATTACATTGAAGATATTTGCAAAGACTTACGATCAAGTCAGCATCCAGTCGTTGAGCCTGATTTCTGTAGTATCTGTTAAGATTTGTTCGTTGCAAGTCTAAATCTTTACATAATTTTGCTCTGGAAATCCCTTTTTCTTTCAACAGTTCCTCTAAGCGAATGTGCAAACAATATTCTTTGGTGTATTTGTCATCCATGTGTGCTACCTCTCTTTCACACTATTATATATAAGCAGTGCTCAAAAAATAATTCACATTATAGACAAAGCTTATATAAGCAATATATAATAAAGCTAAGTCTATATAAGCACGCATAGAGAGGGATGGATCGATGAAAAGTAAAAATTTTCGTTTTAGAATAAAAAGTTCTGACCATGAATTTGATTTATGGTTTTTGGGACAATTACTGAATGAAGCAATATGGCTTGATCATGCAAAGGGGTTTTGTAATCTAATTGACAATAACCCGGAATTGGCGGACGAATATTTCAAAAGAGAAGAAGAGAAAATAGGAAAAATAGATTTGCCAGCGAAATTTGATACAAAAGAATGGGAGGAGAAAATGCTTTCAGAAATTCACCGAAGAATTGAGGAAAGAAGGGAAAAACAAAAGGATTGACAGCTTTTTGCCAATCCTTTGAGCATTTGTTTTTAATTGGTTCGGAAAATAGTGTGGTGCCAGCGGTCTGTCTCCTGTTTTCGGTTGCTCGCTTCTTTACCATAAATGAGCGTCAGGTTAAGACGGATAGACTAGACGATCCGCAGGAATGTCGTAGAGAACCTCATCCAAGTAGCGCCTTGAGAGCCATTTGGCCATAGGAAGACTGATATCTAAGTAGTTGCCGCAGTCTTTAGGAGAGGCACCAGGAACCTCGCCTTCATAGTCGCGGATAAATTCGTACATCTCAATCAGAAGATTGACAATGTCAGCGGACTCATAGTCCCCAGCCAAAAGTAAGTAAAATCCAGTCCGGCATCCCATCGGCCCGAAATAGATCGTCTTAGAACCATAGACCGGATGATTGCGCAAAAAAGTAGCCCCCAGATGCTCAATGGCATGGATATCCGCCGTATTCATCACCGGTTCATCATTAGGACTCGTCATACGAATATCAAACGTAGTAATCACCGTATCTCCTACCGGATCCTTCCTGGATACATAAACTCCCGGCAATAACTTCAGATGGTCAATCGTAAAACTCGTAATTTTCTCCATAAAATACCTCCTATTAAAGTTCCGCAACTCCCCTCCCAAGCCCCCTTGACTAAGAGAATTTTCCGCCACAAAAGTGTCAGAAAATCCTCTTGGGGCTTGTCCGGTCCGTTGCTGTTTTTTTTAATAAGCTCCGCAACTCCCCTCCTATCCCCTCCAAGAAAATCCACTTTTCCCTCCTGCGATACCCAGGGTCTGCCATCCGTCAGGGCTTACGGTCTGGTACAAATAGTGCTGTGCAGGATGTCCGATACATTCTATGCAGACATTTGTACCAGACCGTAAGCCCTGGCGGATAGCAGACCCATCGCTCTCCCCCCAATATAAAGTAGATTTACCCCCATCATAACAAAGTTTGTTGACAAAGGCAAGGAAGGAAGATAAAATTAACATAGATCATTCGGAGAGTTCGGAAAAATTAATGCCCCGAACTCTTATATTTATGGGAAAGGGAGGGATCGAAGTGGAAAATTATAATATGGAAGAACTGCTGCAATACGTCGAGGAACACCGTTTTCGATCTCTTCGTGCTCATCTGTCTGAGATGAATGAGGCAGATATTGCAGAATTTATGGAGGAACTGGACAACAACCGGAAAGTCTTGATCTTTCGGATGCTTCCCAAAGAACTGGCAACGGATGTGTTTGCATGTCTGGAAGCAGATATTCAGGAGCACATTATCAACAGCATCTCAGATGCCGAGATTCAGAAGATTGTGGAAGATCTGTTTGTGGATGATGCGGTGGACATGTTAGAGGAGCTGCCTGCGACGGTGGTGAAGAGAGTCATGCGCACCACCACGCCGGAGACGCGAAAGCTGATCAATCAATTTTTGCAGTATCCTGACAACAGTGCAGGAAGTATCATGACCGCAGAGTATATTGGACTGAAGAAATATATGAATGTGGAACAGGCGTTTTCCTATATTCGTGCACATGGTGTGGATAAAGAGACCATCTATACTTGTTTTGTCATGGATAGGGAACGGCATCTGGAAGGGGTTGTCACGATCAAAGATCTGCTGATGAATCCATATGAAACACGTATTCAGGATATTATGGATACCAATATTATCAAGACTGTCACCACCGAAGACCAAGAAGAAGTGATTGATTTGTTCAATAAATACGACCTGCTCTGTCTGCCCGTGGTGGATCATGAGGATCGTCTGGTGGGAATCGTCACTGTCGATGACGTGGTGGATGTCATGGAAGAAGAGGCGACCGAGGACTTTGAAAAGATGGCGGCTATGCTTCCTAGTGACAAGCCGTATCTGAAGACCAGCATCTTAGAACTGGCCAAAAACCGTATCGTCTGGCTGACGGTCTTGATGTTGAGTTCCATGATTACAGGCAGTATTTTAACCCACTATGAACAGGCCTTTGCAGCGCTTCCGCTGCTGGTGAGCTTTGTTCCCATGCTGACCGGAACGGGCGGCAATGCAGGGAGCCAGTCCAGCACCATGATTATCCGTTGTATGGCGATCGGTGAAGTGGAACCCAAAGATACCCTTCGGGTAATCTGGAAAGAGATCCGGGTGGCATTTGTAGTAGGATTGATACTGGGAGCTTTAAATTTTATCCGGTTGATGCTGATGTATCCAGGGCAGTCCATGGTGTGTCTGACGGTGGTGCTTAGTCTGTATTTTACAGTCATTATGGCAAAAGGGATTGGCTGTACTCTGCCCATTGCGGCCAAACTTTTGAATCTGGACCCGGCGATTATGGCGGCTCCTTTGATTTCTACAATTGTAGATGCGTGCAGTCTGATCATTTATTTTAAGATTGCATGTAATCTGTTGAGTATCTAGCAGGAGGAAAAATAGAAGATGTTAAATGGTAAGAAAGTGCTCTTTAGCGGCATGCAGGCAACTGGCAATCTGACCCTTGGAAATTATCTGGGGGCATTGAAAAACTGGGTAAATCTATGTGAAGAATATGAGTGTTTTTACAGTGTAGTAGATCTGCACTCCATTACAGTGCGCCAGGACCCGACCATCCTGCGGCAGCGCGCGAGAAAACTTTTGATGATCTATATTGCAGCCGGGATTGACCCGGAGAAAAATTGCCTCTATTATCAGTCCCATGTCTCCGGACATGCAGAACTGGCATGGATCTTAAATTGTTTTACGTATATGGGAGAGCTGAACCGTATGACGCAGTTTAAGGATAAAGCAGCAAAGCATGCGGATAATATCAATGCAGGACTATTCACCTATCCGGTCCTGATGGCGGCAGATATCCTTTTGTATCAGGCAGATGTGGTGCCCGTAGGGATTGACCAGATGCAGCATCTTGAACTGACCAGAGATATCGCGCAGCGGTTTAACGGCGTCTATGGAGATGTCTTCACGGTGCCGGAGGCCTATATTGGAAAGGTGGGTGCTAAGATCATGAGTCTTCAGGACCCTGCCAAGAAAATGTCCAAATCCGACGAAAATCCCCATGCCTCCATCTATCTGATGGACGACCCGGATACGATTATGCGCAAATGTAAACGCGCCGTGACAGATTCCGAAGGACAGATTCTCTACCGGGAAGAGCAGCCAGGCATCCGCAATCTGATCGATATCTACAGCGCCTGCACCGGGAAAAGACCAGAAGAAGTAGTCAAAGAATTTGACGGCAAAGGCTACGGCGACTTTAAGACCGCCGTAGGAGAGGCTGTAGTCAGTGTCCTAAAGCCCCTCCAGGCGCGCTACGAGGAGCTTAACAAAGACAAAACCTACATCGACGGCATCATCAAAGCCAACGCAGAAAAAGCAAGCTATACAGCCACCAAGACCCTTAGAAAAGTACAACGAAAAGTAGGCTTCCCGGACCGGGTACGCTAAAACAACAAGAACCAACAAAAACAGCATCTGCCCGAACAATGCCCGTAATGACATTTGAGAGCAAAGCGAACAAATGTTATTACAGACAAGGGGCATTGTGAGCGGCGGATGCGGAACTTTAATAAAAGCGGAACTTAAATAAGGAGTATCAATTATGCGAGAGATTAAGCCAGAAGAACTACAAAAAAATCCATTTGAGATGATTGGAAAAGAATGGCTGTTAGTGACAGCCGAGAAGGATGGCAAAGCCAACACCATGACTGCCTCCTGGGGCGGTGTGGGCATCATGTGGCACAAGCCCGTAGCCTATGTCTTCCTTCGCCCCCAGCGCTACACCAAAGAATTTGTCGATCAGACAGACACGTTTTCCCTCTCTGTCTTAGGAGAAGAGCATCGCGAGACGCTTCACTATTTTGGCACCGTATCCGGACGCGATGAAGACAAGATCGCCAAATCAGGGCTTCATGTGGCCCATGAAGGAGAGACTCCCTATTTTGCAGAAGCCAACACCGTGATGATCTGCAGGAAACTATACGCGCAGTCTTATGACCCTGCCTGCTTTATCGACAAGAGCTTAGACGCAAAAAACTACCCAAACAAAGACTATCATATGATGTATATTGTGGAGATCGAGAAAGTATTGGTATCTTAAGAGGCGCAGCTTATGACACGCTGTTTTACCTATGAAGTATCCAAAGAAGAAGTCGGGCAGACGATTGGATATTTTCTGAAAAACAGAGGATATTCCCGCCAGGTTCTGATCCATCTGAAAAAGACCACAGACGGCATACGCCGTAACGGGACCTGGGCCTATACCAGAGAGCGCTTAGAGGCGAAAGACCGGCTTCAGATCCGCCTGGTGGAAAAGATCTCATCTGAACAGATCAAGCCCGTCTCCCTGCCCTTTGGCGTTGTCTATGAGGATCAGGATCTTCTGGTGGTAAATAAGCCTGCAGGTATGCCCATTCATCCTTCTATGAATCACCATGACAACACCCTGGCCAATGCCATAGCGGCATACGCACAGGAGAAAAAAGAGACGTATCCCTATCGCTGTATCAACCGCTTAGACCGGGATACCACAGGACTTTTGATCCTGGCAAAACATATGTTAAGTGCGGCGATCTTGTATGAACAGATGCGAAACCGAAAGATCCTAAGGACCTATCTGGCGCTGGTCAAAGGTAAGATCAAAAGCTCCGGCACGATAGACTTGCCCATTGGAAGAGCACCTGGTTCCACCATTGAGCGAAGGGTTGATCCCATAGACGGCGAGCGGGCAGTAACCCACTATACGCCTTTGAAGTACGGAAAAGACTGGACACTTTTGCGGTGCAACTTAGAGACCGGGCGCACCCACCAGATCCGGGTGCATATGAGCCATATCGGACATCCGCTGCCTGGAGATTTTCTCTATGGCACCGAAGAACCCCATGCCAGACGCCAGCTTTTGCACTCCTATCAGCTGTCATTTTCTCACCCCATTATCGGGGAACGGATGAAATTTACACAAGAATTGCCAGAAGATATGCAGGCATATATGGCAGATTCTCAGAAAACAGAATAAAAACAGCAACTCTCCTCCCTGGGCTTGGAAGGAGAGTTGCGGAACAATTATAAGAGGTAAATTATGAGATTTCAAATGATTCATGAAAACTACAACGTAGCCGACCTGGAAAAATCAGAAGCTTTCTATGAAAAAGCGTTAGGACTGAAAGAATGTCGCAGAAAGACCGCGTCGGACGGTTCCTTTATCATTGTCTATCTAAAAAATGAAGAGAGCGATTTTGAACTGGAACTCACCTGGCTTCGGGAGATGGACCGCCCTTACAACTTAGGCGACTGCGAATTTCACTTGGCCTTCCGCGTGGACGACTACGATGCCGCCTATGCTCTTCACAAAGAGATGGGCTGTATCTGTTTTGAAAATCCCTCCATGGGCATCTATTTTATCCAGGATCCCGACGGCTACTGGCTGGAGATCATTCCGACGCGGTGATATCCTGCCCGCGCCGCTCTCGCAGGGAGTAGACACATCCGCAGTAATCCTGTCGGTACATGCCGTACTCTTTGGATAGTTCTGTGGAACGTTTGTAACCGTTTTTCTTTTTAAAATCATTCGGAAGCCAGCGCACGCCGTAAGTGTCTGCTAACTGTTCTCCGATTTCATTTAATTTTATGGCATTTTTCAGTGGACTGATAGAAAGGGTCGAGGCAAAATAGTCGAAGCCCTTTTCTTTTGCTGTCTGTGCCGCTGCCTCTAAACGCAGTCTGTAACAGGCAAAGCACCGCTCGCCCCCTTCCGGGATCTGCTCCAACCCTTTGACACAATGATAAAACTCATCCGGAACATATGCTCTTTCTGTAAACGTCACCGGATACCGGGTCGGCAGTGCTTCGATCAAACGCATCTGTTCCTCAGCCCGCATATGATATTCCGATTCCGGGTAGATATTTGGATTATAATACAATACCGTGATCTGAAAATATTCAGACAAATATTCTAACACATAACTGCTGCAAGGCGCACAGCAGGAATGAAGCAGCAAAGTGGGAGACTTATCTTCCTGGCGCAGATTCTGTAAGAGCTGATCTAATTCTTTTTGATAATTTCGTCTGTTCATAATCGGATACCTCAGTCTATGATTATATAGAAAGGATAAGATTCATGCAAGATTATTTATGTAAAAAGAACAAATTTAAAAAATACAGTTGACAAATCCTCCCTCTTGCTGTATCTTTGTATTAAATAAATAATACAACAATACAGATGCAGAAAGGAGTGCTTAAATGGAATGGAAACTGGATGACAATCGCCCTATATGGATACAGCTACAAGAACAATTGACAAGAAAAATACTGTCTGGATGGTATCGGGCGGGAGAGCGGCTGCCTAGTGTCAGGGAGCTGGCAGCAGAGGCGGGTGTCAATCCCAACACTATGCAGCGGGCCTTGGCTGCCTTGGACAGTGAAGGACTTACGGTGACGAACCGGACCACCGGACGGACAGTGACAGAAGAAGCGGCAATCCTGGAAGGGATGCGCGCTTCTCTTGCAGAAGGAATTATCCGACAATTTTATGATTCTGCCGCAGAGCTTGGCTATAACAGAGAACAGGCTCTGGCATTGCTGAAAAGGAGAGAAGGATAGATGAATCAAATGTTGATACAATGTCAAAATGTGTGGAAAAGCTATGGGCGAAAGGAAGCCTTGAGGGGCCTGAACCTGACGTTAGAAGGCGGCAAGATCGTAGGACTGTTAGGGCCTAACGGTTCCGGCAAGACCACATTGATTAAAGTGCTGAATGGTCTCTTGCAGCCGGAGCAGGGCCTGGTGGTGATCGATGGAGAAGGGCCAGGCATCTACACGAAGTCCATCATCAGCTATCTGCCCGACAAACCCTATTTTTCCGGCTGGATGAGAGTGCGCGATCTTTTTGAACTTTTTGAAGATTTTTATGAGGATTTTGACAGGGCCAGAGCGGAACAGATGTGCAAAGCCCTGCAGATTGATATCCAGCTTCGGATGAAGCACTTGTCCAAAGGAACCAAAGAAAAAGTACAACTGATCCTGGTGATGAGTCGCAGAGCCAAGCTCTATCTGCTGGATGAACCCATCGCAGGCGTGGACCCGGCAGCCAGAGATTATATCCTGTCCACCATATTAAATAACTATAATCCAGAAGGCACCGTACTGATCTCGACGCATCTGATTTCCGATATCGAACGGGTGCTGGATGAAGTGGTATTTATTCAAAATGGACAGGTGATCCGTCAGGAATTGGTGGATGATATCCGGGAAAAAGAAGGAAAATCAGTGGATGAATTGTTCCGGGAAGTCTTTCGGACGATTCCATATGGCGGAGGTGCGTGGTAATGCTTAGAAAATTATTCAAATATGAGGTCAAATCCATATCCAGAGTCTTTATCCCTATGTGGATTCTGACTCCCGTGGTTGCACTGCTTCTAAGTGCTTCTATCCGCAGCATGTCTCTGTGGACAGAAAACTTTTTATCTTCTACTTTTATGGTGGCTGGTAGTGGTATTTTGCTGATGATTATGTCGCTGCTCTTCTTTGGGATCATCGTAGGTCTTTTTGTGATGACGATTCTGTTTATCATCCAGAGATTCTGGAACGGACTTTTAAAAGACGAGGGCTATTTGATGTTTACTCTGCCGGTCAAGACCTGGCAGCTAGTAGTATCAAAAGCGATTACTGCTACTTTTGTCAGCTGTATCGGGATTATCGTGGGGATCTTTTCCTGTATGATTCTGGCGGTATTTTCCACATCAGAGATCATAGAGAGCCTGGCCTATGTATGGAAATATGCATTTCGCGATATCCTGAAGATTGGGCCGGAGTTCTGGTTCTATCTGCTGTTATCCTTGCTCCTTTTAGTGGCTGGCATTGTGGGAAGTATCTATCATGTATACGTCGCCATGGCTGTCGGACAGCTCTGGCAGGATCACAAAGTGCTGGGGTCTTGCCTCTCCTTTGTGGGCATCTCCATTATTGTCTCCATCCTGACCAATATCGTGGAGTATATCGTCTATGGATTTGGCGTCTTCGAGTGGAGCTATGTGGCGGGAAATGCCATCAACACCTGGTATCTGTTATTTACACTGTTGATCCAGATTATCCAGATCATGATCTATCATGTGATTACCGAGCGGCTTCTGGCAACAAGACTCAATCTGGAATAGGGAAAAAACCTGGGGAATGTCATACTTTGCGGCCTTCCCCGTCTTTTTTTGTCGGGTTGTCTGTCAAAAAGGCGAAAATTTGTTCGATTTTTGTCTTGTTATTTTTTTCAGGATTTTGTATAATGAGTCTTGTATTTGAAATCTGAGAGAAATAAGGAGTGGACATATGGCAAATAACACTTATGATGCAGACAGTATCTCGGTCCTCGAAGGGCTAGAGGCGGTCCGAAAAAGGCCGGGTATGTACATCGGCAGTGTTTCGACAAAGGGCCTGAATCATCTGATCTATGAGATTGTGGACAATTCGGTGGATGAACATCTGGCAGGATTCTGCAGCCAGATTGACGTATATCTGGAAAAAGACGGTTCCTGTACGGTGATCGACAATGGACGGGGGATTCCCGTGGGGATGCATGCCAAAGGCATGTCTGCGGAGCGTCTGGTCTTTACCACGCTCCATGCAGGGGGCAAATTTGACGATTCGGTCTATAAGACCAGCGGAGGACTGCATGGTGTGGGTTCTTCGGTTGTCAACGCTCTGTCAACGTATCTGGATATCGAGGTATCGAGGGACGGCCTGATCCACCATGACCACTATGAAAAGGGCAATCCCACGATTGAACTGGTGGACGGTCTTTTGCCCACCATCGGCAAGACGAAAAAGACCGGGACAAAGATCAATTTCCTGCCGGACCCGGAGATCTTTGAAAAGACCCGTTTTAAAGCGGAAGAGGTCAAGAGCCGGATGCATGAGACTGCTTATCTGAATCCAGAGCTGACTATCATCTTTGAAGACCGCAGAGGGCCTGAGACCGAACATATAGAATACCATGAACCCGACGGGCTGGTAGGGTTTGTCAAGGACTTAAATCACTCCCAGGAGACCATTCATGATGTGGTCTACTATAAAGGGGAAAATGAAGGTATCACCGTGGAGTGCGCTTTTCAGTACATCAACGAATTTCATGAAAATGTGCTGGGATTTTGCAACAATATCTACAATGCAGAAGGCGGCACCCATATCACCGGATTTAAGACTATATTTACCACGGTGATCAACAGCTATGCCAGAGAATTAGGCATCTTAAAAGAAAAAGACGCCAACTTTACCGGGGCGGATGTGCGCAATGGCATGACTGCTGTGATCTCCATCAAACACCCCGATCCCCGCTTTGAAGGCCAGACCAAGACAAAACTTGACAACCAGGATGCTGCAAAAGCTTCTTCCAAAGTGACCGGAGATGAGATCCAGCGGTATTTTGACCGCAATATCGAGACACTCAAAGCCGTGATTGGCTGCGCGGAAAAGGCGGCGAAGATCAGAAAGAGCGAGGAGCGGGCCAAGACCAACCTTTTGACCAAGCAGAAATTTTCGTTTGACTCCAACGGGAAATTAGCCAACTGTGAGAGCAAGGACGCCTCCAAATGTGAGATCTTTATCGTGGAGGGAGATTCCGCAGGCGGGTCTGCCAAGACCGCCAGAAACCGGGCATATCAGGCGATACTCCCGATCCGTGGCAAGATCCTGAATGTGGAGAAGGCAAGCATTGACAAAGTTTTGGCAAATGCGGAGATCAAGACGATGATCAATGCGTTTGGATGCGGATTTTCCGAAGGGTACGGCAATGATTTTGACATCACCAAGCTGCGCTATGACAAGATCATCATTATGGCGGATGCGGATGTGGACGGGGCGCACATTTCCACCCTGCTTCTGACGCTGTTTTACCGGTTCATGCCGGAGCTGATTTATGAAGGACATGTATATATTGCCATGCCCCCGCTGTATAAGGCCATGCCGAAAAAAGGGGAGGAAGAGTATCTCTACGATGACGCGGCGCTGGAGAAGTACCGGAAAACCCATGACGGCGCGTTTACCCTCCAGAGGTATAAAGGACTGGGGGAGATGGACGCCCAGCAGTTGTGGGAGACCACCCTGGACCCGGAAAACCGGCTTTTGAAGCTGGTGGAGATTGAGGACGCCAGGATGGCATCCGGCGTTACGGAGATGCTGATGGGAACCGAGGTACCGCCGAGACGGGCATTTATCTATGAAAATGCGACGGAAGCGGAGCTGGACATTTAGGATTGGAGTAGCTTTTCAGAGGAGGATTAGGTGCGTATCTGCCAGGAAACGAAACAGATACGGATAGGAGAGGAATATGAGCAGTGAGCAACAGATCATCCGGACCGAGTATTCGGATCTGATGAAAAAATCTTATATCGATTATGCCATGAGCGTAATCATCGCCAGGGCGCTGCCGGACGTCCGGGACGGGTTAAAGCCTGTCCAGCGCCGGACGCTCTATGACATGCATGAGCTGGGAATCCGTTATGACCGGCCCTACAGGAAATGCGCCCGTATCGTGGGGGACACGATGGGCAAATACCATCCCCACGGCGACAGCTCCATCTATGAAGCGCTGGTGGTGATGGCTCAGGAATTTAAGAAAGGCATGATCCTTGTGGACGGCCACGGCAACTTCGGCTCCATCGAGGGGGACGGGGCCGCGGCCATGCGTTATACGGAAGCCAGGCTCTCAAAGTTTACCCAGGAGGCGTACCTGTCCGACCTAGATAAAAATGTGGTGGACTTCGGTCCCAACTTTGACGAGACCGAGAAGGAGCCTGTGGTGCTCCCGGTGCGTGTGCCCAACCTGCTGATCAACGGCGCGGAGGGTATCGCGGTGGGGATGGCTACCAGCATCCCCACCCATAACCTGTGCGAGGTCATAGACGCGGTCAAGGCGTATATGAAAAATGACGAGATCAGCACCAAGCAGTTGATGCGTTTCGTAAAAGGGCCGGACTTCCCCACCGGCGGGATTGTAGTCAACAAGGACGACCTGCTGAACATCTACGAGACCGGGCAGGGGAAGATCAAGATCCGGGGCAAGGTGGAGACTGAGGAGCTCAAAGGCGGGAAGAAGCAGCTTGTCATCACGGAGATCCCTTATACCATGATCGGAAGCGGGATCGGAAAATTTTTGAACGACGTAGCAGGGCTGGTGGAGTCCAAAAAGACCACCGACATTGTGGACATTTCCAACCAGTCCTCCAAGGAAGGCATCCGGATCGTGCTGGAGCTGAAAAAGGGCGCGGATGTGGAAAACCTGAAAAACATGCTCTACAAAAAGACCCGGCTGGAGGATACCTTCGGCGTCAATATGCTGGCAGTGGCGAACGGCAGGCCGGAGACGCTGGGGCTCAAAGCGGTCATCGAGCATCATGTGGATTTCCAGTTTGAGCTGGCTACGAGAAAATATAAGACCTTGCTGGCAAAGGAGCTGGAGCGCAAGGAGGTACAGGAAGGTCTGATCAAAGCCTGTGATGTGATCGATCTGATCATCGAGATCCTCCGGGGCAGCAAGTCTGTGAAGGACGCAAGAAACTGTCTCGTAAACGGCGTCACCGATAATATCAAGTTTAAAACCGGCATTTCCCGGAAGATGGCGGCCATGCTCCGGTTTACCGAGCGGCAGGCCACGGCCATTCTGGAGATGCGTCTCTACAAGCTGATCGGCCTGGAGATCGAGGCGCTGCAGAGGGAGCACGAGGAGACGCTAAAGCATATCGCCAGATATGAGGACATCCTCAACAACTACGATTCCATGGCCCAGGTGATCATGGAGGAGCTGGACGATTTCCGGAAGGAGTACGGAAGGAAGCGGCGTACCGCCATCGAAAATGCGGAGGAAGCGGTGTTTGAAGAGAAGAAGATCGAGGAGCAGGAAGTGGTGTTTATGATGGACCGCTTCGGCTATGCGAAAACCGTGGACGTATCCGTATATGAGAGGAACCGGGAAGCCGCGGACAGTGAGAATAAATACATCATCCACTGTATGAACACCGGGCGGATCTGCATTTTCACAGATACAGGCAAGATGCACCAGATCAAGGTGCCAGACCTTCCCTATGGAAAGTTCCGGGATAAGGGGACGCCCATCGACAATGTGAGCAATTACGCCAGCGCACAGGAGCAGATGGTGATGGTCTGCGATATGGAGCAGATGCGCTATGCAAAGCTTCTCTTCGCCACAAAGCAGGGGATGATCAAGCGTGTGGAGGGAACGGAGTTCCAGGTGGCCAAACGGACCATCGGGGCCACCAAGCTCCAGGAGGAGGACGCGGTGATCTCTGTTCAGGTGGTGACGGAGAACCAGCACGCCGTGCTCCAGACAAAAGGCGGATATTTCCTGCGTTTTCCGGCTTCGGAAATCCCGGAGAAGAAAAAAGGCGCCGTGGGCGTCCGGGGGATGAAGCTGCAGAAAAAGGATGAACTGGAATTGGTGTATCTGTTTGAGGAAGGGACGGAAGCGAAAGGGAAATTCGGAGAAAAGGAGATCATGCTGAACCGCTTAAAGGTGGCGAAGCGGGATTCAACCGGGACGAAGAGCCGGGGATAGGATGTACAAGATGCAGAGGCTGTCATGTGATTCGTTGCAGACAGACCTCTGTTTTTTGTGCTGTTTTATAATAAAAAGTCCTATTTGGGAAGAGATATACATTGGTTTTGTATGAGGTTTAGATAGGATTAGATCAAAAGTTTAGATGAAATATACAAAAAACAGGAGTGTAAACGCGGCATAAACTGTCATATAATACAAACATACAAAAAAGGGCGTGCCGAACGGCAGGCAGAAATCCAAAGGAGATAAAGGAAGGAGAACAACAAAATGAGTGAAGAGATGAGACAGGAACAGAGTTCCGAATCCAGGGAGCTGGGTACGAAACCGGTAGCGGGGCTGTTTGTGAAGTACAGTTTTCTTACATTGATCGGAATGCTGGCACAGGCGATTATGGTCATCCTGGAAGGCATTATTATAGGAAGAGGTCTGGGAGAGACGGGACTTGCCTGCGTAGGGCTGATCATGCCGCTGGAATATTTTATGCTGGCGCTGGGAGGTTTCTTCGCGATCGGTGTTTCCACACTGGCGGCCATGAAGCTGGGAGACGGCGATGAGCAGGGGGCAAGAAAGGTCTACGGGCAGGGGCTGTGGTTCAGCTTCATTGCCATTGTTGCCATTGCGGTTGTGATCTTTATTTTTGCAGGTCCTATTGCGGGGCTTTTGGGAGCCACGCCGGATCTGTTTGATTCCATCGTATTGTTTATTCGGATATTTATGTTCGGATATCCCTTCTGCATCATCGGCCACATTGCGGTTTATATGGCAAGGGTGGATGAAAAGCCGAGTATCGCGACCTGGGCTATGACGCTTTCCGCAATCCTGGCGCTGGTATGGCTCTATGCGAGCGTATTTATCCTGAAACTGGGGATCGCAGGATGCGCGGGCTATTATGCGTCCTCCATCGGAATCTGGGGCTTTTTTATCCTGTATTTCTTTTTCAGCAAAAATACCATTTTCAAGGTGGGGATGTCCGACCTGCATTTTGATAAAGAGATCATCGGAAATATTGTGAAGATCGGTTTCCCCTATCTTCTGGTACAGGCATCCTCAACCGTATTTACCATCGTGCTCAACAACTTTCTGGGAAAATTCGGAGGGGAGCTGGATATTGCGGCATTTGCAGTGATCAACGGATACGTGGTCTATATCCTGATGATGATTACCCAGTCTACCACCGGAGGGCTGCAGCCCATCGCAAGCTACAACTTCGGCGCCAAGCTGTATGACCGTGTGAAGGATCTGATCAAAGTGGGAATCGGCGGCAACCTGATCGCAGTCTATGTCCTGGCAATCCTGTTCTGGCTTGCAGCCACACCGGTATGCACGCTGTTTATCGGAGCCGGCTCCGAGCTGATCCCGATTGCGGCAAAATACACCAGGGTCGTAGTTTCCTGTACCGCCCTCGGGCTCACCGCAAACCTGATGTCCGGTTATTTCCAGGCAGTGGAGCGGGTGATCGAATCTACGGTACTCGGAATCTGCCGCTACATCATTTTCGGGATTCCGGCAATCTTTATCATGGCGAATATGCTGGGAATCACCGGTGTGTGGTTCTCACAGCCGGTATCCGATATCCTGTCGTTTGCACTGTCACTGATACTGGCAGGGATGGAGATCAAACGCCTGAAAAACATGAAAACAGCCTGAAATTTTGCAGCAGAAGATAAACGGGAAAAAACTGAAAACAGACTGAAATTCTGCAGCGAAAGATAAACGGAAAAAAATCTGTCTGCTGTAAGAATGGATGAGAGAATGGAGGTATATACATATGAGTAATGCAGCAATGGTAATTCGAGGTAACGCGATATTTGACGGAACAGGTGCAAAGCCGTTCGCAGGCTGGATTGCAGTGGAAGGAAAGCGGATTGCGGCTGTGGTAAAAGGGGAGGGGATCGACCGATACATCGGGCCTGATACCAGAGTGATCGACTGCGGTGACAGGCTGGTTATGCCGGGGTTCAACGACGGCCACACCCATATCACACAGGGAGCTTTTTTGGAGAACCCGGACTTTTCCTTCTGCCTGCTTGAATCCGGAAGCAGGGAGGAAGCCATCCAGATGGCAAAGGAGTATGGGGACAGCCATCCGGATAATGAGTGGGTGTTCGGATATATGATGAATAATCTGCTCTGGAAGGACCAGACGCTTCCCACCTGCCATGACATTGACCGGGTGATTTCAGACAGGCCGGTGGTTCTGCAGTTGGCGGACATGCATACCGTTGCCGTGAATACCTGCGCCATCGAGAAGATCGGGATTACGAAGGATACAAAAAGCCCGGCGGACGGGGTGATCGAGAAGGATGAAAAAGGGGAGCTGACAGGACGGTTTTATGACGGTGCGTCTTTCGCGTTTACCGATGCCATCTGCAGCCCGTCGGATGAAGTTTACATGCAGATCTATGAGAACCTTTTTGATAAGATGAAGAAGCTGGGGATCACAAGCTGCAGCCTGGTGGCGCCCTATGGAGCCCATGACGACCCGCTGCCGTATTTTGAAAAAATGGAAGAGAAGGGGACGTTGACCTCCCGGGTGATGATGTATCCGAACATTGCGGAATATGAGAAGGAAAGCTTTGCGGCGCTGCAGAAAAAGTATGCGGACGGGAAGCTTCGTATCCGCGGGCTGAAGCAGTTGATCGACGGTGTGACCAGCGTGTTTACCGCATACCTTCTGGAGCCTTATACCAACGATCCGGGCACCCGCGGCGCCACGTCGGTGGATATGAAGGAATTTAAGAAGCAGGCGCTCGAAGCAATCAAGGACGGGGTGCCGCTTCGAATCCACACCATCGGGGACCGGGCGGTCCGTGAAATGCTGGATATTTTTGAGGAAGGCGAAAGGCTCTATGGAAAACAGAATCTCCGTCATGTGCAGGAGCATCTGGAAACCATACATCCGGAGGATATCCCGCGCTTTGCAAAGCTGGGCATCTGCGGATGCATGCAGCCCTGGCACATGCTCTTTGACCTGGAGGGCGGCGACAAAGGAAACGGCCTGTACGGCGACAAGGAAGCTGCGGTGGGAAGCCAGCGGGCAAAGCATTCCTGGCCCATGCGCGAACTGCTGGACGCGGGGATGGTGCTTTCCCTGGGAAGCGATTTTCCGGTGGTAGGGCTTGAGCCCATGTGCGAGATCTACGGGGCAGTGACCCGTCAGACGTTCGATGGCAAGCCCGAAGGGGGCTGGTATCCAGGACAGCGGATCACCATGGAAGAGGCGCTGAAAGCTTATACCTGGGGATCAGCCTATGCCGAAGGCTGTGAGCAGGATCTGGGCACCCTGGCGGAAGGGATGCTGGCGGATATCATTGTACTCGACAAAAACCTGTTTGAAGCAAAGCCGCAGGAGATACTGGATACGAAGGTGGTGACGACCATCATGGACGGCCAGGTTGTGTATGAAGCATAAGATACGGAAATACGGCTGCGGGAAATTCCGCAGCCAATAGGATGAAAAAAACAGGCAGTGCCCGGTGAGGAGGGGGCTGCCTTCGTGCTTTTTGTCTTTTTTTCTGTAATTAATCCCAACAAGGATATTACCGGTATATTTTCCACAATATCAGAATTTCCTGTCATTGTTGCTTTCAATAACTCCTCTGATTTTTGTAATGCGTCTGCTACATTTTTCCAATCCCCGCATTCTACCGCATTTTCAAATTCGCCGGCAAGCTCCTGGTTGGGAATAAAAGCCTCCTGTGAATTGATATCATATGCCAGATAGCCCAGATGTAATATGAGTGTCAGCACATCATCGCGATTTATAAAGGATGTCATATCAAGACGGGATTTGTCAAGGATATTTTCGTCCAAAAGTTCAAGAGTTGATTTATCCCTGAACAAGCAGAGGACAGTACCCACAAGGCGCTGTCCTTTTGTATTGCTTGAATGCCACTCATGCCATCAATTCTCTCTCGAAATGAAGGATTGTGTTTCTGATTGTTTCTTATCCTGCCAGCTATGGCAGAAATTCGTAGAACTTTAGGAAGATTAATTGTTTTCTGGGAACAACTAGTGTATAATTTGATTTGTATCAGTGTGCTTTTGGACACGACTTCTGAAGCAGAGTATAAACGGCACCCTAAAAAATCCTCAAGTCATGGCTTGCCACAATGAGGCGGCACTAGAAGCCCAGCTTGATGGGCAGTTAAATAGTCAAGACTATTTCTCCGTATCCACCCCCGACTATTATGCTCTGCTGGTTAATTTCAAAATCACATTTGAAGTTTGTGAACAGGAGTCGGGAATATGGTTTGCACCTTACTGAGGCAAACTTGACTGCTATACAGGAGTTCTTCCCAAGTGTCAGTTTAAGAAGACTATTTGAAGTCTAACGCTACCATCAGAAATTTGCCAA
>CAJUGG010000090.1 GCA_910585995.1 uncultured Lachnospiraceae bacterium
CTCTGTAATAACATTTGTTCGCTGCGCTCTCAAATGTCATTACGGGCATTGTTCGGGCTGATGCTGTTTTTAGGTTCTGTTGACTTCCGCATCAGCCGCTCACAATGCCCCTTCTCTGTAATAACATTTGTTCGCTGCGCTCTCAAATGTCATTACGGGCATTGTTCGGGCTGATGCTGTTTTGGGGTTGCTTGTCTGTTTTGCAACAGACAGTTTATAATAACGCAACTATTATTCTATAACCACGCTTTTATCTTCTCATAAATACTCTTTGCATCCAGTCCATACTTCTCAATCAATGCCTTTGCAGGGCCGGATTCTCCGAAAGTATCGTTGACACCGATTCTCAGCATCTTTGTAGGTGCCTTCTCGGCAAGTGCCTCTGCCACAGCTCCTCCAAGTCCGCCGATGATGGAGTGCTCCTCTACTGTGACGACCCTGCCTGTCTTCTTGGCAGATGCTGCTATAAGATCTGCATCCAGAGGCTTGATCGTGTGGATGTTGATCACCTCCGCTGCGATACCGTCTGCTTCCAGCATCTTTGCAGCTTCTAAGCTCTCAGATACCTCAAGGCCGGTGGCAACGATGGTCACATCCTTGCCCTCTCTCATCGTGATGCCCTTGCCCAGCTCGAACTTGTAGTCTGCCGGATCGTTGATCACCGGAACCGCCAGACGGCCAAATCTCAGATAGACAGGTCCCTCATGCTCGATCGCCGCTTTCACTGCCGCTCTCGCTTCCACGTCATCTGCCGGGTTGATCACCACCATGCCCGGAATCGTCCGCATCAGCGCAATATCCTCGTTGCACTGATGGGAAGCTCCGTCTTCTCCTACGGAGATTCCAGCATGAGTCGCACCAATCTTTACATTCATATGCGGATAGCCGATCGAATTTCTCACCTGCTCAAACGCTCTGCCCGCTGCAAACATGGCAAATGTAGAAGCAAATGGAATCTTGCCCGCTGTGGACAGTCCTGCTGCTACACCCATCATATTGCTCTCAGCGATCCCGCAGTCGATATGTCTGTCGGGAAATTTCTTCATAAAAATCGAAGTCTTGGTAGCACCTGCCAAGTCTGCATCCAGCACAACCAGATTCGGATACTGTTCCCCAAGCTCTGCCAGAGCATTTCCATAACTCTCTCTTGTTGCAATCTTCTTTACTTCTGACATAATGCTTCACCCACTTTCTCTAAATCTGCCATTGCCACTGCATACTGCTCATCATTTGGCGCGGTTCCATGCCAGGATGCCTGGTTCTCCATAAAAGAAACCCCTTTGCCTTTTACGGTCTTGGCAATAATCGCCACCGGCTTTCCTGTCACAGTCTTTGCTTCCGTAAATGCAGCTCTTAACTGCTCCATATCGTTGCCGTCTGCCACATTGATCACATGGAAATTAAACGCCTCGAATTTTTTATCAATTGGATAAGGAGAGCACACATCATCGATCTTGCCGTCGATCTGCAGACCATTGTTGTCCACAATCACCGTCAGGTTGTCCAGATGTCTGTGTCCAGCTAACATGGCTGCTTCCCAGACTTGTCCTTCCTGAATCTCACCGTCCCCAAGCAGGGTATATACATGATAAGATTTCTGGTCCATCTTTCCTGCAATCGCCATACCAACTGCCGCAGAGATCCCCTGTCCTAAAGAACCAGATGACATATCGATCCCTGGAATATGCTGCATACATGGATGTCCCTGCAGATGAGATCCCACATGACGAAGCGTTACCAGATCTTCCACCGGGAAATATCCTCTGTGTGCCATCGCACTGTAATAGCCGGGAGCTGTATGTCCTTTGGATAACACAAAACGATCTCTGTCGGGATCTTTTGGATTCTTTGGATCAATCTTTAACTCCTCAAAATATAAATAGGTAAAAATGTCTGCAGCCGATAAAGATCCGCCTGGATGTCCTGCCTTTGCACTGTGTACAGCAGTCACAATTCCTTTACGGACTTCATTGGCCATTTTCTGTAACTCTAACGTCTGCATGTCTCTCTCCTTTTCTATACCAAATTTACACCAATCTAATAGTAACACAATTAAAATAATTTTCAAGCCCCTAAGATGCCCGTAAAACGATTTTTCAGAGGTCTTTTAAGATTTCCTCTACTGTATGGGGACAGCCCTCTTTGATCTCCGTTAAAATTTCCTCAAACTGGGTGCCGCAATGGGTGATCTCTGCCAGTACCAGCTTGATCCCCCTGGCAGACTGATGCCAGTTATCACGGTTAATTCCTTTGGTCTCCACCGGACAGACCAGGATCTTTGCCTCTGGAAAACACACCTGATAATACAGACTGGCGCGGCGGGCATGGTATGCCTGACAGCAGAGGATCGCTTTTTTCACCTGCAGTCCTTTTTGGTCTGTCACCTGACGGGAACGCAGGGCATTTTCATAGGTAAATGTCGCCTGGTCTTCCTTCCAGATCCGCTCTTTTGGCACCTGATGTCTTTGCAAAATGTCACTAAAATATGCCCACTCTGTCTCAAAAGCCGGATCTTTTGAAAATCCTTCCGAATATTTTGCATATTTCCCGGAAGGGAGCACGATGGGTGCATATCCTTGGTGCCACAGCTTTGCCGCCTGGATGGGCAGCGCCTCTTCTTCTGACCCTGGCACAAAGATCAGATCCGCCGGCTCCATAGGGTCTTCTAGAAAAATAAAATCCGTATATATCTCTAAGATCTTGTTCATGCCTCTAAGATTCCACACTCCTTGATCACCTTAACAGCCCTTTTTATCTCCTCTGCCGGGTATACCAGCGCCATCCGCACATATCCTTCGCCAAGACTTCCAAATGCGGTCCCAGGCACCACGATTACACCTGCTTTGTCCGCCAGATCCATCGCAAACTTTTCACTACTGGTGTAGTTTGTTGGAATCGGCGCCCACACAAACATCGTTCCCTGCCCGTCCGGCACTTCCCATCCAATCTCCCGAAGCCCGCCGCACAGTGCCCTGCAGCGTTCTTCATAGAGTCTGCACTGCTCGGTTACACTGTCCTGCGGCCCGGTCAGCGCAGCAACCGCCGCATACTGCACCGGAAGGAAGATCCCGTAGTCAATCTGGGAACGGATCTTTTTAAAAGTCTGTATCATCTTCTCATTTCCAATGGCAAACGAGATCCGCATCCCGGTCATATTATAAGATTTGGACAGAGAATAAAATTCTATCCCCACATCGAAAGCGCCCTCATAGGACAAAAAGGATTTTCCCGTCTTCCCTCCATAGAGAATATCTGCATAGGCATTGTCATGCAGCAGAACCACCTGATATTTTTTGGCAAATGCGATGGCTTTCTCATAAAACGCATCATCCGCCACAGAGCAGACCGGATTGGCCGGATAGGAAAGAATCATAAATTTTGCCGCTTTTGCAGTCTCTTCTTCGATATCGTCAAAGTCCGGCAGGAAATTATTTTTGGCATAGAGCGGATAGCCCACGCATCTTGCTCCCATAAGCTTAGGTCCCATCCCAAATACCGGGTATCCGGGATTGGGCACCAGCACCACATCCCCCGGATCACAAAACATCAGTGCAATATGCGCCATCCCTTCCTGGGACCCATACAGACTCATAATCTGTTCTCTTTGAAGCTTCACTCCAAACCGTTTCTGGTAAAAATCCCTCACTGCATCCAGCATCTCTGCCCGGTCTGTCAACGCGTATTTATAATTCTCAGGGTCCTGACAAGCCTGTTCCATCGCCTTTCTAATATGTTCCGGCGTCTGAAAATCCGGCGTTCCCACCGAAAAGTTAAAGACCTCTCTCCCCTCTCGTATAAGTCTCTCTTTTTTCCCGTTTAAGACAGAAAATATCCCTTCTCCAATCTCCTCTGCCCTCTTTGAAAATTGAATCTCCATCTTCTTTTTTTCTCCTCTCTTGTCCTCCCCTGCACCATTGCCTCTTCAATTTCGATTACCTCTTGCAAATATTCCCACATTCTGATACAGTGATAGGGAACAAGAACATCTAATTCAAAAGAAATGTGAGGGTTATCAAATGTCCAATAATACATGTGATGAAACCAAATGTAATGGCGACTGCGCCTCTTGCGGCGGCGAAGGTGTCACCGTTACTTTGACCTTAGATGACGACACCACCGTAGAATGTGCCATTGTCGGAATCTTTGACGCCAACAACAAAGAATACATCGCCTTGCTTCCTTTGGATGAAAATGGCCAAAACGCTGACGGGGAAGTTTATCTCTACCGTTATCTGGTCAGTTCAGGAGGCAGCCCGCAGCTGGAAAACATTGACAGCGATGAAGAATACGAAGCTGTCTCCGATGCTTTTGACGAGCTGTTAGACTCCATGGAATACGATGAACTGGTCTCCGAAGATGAGGTAGACTAGTCTCTTCCCGCCTCTGACGCCTTGCCAGTTATTGATTTTTCTCATAGATGATCTTCAGGCCCTTTAATAACAGTGCATCATCCAAGATGATCTGATGCCTGCAATGGGGAATCAACGATTTGGCAAGGCCGCCGGTGGCTACGATGGTCAGTTTTTCTCCCATCTCTTCTTCCATGCGGTCCAACATCCCGTCTAAAAGGGCTGCATTTCCATAAAAGACCCCGCTCTTCATACAATCCACCGTATTTTTCCCAATCAGTCTGGCAGGCGGCTCGATACTGATCTTAGGAAGCTGTGCCGTCTTGGCAGTCAGGGTATCCGCCGAGATCCGCGCCCCTGGGATAATCGCTCCGCCGATATAATTTTTCTTTCCATCCACGATGCAGATCGTCGTCGCCGTCCCCATATCTATAATCGCTGCCGGCACCGGATATTCATGAACCACTGCCACCGCATTGACGATCCGGTCACTTCCCACCTGCCTTGGGTCATCCATCAGGATATTCAGCCCCGTCTTCACCCCTGGCCCGATCACCATCACTTCCTGGTTCAGGATCTTCTCCATCGAGCGGCGCACCGTATTCGTCACCGGAGGCACCACCGAAGAGATAATCCCGCCATCCAACTGATCGGTGGAAATATCATACAGTTCCAGAATATTTTTAAAGCTGATGGCATACTCCAATTCCGTTCTCGTTGACACCGTAGAGAGCCGTTCCACAAAACAGATCTCTTCTTTATTAATACAACCCACCACAATATTTGTATTTCCAATATCCACTGCTAAAATCATACTGCTACCTCTTTTTGTGTTTTCCTCCATTATGTCAATATTTTTCCCGGCTTGTCAATAACAAAGTTGCGAAAGCTTTCTACGCATGATAAAATACAACCACGATAAAAATATCACCCAATGCAATCCAGAGAGGATAGAACTCTATAAAAATGATCTAAAAGCTGTAATATGCAGATGCAGACAAGAATGGAGGACCACTCATGTTAAATCATAAATATGTACTATTAGGTGTAACTGGCAGTATTGCCGCCTACAAGAGCGCATCTTTGGCCAGTGCGCTGAAGAAACTGCACTGTGATGTGCAGGTGATTATGACGAAAAATGCCACTCATTTTATCCATCCTATTACGTTTGAGACACTGACGGGCAACAAATGCCTGACGGATACGTTTGACCGGGATTTTTCTTTTGAGGTGGAGCATATTGCGGTTGCCAAGCGGGCAGATTTGGTGCTCGTTGCGCCTGCATCTGCCAATGTCATAGGAAAACTTGCCCATGGCATCGCAGATGATATGCTGACCACCACTCTTTTGGCCTGCACTTGTCCGAAGCTGATCGCCCCGGCGATGAATACTGCCATGTATGAAAATCCAGTCGTGCAGGACAATCTAAAACTGCTGGCAAACTATGGATATACAGTGATCGACCCGGCCTGTGGTCATCTGGCCTGCGGCGACACGGGCGCCGGAAAGATGCCAGAACCAGAAGAGCTGCTCTCTTATATCATCAAAGAGATCGCTTGTGAAAAAGATCTCTCTGGCAAACAGATCCTGGTGACTGCCGGACCTACTCAGGAAGCCATCGATCCTGTCCGCTATATCACCAATCACTCCACCGGCAAGATGGGCTATGCCCTCGCCAGGGCCGCCATGCTGCGGGGAGCCGATGTCACATTGGTATCAGGCCCTGTGGATCTGCCTCCTGTGCCCTTTGTAAAGCACATCCCTGTACGCTCTGCCGAAGAGATGTTTCAGGCTGTCACAGCCTTGCAGGATACGCAGGATGCCATAATCAAAGCGGCTGCCGTAGCAGACTACACTCCTGTCACAGTCAGCAGCGAAAAAGTCAAGAAAAAAGACGGCAACTTAAGTATCCCGTTAAAACGCACCCAGGATATCCTGAAATATCTGGGCGAACATAAAAAAGAAGGCCAGTTTCTCTGCGGTTTCTCGATGGAGACCGAAAATATGTTAAAAAATTCACAGGAAAAACTCATTCGGAAAAATATAGATCTGATCGTCGCCAACAACTTAAAAGTCGCCGGCGCCGGTTTTGGCACCGATACCAATGTGGTCACACTGATCACCAAAGACTCGGTAAAAGAACTGCCCATCATGAGCAAAGATAAGGTGGCGCATGAGATCTTGAATCACATCTTTATGAATCGATCTTAAAAAATAATACCGCCCGGTAAGCAGAGAATCTTTTATCTTCACAGCGCCTTTCCCAATTTGGCCACATCGCAGGTTTCACCTTGCGACGGCCGGATTCGAACCGGCAGATACTGTGCCCCTGATTAAGTAGAAGGATGATTCTCCATAGCCGGGCGGCATCTATCATTCGGGAAAGCTGGTACTCAGATATGCCATAATCGAAGTCGGATTCGAACCGAATAGAAGGATGAATACCAATAGCCCGAATATATGTAGTTTTTTTCACAAAGTTCCGGAGAGCGTATGGTCCATTTTGGTGCTCTACCAACTGAGCTACATCTTCAGGGGTATCCCCGAAGATGGCCGGATTCGAACCGACGACACCCAGGATTTAAAGTCGTTTTAGAAGGATGACCATCCATAGCCGGATATAGGTATATCTTACACTTATTGCATATATTCTGCAAGTATAATCTCCGTATCAAAAGGCGTGATCCCTTCCTCCACATCGAAGATCACATCTGCTTCTTCTTTTGTCTCACACACCTCTCCTCTGGCATCCACATGCATACGCAGAAGGTCATACAGGCTGGTGCGGTGGGTGTGCACCATGGTATAACATGCCAGCGCTATCCCAGTCAGATTGGACTCCAGGTTGTTGCCTCCTAGATGACTGCAGCAACTATCTGCAAAAATCCCTGCATCGCACCAGACCATCTTACGCTCCACACAGTCTAAGATCATGGGAATCGACACTATCGTCTCCGATACCAGATCAATCCTCTGACGCACCAGTTTTGGCTCAAAGATCTCACCGCTACCCACTTCCTGCCGCTCCATATAGCCAAACGATACGTAAGGCAGAGCAGAAAACAACTGTTCTGTGTAGCTATAGACCTGGTACACCACATAGCGGCCTCCATAAGCGACCACGCTGTCAAGATCCATATCCAAAAATTCTGTCACGCCGTCTCCCGCAGCAGGACCGCCGTCCACAATATCCCCGGAATGACAGCCCTGAAAGGCTTTCGACCGCAGATTGGTATACGAGATATGATCCAGATACCCCCATTTTTCATCAAAAACCACCGCGGAAAGATCCAGATCCACCCGTTGTCCATTCTCCATATTGGTCCACCAGACAAATCCCCGCACCGCTTTGGCTTTTGCCTCTACCGGCAGCCTGGAGCCGCGCACCAGTGTCTTCGCCGCTTTAGAAGCCGCTCTCTGGTTAAACGGCGCGATATAATCTTGTAGTCTCTCGGACAGATAGACCTTTCCCATAGATTCCAGCCTGGAAAAACGCTGCCGCAGCGCCCACTCACAGATCATCACCACCTGCCTGCAGACATCCTCTTCTACCTGCGCTTTTGCATTTTCGATCATCCTCGCCTGCGCCATCTTCCCTTTAGGATAATAATAACGAAAGCTCTGCTGGTTCCGATATTGAAAATGTGTACGCACCTGCAGAAGCACTGGCGTCGACACCTGCTCTGCTGCCTCTTTAAATACTTCCAGTATCTCCTTTTGCAGCTGCATCCTTCTAAGACGGACATCCCACCAGCCGTTTTCCGGGTCTTCTGGCAGCGTCTCCATCCGAAGCAGCACATCCAGTCTCCTTGCCAGCTCACCGGGACGCTCCTTCAGAAGCCTAAGCGCCTCCGCCTGATCTTTTCTAAGAAGCGCACTCTCCACCTTCCCGGCAAAATGCCCGACAGGCGCTCCTGCGCGGATCTTTGCAAAAGTATCTCTGACCCTTGCATACATTTTCGCGTGAAACTCTCCCGGATGCAGCCGTTCTCCCAGCCGCTTCCACACCTCCGGCCGCTTGTGCATCTCCTCCAAAAGCCCGGAAGACTCCGAGAGAAGTCCCATCAAGATCCGGCGCTCCTTCCTTGAAAAACTCTGAAAACGCACCCGTTTTTTTAAACTGATATCCCCGTCTGACAAGGCAGCCGCCAGCCGAAGCACATCCGTCCCCGTATGGACATACGTCTTTAATACCGACACATCCACAAGCGGCGCAGATCTTAGATAACATTTCCCAATATAAGCCACATTTTCCTTATATGGAATCTCATTTGGCAGATACTTTACAACATCTGGTACATTAGAAAAATACCACGACAGATCCATAAGATCCTGTTCCGACAGAGAACCATTCGACGCCGCCAGGTTTTCAAAGATCCTAAGCAGTTCTTCCCTCGTCCCCACTGTCAGCACCACCACTTTTGTCTCGTCAAATAATGGCAGACGCTCCTTTTTCTTCGTCACCGGATACAGCCTTCCAAAACTCCAGTAATGCACAATCGCATTCCAGTACAGTTCTGCCTCCTGCTGCTCCATCACTTCTTCCGGAAAATTCGGATACATCGGCTTATAGACCTTATCTGCGCCCACACGTTTTTTCAGGATCTCCACGATCTCCAGATAACACGTATCCAACACGTCTTGTTCCAGACCTGCCAACTGGTTACACAACTCCTCTGAAAACACATACCCCAGAGGCTCCAGATTTTTCATCATAGTCAGGACACGATTCCTCTGTTCCTTTTTTGGGTCAAACGTAACTTCTTCCTCTATGTAGATCTGATTTTTTCTTCTCAGCAAAATCTCATTTACCATCGGATCTCACCCCTTTACAACACCCACAGTCCGCAGCTTCTTTACAGGTCTTACCAGATCCTTTTGCTGCTCCATCACCATGTCAATATCCTTATAGGCAAAGCGACACTCCTCTGCCACATCATTTTTTTTCTGTTTCCCAAGCACCACCTGCTGCTCTCTCAGATCCAGGATCACCTGCTCGGTCGAAAACGCCTCCATCGCTCCTTTTCTCGAATACGCCCTGCCAGCCCCATGAGAAGAAGAACAAAACGACTCCGGATTTCCAAGGCCCTCCACCACATAACTATAAGAACCCATCGCTCCGGGAATCACCGCGATCTCCCCCGCACGTGCCCGCGTCGCACCCTTTCTGTGCACCCACACATTCTCTCCATAATGGTGCTCAATCGCCGCATAATTATGATGACAGTTAATCACCTCACCATACGTTACCTTTACCCCTGCATACTTCTCCACATGCTTCGCCACAAGCCCCATCGTATGCTCCATCATCCGCGCCCGGTTCTCATACGCATATGCAAGCGCCAGATTCATCCACGCAATATACTGCTTTCCTTCCTCCGTATCCACCGGCAGAAACGCCAGCCGATACTCATCCGGCACCTGAGAATACCATCTCTCATTCAATTCCCTTGCCTTCTTGTGAAAATAATCACAAATAGCCTTCCCCATATGACGGCTGCCCGAATGAATCATCAGCCCCAAAAACCCCTGTTCATCCACCTGAAGCTCAATAAAATGATTACCGCCCCCAAGCGTCCCCGTCTGATAATACCCATCCTCCAAAAGCGGCAGAAGCTCCCGATTCCTCTCATAAAACTCCATCTGCTCCTTAGCCGCATCCAGCACCTCAGACTCCTGTTTTGTCTTATACCGATTCACTCCCACCGGAATATTTCTCAAGATATCCCCCACCAGCAACTGAATCAACGACCCATTTCCCGTCACAATCCCCTGAATCTCCTCAAGCCGCACATTCATCGGCACAAAAATCATCCCACACCCAATATCCGATCCAACCGCGTTCGGAATAATCACATCCTTAGTCGCTATCACGCCCCCAATCGGCATCCCCTTCCCCGTATGCGTATCCGGCATCAAAGACACCCACCGATACACAAACGGTAGCTTCGCCAAGTGAACTGCCTGCATCAGACAACTCTCCTCCATCTTCTCCTCACTCTCCAGCCAAACCCTCACCGGAACCCTCGTCTCATACTTATCATTGCTGATCACAAACATCTCACTCTCACCTCTCTCATTGTCTTTCGATAGGTAAATCCTACCACACCCTTAAATAAATATCATTTAAAAAAAGCTGCGAACTCCCCACCCCTAAAAAATTTTCAAAGTCCTTACCCCCCCCACTCCTACACAAACCAGGGCCAGCCGCAAAAGGAGCACCTGCAAGGGGGCGTGTGGGGCAGCGGGCTTCTGGGAATTGCGTCAATAGTGCTGTGTAGATTGGAGCGGACAGTCGGTGACGTTTGTATGAGCCAAGCGGACACCCCTGTCCGATTGGAGCATACAAACGTTGCTGACTGTCCGATACACTCTATGCAGACATTGACCAACTCCCAGAAGCCCGCTGCCCCACACGCCCCCTTGCAGGTGCTCCTTTTGCGGCTGGCCCGTCGCCCCCTCACATCTTCACAACCTTCGTCGCAATCTCCTCCACAAACCTCACATCATGTTCCACCACCAGCATCGTCGCCCCGCACGCCAACAGCACCTTCTCAATCTGCATCCTGGAAAACACATCCACATAATTCATCGGCTCATCCCACACATACAGATGCGCCGGCGTCATCAGACTCGCTGCCAGCAGAATCTTCTTCTTCTGCCCTTCAGAAAACTCCTCCATCCCCTTTGAAAACTGCTCCCTCTCCAGATCCAACTGCCTGAGAATCGCACAAAACAACCTCTCCTCCAGTCTCCGTTCCCTGCAAAACTCCCGGATACTCCCCCTCAAAAAAGAAGTATCCTGCGACACATACGAGATCACCAGTCCGGATGCCGCCCGAAGCACCCCCTCTTCCCGAAGCCCCATCTCCCTCAACTTCTCCTCCCGCTCAGCTCCTCCACAAGCCGCCAGCACCCCTTTCAAAAGACTCGACTTTCCACACCCATTTTCCCCCTGCAAGAACACACGTTCTCCTCTTCGTATCTCCAGTCCCATCCCACAAAAGACAGGCTCTCTCGCTCCCTCATACCAAAGCCCATACTCGCGCGCCTCCAAAAGTACCTCTTTATGATGCAAAAGCGGCATCATCTTCAGTTCCACCGGACACTCCAGATCCTGCAACAGACCCTCCTGCTCCCGAATCTCCCGCCCGATCCTCTGTTCCATCTGCTTTACCCGGCTCTGCATCTTCTTCGTCTTTGCCCCAATATAAGGCCGTGTGCCATTCCCCCTCTCATGCTCTTTGACCGGATCATACCCGATCTTACTTCTCTCATTCTGATCCGCCCACTGCCTGCTTCTAAGCGACGCCTGTCTCAATTTCCCGATCTCTTTTCTGTGTTTCTCATTTTCCATCTGCACAAACATATCCCTGCGTCTCTTATTTTCCCACCAACTAGAAAAATTTCCCCTCTGCACCTCAATGGTAGAACGATTCAGCACCAGCACATGATCAATGCAGGCATCCAACAGATCCCTGTCATGAGACACCAGAATAAATCCCTTTTTCTGCGCCAAATACCCTTTCACCGTCTCCCTCGCAGACTGATCCAGATGATTCGTCGGCTCATCAATCAGCAAAAAATCATGCTCCCCAGAAAAAAGCACTGCCAGCATCACCTTAGTACGCTCCCCATGGCTCAGCGTCTCAAACGGCCTGTAAAGCACCTCTGCATCCACCGATAGCCGCTCTAACTCCCGGCACACACGCCAGTATTCACACCCTGCCTTCCACTGCTCCATCAGATCCACTCCCAAGCATTTCAGATCTTCTGCACTCACCTGATAGGGAAAATAATCAAACGCCGTACTGGCAGTAATCCTCCCCTGATACTCATACTTTCCCAACAAAAGCTGTAAAAATGTCGTCTTCCCCTTTCCATTACGTCCCAAAAATCCCACCTTCCAGTCCGTATCCACCGAAAAAGAGACCCCTTCAAAAATAAGATCTGCACTTCCCTCATAGCAAAATGTCAGATCCAATACCTCAATTCGTGCCATAGTCTTGTTCCCTCCTGTCTATCCTGCGCTGCCAAAGCGTCCAAAACTACGCACTCTCCCCATATTTACGCACAAAAAAGAGAGGGGATGAGAACATAATCCACCTTTGGCAACATGACAAAGCCGTATCCCTTCTTATTTAAAAAAAGCGATACCGCACACAACCTGTAATCTGTAACTTACGACTTGTATCATGTTTTCAAAAGTCGATTATAATCTCATCTTTTCACCTCTCTCCTCTAAATCTGTCCCCATTATAAGGCTCTTTTTATCTTTTGTCAATTCTCAAAAACGTCAATATGTGTTATGATCTCCTTGTTGTCCAACCGATACCCTACACAGGGACGAGGTGTTCAAATGGAGATGCTCATGACCTTTTTCGTAACTGTCGCGGCTGGTGTAGCCTGCCACTACATCATCAAATGGTTAGACAGCGACCAGGACAACAAATAGCCTAGTGGGTGCTTTGCCACTATAAAAAGAAAAGAAGAATCCCCAGACTGTACTCCACTACGGTCTGGGGATTTGTTCTTTGTTCAAATGGATTGCTCACATCCTTTTGCCTACTGGCATTATAGCATATGCTATTTTCTTTTGCAATATTCAAAAATTCAAATTCACTCTATTCCCCCAGACTATTTAGCTTCTCCACCTCCTGTGTATACAGCTTGCGGCTGTAGATCTGTTCAATCAGTGCTTTGGCCTCTTCATACAGTCTCTGCCGCTCCTCTGGATATCCCTCTGCCGCCGGATCTAAGGTACTGATCTGATACAGGATCGCTTCCGCCTGATCAGCTAGCATATGGTCCTCCCGGTAATTGCGCACCGTGTATCCCTCGGAAAGTACCTCATCATCTGCTCTTCCCGGCAGATAGCTCTCATATCCCTGCGCCCCCGCCGGATTGAGCTGCACCTGCTCTCCTTCCGCTGACTTTGTGAAACTTTTATCAGTGCTGTCCTTCACCAGTTCCTCCATCACCGTCTTCCAGATCGAGGCCGGATACGTAGCTCCATACAGATTTTTCAGGATTCTGGGTTCATCATACCCCACCCACACACTCATGGAATAATCCGGCGTCACCCCACAGAACCACCCATCCTTACATTCATTGGTCGTCCCCGTCTTCCCGGCTGCCTCCACATCCAGGTTCCATCCCATAGACGCCGCCGTACCAGACCGGATCACCCCTTTCATAATCTCCACCATCTCAGTAGCCGCATAAGGCGTATACACCTCCTTCGCCTCCGCTTCCTGATACAGCTCATTGCCATCCCGGTCCTTCAAAGAAGTCAAACAAGTCGCCGGAACATATTCGCCCTCATTCGCCAATGTAGAATACCCATTCGCCATCTCCACTGTCGTCGCTCCGTACGTCAGCCCCCCAAGCGCCGACGCCGGATAATCATCATCCGGCACAACCCTGGCAAACTCCATCTCCCTCACATAAGATAGCGCTTTCTTAGGCGTCAGCGTACAAAACAACCACCACGCACAGCCATTCACTGACTTTTCCACTGCCCGGTCAAGCCTCATCTGCCCTCCGGACAACTCCGTAGCCGACAGTCCCATCTCCTTTGCCTTTGTCACATCAATATTTTTCAACTGAGACGACGCCTCATACCCCTCATTCAGCGCCGGCGCATACACCGCCAAAGGCTTAAAAGAACTCCCCGGCTGACGATAAGACTGATACGCCCGGTTCAGCGTATACACGTCCGTCTCCTGGCTCCTCCCGCCCACGATCGCAACTACCTTGTTTGTCCGGTTATCAATCACCGTAGAAGCCCCCTGAAACGCATAGATCCCATTTCCCCCAAGCTCCTCATCAAACGCTAGCGTCTCATCCACCGCCCTCTGCAAAAGCTCCTGCTTCTCCCCATTTAACGAAGTCCTCACCACATATCCGCCCGTATACAACTCCCCGCGAAACGTCTCATACTGATCATTGTAATCCGCCAGATACGCCCGGTAATCCTCCATATCCTCAAACTCATACCGAAACCCAAAACCATCCAGCTCCATCAAATACCGAACCGCACAATCCACCGCATACGTCGTCTCATAATTCTGTATCTTTTCCGTCTGCTGTGGGTTCAATACAATCTCATACCGCTTCGCCTTAGCCAGTTCCGCCACCGTAATATACCCACACTCATACATATCCTCCAGAATCTTATCCCTTCTCTCCAACGCATGCTCCGCATTTTTCAGCGGATCATAATAAGAAGGCGCATTTGGAATCGCACAAAGGTACGCCGTCTCACTCAAATTCAACTCCTTCGCCGATTTCCCAAAATACTTCTTCGCCGCCGCCTCAATCCCATAACACCGATTAGAAAAATAAGCACGATTCACATAAAACTCCAGAATCTGCTCCTTCCCATATTTCTTCTCAAGTTCTACCGCCACCAAAATCTCCCGCACCTTCCGCTCCAGCGTCACCTCATTCGACAAAAACACACTCCTCGCCAACTGCTGTGTAATCGTACTAGCCCCATGCTTCTCCTCCCCCTTAGTAATCAAATACCGATAGCAAACCCGCAAAATCCCTTCCTTATCATATCCCTCATGCTCCCAAAACCGCCTGTCCTCCACCGCCACAAACGCTTCAATCACCCGGCTCGGAATCTCCTCATACCTCAGATAATCCGCATCCGCATCCACCGACAACTTACTGACAAGCTCCCCCTCATCATCATAAATATAACTGCTCAAGTTCTTCACAAACAGATCCACATCCGCCTTCTCCACCACCCGCTCAGCCTCCCTCTTATACTCCTCATACACCGGATAATACCGCACATACAACACCCCCGCCACAACCCCCAAAGCCACCAGACACAACACAAAAACAATCAAAAGCCCAAGAGCAATCCTCTTTACCACCTTCAAATCCATTCCTCCCAAATCCAAGCACATTTTCACCATTATACCACTATCCTATGAAATCCGCACCATTCTATACCACCCATTTCCCCCAATCCCTCCCATCCAAAATAATTCCATTAAAATATAAACCCTTTGCTCCACCCATCTCCCGCCCCAACCTCAGGGTCAACCCCATTAAAATATATATCCCTCGCTCCACCCATCCCCCGCCCCCCAACCCCAGGGTCAACCGCAAAAGGGGGCGGAGGGGGGTCGGTCTAATAGTGCTGTGTAGATTGGAGCGGACAGTTGCTGTATTTTGTCCGTCACAGGCGGACACCCGTGTCCGAATGAGACGAACAAAATGCAGTGACTGTCCGATACACTCTATGCAGACATTAGACCGACCCCCCTCCGTCCCCTTTTGTGGTTGACCCGTCCTCCCTCCCCATCGTATAATATACCCAACCCATTTATCCCAGAAAGGAACCTCTACCCATGTCCGACTACCAAGAACTCATCAAATCCTTCCAAAAGAGCCGCAACTACGTCCGCGATTTCCTGATCTATGGCTTCAAATCCCGCGACGATTTCTCCCTAAAAAGCGGCCGTACCTACGACAACGAACGCCGCCGCATCGAATCCTGGCTCCAGGAATACATCCGCTCTGACCACTCCCCCCAGGGGAAGACCATCTCCATCGCCTTAGACAGCAACCTCCTCTACACCAATCCGCTCTACCGCGTATGGAAATCCCGCAGCTTCACCGACAACGACATCATGCTGCACTTTTTTTTATTAGACCTTTTCCAGCCAGGCACCACATACACCGCCGAAGAGCTAACCAACCAGATCCTAGACCACTACCAAGTCCTCTTCGAGACCCAGCTCGTACGCAAAAAAGCCAACGAATACGTAAAAGAAGGCATCCTATCCTCCCACAAAGAAGGACGCCGTCTGCTCTACCACAAAAACCCCGCCCTACAAGAAGCTCTCCCCTCCCTTGTCCCCTCCCTTCTGCCTGCTGTCTGCTTCTG
This sequence comes from uncultured Lachnospiraceae bacterium, assembly GCA_910585995.1. Lineage (GTDB taxonomy): Bacteria > Bacillota > Clostridia > Lachnospirales > Lachnospiraceae > Hominiventricola. The sequence goes on from CAJUGG010000090.1 coordinate 16,258, forward strand.
CCAGCTATCCGCCCCCTTAGGCTTTATCGGAAGCACCATCTTAGACAACCAGCATACTAAGAATCATCACTTCCTTGTCAAGCACGGCTACTACGGCTTTACCTTAGAAGATGAGATCCTCTTCTCACTTCTTACTGCCATCCACCAAAAGCAATCCGTCACCGTACTCAACCGAAGCAATAAGACCGCCCACACTCAAGAAGAAGAATTTCAAGTAGTTCCTCTCAAGATCCTCGTAAGTACCCGTACCGGCCGTCGTTTTCTCTGCAGCTATCAGATCCCGCGCCAGAGATTCTCCTCCCTGCGTCTGGATCAGATCCAAAAAGTCACGCTGCAAGAGTCCTATGAAAACTACGATCAGTTACAAGAAAAACTACAGAAAAATCTTCCCTTTTGCTTTGGCGTCTCCTTTGGAGTCAGTCATGAGATGGACCAGATCAAACTCACTCTTGCGATTCGGGAAAGAGCCGAAGACTACATCTTACAACGTCTCAAAAGAGAAGGACGAGGCGGCTCTATCACCCATGTGGCGAAAAACACCTACACCTATGAGATCTCTGTCTTTGACGGCAATGAACTGATGCCCTGGATCAAGACATTTATCGGACGAATCCTCTCCTTTGAAACCAACAACGCATTTCTTCGCCGAAAATTCTATCAGGATATCAGGCAGATGGCCGAGATGTATCAACTTACACAGGAGTAAATCATGGAATTATTTTCAGAACTATACAACTGCTATTATCAGGTCGTAGAGCAGATCCTTAACGAAGCACAAACGCAACCCATTTCCGAAAAAAAAATCCATCAGATCTGTCAGGAGATGGGCTTTGCCGAGAGCGGCTTCTATATCTTTCCGAAATTATCCAAAGGAGAATGGCAGCTTTTGTCCTATGACGGTTCACACTACCACAGTCTTATCAAAGAGCAGCCATCCATGCCCCTTACCCTGCTGCAGCGTTCCTGGTTAAAAACCCTTCTTGCAGATGCCCGCTTTCAGCTCTTTTTTACAGATACCGAACTCACTTCTCTGGCTGACTACTTAGCAGACGCCAAAGTCCTGTGGAATCCAGAAGATTTTCATTACTACGACCGATATGCTGACGAAGACGACTATTCTTCTCCTGTCTATCGTGAACATTTTCAGACACTGCTTACCGCCCTCTCCCATCGCCAGTACGTACATATCTCCTATCATTCCATGAAAGGCCACTGGATTGCCCATCACTATCTGCCGCTGAAACTGGAATACTCCACGAAAAATGACCAGTTTCGCCTGTTAGCCATCGCACAGGAAAGCCCTTCCCGGCTGTTTCAGACCATCAATATCCGCGGTATCCAGACCGTCTCTCTCCTGCCCCAATATGCAGAACAAGAGTTTGACTTTGCCTCGGCGATCCGGGCTTCTTATTATCATGATCCTGTCTGTCTGCGCATCAAAAACCAGCGAAATGCCCTTGAACGCGCGATGCTGCATTTTGCCAACTATGAAAAAACGACCAAAAAAATAGATGAGGACACTTGGGAATGTCTCATCTATTATAACAGTTCTATGGAGACTGAACTTTTGATTGAAGTGTTATCTTTTGGTCCCATGGTACAAGTTATCGGCCCGCCTTCTTTTTTAGCACAGGTCAAACGGCGGCTTGCCAAGCAGATGGAGCTGTTTGCCCATCTTACTACCTAAGTCCCTTTTTAAACTGATCGATCATCTCCCTGGTCAGGCTGACTCCGTCGTTGTCAAACGGGATCTCCTCCCGCTCAAACCACTCCGCCACTGCCAGCTCATTGGTATCAAGCCGGATCTTCGTGCTTCCATCCACGTCACAGTAAAAGCCGCACAACAGAGTCGACGAAAAAGACCAGGGCTGGCTCTTATAATAACGGATATTTTTTACTTTTAAGCCTACCTCTTCCATCACTTCCCGCTCTACGGTCTCCTCTAATGTCTCTCCGATCTCCGTAAATCCAGCTACCAGTGCATAGTGCACATTGCCCGGACGGTTGGCATATTTGGTCAGAAGCAGACGATTCCCGTCGGTCACGGCCACAATCACGCCCGGACAGATCTTGGGATAGACCATATTGTTACATGTTTCACAATGCATCATCCGTTCCACGTGATCCGGCACCATCGGCGATCCACATGCCCCACAGTAACGGTTCTGGCGATACCAGCTGTCTAACTGCTGCCCGGTAATCCCGGCAAATCCCCGATACTTAGGCGTCGCATTCCGAAAGATCACAGGCTTCTCCCATTGATAGCCCTCAAGTCCCGGCAGGTCGCTCTTCAATAAGAAGAAACGCTCCTGGCTGATCGTAAATAAATATGTAAGGTCTGTGTCTTTTTCTGTGATCTCTCCCACTTTAGGAAAATAGATCATCCCGTCCTCAAAACGACAGAGTACATCTCCCTTTTGATAGACTAATAGCCAGTCTTCCCCGGATGGCGCTTGTTCTTCATAGTGATTATTGTATTTCATTGGCGCAATATCTTGTATCATTTTCCTATGCTCCTGCTTTCTTTAGAAGTATTTTTTTCTATTATAGCGGCAGCTTCCTGTTCATGTCAAGAGGAGCGGGCGGCAAAGAACCGCTTGATCTTGTACTGGATGGGTGGGGAGGGGGAATAGGGGAGGTAAAATTCCAAAATCCTGTGATTTTTCCCAAAATTCACATGAAATTGTTGCATTTTTTAGAAAATGTGCTATAATACTGCCATATACGATAGATTCCAGACTTCGTCCGTAATCTATTGTCATAAATAATAGCGAAGTAGAATCTCACGCGTTAAGTGTCCGTGGATGGGGAGTTGTCACGGGACGAAAAGCTCAAGAGGCTTACGATGTTTGATTCGCACCCGTTGCTACATATGAGTACATCTCAGATGTGGTGCCTGAAAGATATTATTTATGGTTTGTAACTTTATCATTTCAGTGGAGGATAAAACCTCATCATAGGAAGGACCAGTGAAATTTCCTCCCTACCCTGCATTCATCTATGGAGGTGTATTTTTTATGCAGATTTCGAAAGAAGCCCTGGATTTTAAGGGCCAGCTTGACAACCTGCGCAAAGTGCCGAACCTTTGTATGTGTGGTCTGCTTATTGCGCTCTATGTGGTCTTGTCATTTTGTAACATTGTGATCTCCACAACCTTGGAGATCCGGATTGGATTTTTGGCATTTATTGCAGCCGGCATGGTCGGCGGACCAGTGATGGGATTTGCCGTAGGTTTTCTAGGGGATATGCTAAACTGCTTAGTACGCGGTTTTGCTTATTTCCCAGGATTTTCCTTAAGCTATGCGTTAGTAGGCGTGCTCTGCGGATTGATTCTCTATAAATCCCGCGCCACCAAGCTGCGTGCCGTAGGATGTGCTTTTGTGGAATACCTCATCAGCATCACCCTGACCTCGACCTGGCTGTATCTGATGTATGGGACTCCTCTTCAGGTACTCTTAACGAGCAGACTGATCAAATGTACTTTGAATTTCTTCGTAAATATTGTGATTATCTATGTATTTATAGAAGCATTCCAAAGGATTATCCGCGCAGCACTGCCTGCACAAAGATAATCAGATCTCAAAACTCCCAGAAAGAAAAGACAGGCTGCGGCATACATTCATGCCGCAGCCTTTTTCATGGAAAGGCATCACTGGGATACCTTGGTAACATACATCGAGATTCCTTGTCCTCCGCCTATACACATGCTGATCATCGCATCTTTTTTCTCAGTGCGGGTCAGTTCATAGAGTACCTTGACCATCAGCATCGCTCCAGTTGCTCCGATGGGATGCCCAATCGAGATTCCTCCTCCATAGATATTCACTTTCTTAGGGTCTAATCCTAAGTCTCTGCTCACTGCATACGCTTGGCTTGCAAATGCCTCATTGATCTCAAACATATCGATCCTGGACAGTTCAAGTCCAAGCTTCTGTGCCAGTTTTTCACTGGATAATTTGGGAGAATAGCCCATCAGTTCCGCGTCAAATCCCGCCACTGCATAGCCTTCGATGCGAAGTTTTGGCACAATCCCCAGAGCCTTTGCTTTCTCTTCGGACATCACGACCACCACTGCCGCACCATCGTTTAAGCTGGAAGAATTGCCCGCCGTCACGGTTCCGCCTTTTACAAAACAAGGCTTTAATCGGGCTAATTGTTCCCTTGTCAAGCCCTCTCTAGGTCCCTCATCGGTGTCAAAGATGGTCACGTTTCCTTTGCGATCTGTCAGCTCTACTGGCAGAATCTCTTCTTTGAATCGCCCTGCCCGAATCGCTGCACATGCTTTTTGATGACTTTCCAAGGCAAATTGATCCTGTTCTTCTCTGCTGACCTGATATTTTTCTGCTACATTCTCTGCGGTCACTCCATTATGACTGTTATTTAACGGCCAGGTCAGGATGTCGATGACCCCGTCCTCAAAGGATTTATGCCCCATCCTGGCGCCCCAGCGGGCATCCCTGACATAATAGGGAAGCTGTGAGATATTTTCTGCGCCCCCCGCCACGACCACCTCTGCAAATCCTGTCTGAATCTCCATCACGGCATCTGCGATGGCCTGCAGACCTGAACCGCACTGTCTGTTGACAGAATAAGCCGTGGTCTCTTTGGGAAGTCCTGCTTTTAAGCTGATCGCCCGCGCTATAAATCCATTTTCTGCCACTTGTCCTACTTGTCCGATGATCACTTCATCCACATCCGTGTTTTTGATCCCGGCGCGTCTTACCGCCTCTTTTACTACCATCGCACCCATATCAATCGCTGAGATCCCTTTTAAGCTGCCTCCAAAACTGCCAACGGGAAGTCTTACCCCGCTTACAATCACTGCTTTTTTTAATTCACTCATCTTCTTTTATCCTCCTGTAATCGTCTGCCTAGATGATCTAGACAATCATTCCTCCGCCGCAGTTTATGACTTCAGAGGTGATATATGCCGCATCATCCGAAGCCAAAAAAGCCACTAATTTTCCTACATCGGACGGTTTTCCTGCATATCCCATCGGCACACGGGATACCATACTGTCCCAGGCTGCACCGCCATTTACCTCTTTTAATTTCACTGTCATATCCGTCTCGATAAATCCAGGGCAGATCACATTGCAGGTGATGCCCTTTCTAGCATTTTCCCTAGCCGCAGTCTTGGTCAGTCCGACGACCCCTGCTTTGGCCGCTGCGTAGTTAGCCTGACCGATATTTCCAAGCCAGCTGCCGGAAGAGATATTGATGATCCGCCCACTCTGTTTCTCACGCATATATTTGATCGCTTCCTGCGTTCCGTAGAAAGTGCCTGTCAGATCTACCGCAATCACCGTATCCCAGTTTTCTGCGGACATCTTATGCAGCATACCATCCCGGTTGATACCTGCGTTGTTGACCATGATATCCAACGTACCATAAGTCTCAATAGCAAATGCTACCAGCGCTTGTACCTCTTCTTGCCTGGAGACATTCACGCGGCAGGCAACGGCCGATCCGCCCTGCGCCGTAATCTCTGCCACGGTATCCTCTGCGATTTCCAGATCTGCCACTACCACGTTCGCACCTTCCAAAGCCAGCTCTATCGCTATCCCTTTTCCAAGTCCGCGCCCTGCGCCTGTCACAATCGCTGTTTTTTTCTCTAATCTCTTCATCTTTTGCGCTCTCCTTATTTACGTTCCGCAACTCCCCTCCCAAGCCCCCTGGATCTGGGAGCATTTTCTGCCGCTGACGCGTCATAAAATCCTCCCTGGGGCTTGTCCGATCCGTTGCTGTTTTATTTTGACACTACCAAATTCATGTATAAGTGTAAAAACCTCTTCCCGTCTTTCTTCCCAACAGACGCGCCTGCACCATCTTTCTAAGAAGCGGACACGGCCGGTACTTCGGGTCTCCTAAATCTTCATACATCTGCGTCATCACTGCGAGCACCGTATCAAGCCCTGCATAGTCCGTCAGTTCCAAAGGTCCCATAGGAAGGTTCGCACCTAATTTCATCGCGCGGTCCACATCCTCCGGCCGATGGCCTTCCTGAACCATAAAGATTGCTTCATTCTGCATCGGAACCAGGATACGGTTGACCAAAAATCCAGAAGTATCCACAGCCTGCACTACTTCTTTGCCGATTACAGCTGCAAAATCATAGGCTGTCTGTATCGTCTCTTCGCTCGTGAGAAGGCCCGGAATCACTTCTAATAGTCTCATCGCTGGCGGCGGAACAAAAAAATGCGTGCCGATCACCCGGTCGGGATGCTTTGTCGCTCCTGCAATCCTGGTAATGGAGATCGTAGAAGTGTTGGAAGCCAAGATTGTCTTTTCTTTAACAATCTCATCCAATTTCTGAAAAATCTGTAATTTAATCTCTACGTTTTCCGTAGCCGCTTCAATCACCAGATCAGCATCTGCGCCATCCTGATAGTTCTGACTCCATGTTAAAAGCGCTACTGCCTGCTCTTTTTCCTCTGCTGTCATCTTTCCCTTTTCAACTTTTCTCTGCAGAAAATGATAGATCTTGTCCCTTCCTTTTTCTGCCACTTCCACAGAGACATCGGTCAGTATTGTCTCAAGTCCATGTTCGATACATACCTGGGCAATCCCGCTGCCCATAATCCCTGCCCCTACTACCATCACTTTTTTCATATCAGTCTGCACACTCCTCTATAAATATTTTTTCAGTCCAAACGGGCCATCCATGCGGTAGATAGAAGAATCCATCACGGTTAGCTCCTCTGCAATCAACGGTTGAAATTCCATCAGGTCCAAGATCTGTGTCTTCAGGTCAATGCCGGGCGCAATCTCCGTCAAAGTCAGTCCTTCTTTTCGCAGTTCAAATACCGCCCGCTCAGTCACATAGTGCATCTTCTGCCCTTTTTGGCGGGCAATCGTTCCATTGTAAGAGATCTGTTGCAGTTTTTTGACACATTTTAACAGACTCCCTTCTCTATGGATATGCAGCCTGCCATCCTCAAAAGAACACTCCAGCCCTTTTCCGGTAAACGTAGAGCAGAACACCACATGTTTAGCATTGGTGGTAATATCAATAAATCCTCCCGCTCCTGTCGGATTGGGACCAAGCCTGGTGGCATTGACATTTCCATCGGCGTCGATCTCTCCGGCACCCATAAAGGTTACATCGACACCGGCGCCGTTGTAATAGTCAAACTGGTCATCATGCCTAAGCAGGGCAAACTGATTTTTGGCGATGCCAAAATCCACGCCGCCTAGGGGAATTCCGCCGTAGATGCCGGACTCTACTGTAATCGTCACGTCATCCTGGACGCCCTCTTCTGCTAAGATAGCGCCGACGACATCATTGGGAATTCCCGTCCCTACATTGAGGACATCATCTCTTCGAAGCTCCATCACCGCACGCCTGCCGATCAGCTTGCGCACCGTAAGCGGAAGCATCTCAGAAGCCTCCACTGGCACTTTGACATCGCCACAATATGCCGGGTCAAAGGCAAAACTATGGGTCTGTCTGTGATCTTCTTCTGGATTCTCACAGATCACGACTGCGTCGATAAAGATTCCCGGAACCGTCACTTTCTTGCAGTGGATGCTTCCTGCTGCCACTTTCTGCTTTGCCTGCGCGATCACTTTGCCGCCATATTTTTTGCAGGCCAGAACAGCGGATAAGACCTCTAACTGCATCGCTTCCTGCTCTGTGGACAGATTGCCGTTTTCATCCACATAGGTGCCGCGGATGATGCAGTAGTCCAAAGGTATCGGACGATAGCGCATATATTCTTCTCCTGCAATCTCGACGATGTCAAACAGATCCGGCGCTGACTTTGTGATCTCATTCATCTTTCCGCCATCCAGTCTGGGATCGATAAAGGTTCCCAGTCCGACTTTGGTAATCTTTCCCGGTTCTCCGCCCGCCATGCTCCGGTAGAGCTGTGCAAACTGCCCCTGCGGGATGCAATAGGCAAGAATCTTGTTTTCTGCGATCAGTTTCATGATCTTAGGCTGCAGGCCCCAGTGGCCTCCAATGATGCGGGACAACATCTTCTCATGAGCAAAATGCTGGATGCCGCGCTCCCGGTCGCTCTGCCCGCAGGAATGTACTAATGTGAGCTGATTCGGACTTCCTGTATCCAAAAACTTTTGTTCGATCGCTTTTAAGATCGATTCACTGGCAGATACCAGTGTCATGCCGATTGTGGCCACCGTACTGCCGTCCTCAATCCATCCCGCAGCCTCCTGCGCACTGATAAATACTGGTTTTTTCATCTTATTCTCCTTTTTCTACTCGCTGAAACAATGTTCGAATCGTCTTCTTATCGGTCTTTAGATTTTCTGTGACCGGAATCTGATCGACTTTAAAAATATGTACCGGAACCTTATAGCCAGCCATCCGTTCCTTTAAAAGCGCCTGAAGTTTCGTCTCACTCAAAAGACTTCCTTCCTTTAGTACCACCACTGCCACCGGAATCTCTCCATAACATTCATCCGGGATACCTACTACCGCAGTATCTTCCACGCCGCAGATTCTGAGCAGTTCGTTCTCCACATCAAAGCTGCAGATTTTTTCTCCGCCCCGGTTGATCATATCTTTGATCCGGTCTGTCACATACAGATAGCCGTCTTTATTCAGATATCCGATATCTCCGGTCTTAAGCCACCCTCCCAAGGCCGCAGAGGCGTCCATAGGATAATAGGTATTGGCTACATTGCTTCCTTTGAGCCAGATCTCCCCTTTGCTCCCGTCTTCTGCTTCCCTTCCTTCTTCATCGACGATCTTCACCGTCACACCGGGAATCGGGATACCGGAAGCACCCAGATACGCACTTTGACTGGCGTCTGCCGGGAAGACCGTCGCCGGAGAAGTAGTCTCAGTCAGTCCATACACGGTGCGAAATGCACAGTGCGGCAGCCACTGATGAAGCATCTGGATCTTTGCCGGAGGCATATTGCTGCTCCCACAGGCCAGCATCCGAAGGCTTGGCAGCGTCTGATAAGCCTCCCTCTTTTCCAAAAGCAAGGTAAAAACCGTCGGCGACGCATGTAAAAATGTAATCTGATCACCTTTTATGGTTTCTAGTACGCGCGCAGCATCGAAAAACCTATGAAGATAAACCGTTCCCCCGACATACATCATCAGTCCAAATACTGCTACCAGTCCTGTAATCAGATAAACCGGAACCGGCAGAATCGCACGCTCCTCTTCCACGATGCCCAATGTTCTTTGATAAGATACGATGGCATGCATCACCTGATAATTTTTCAGCATCACTCCTTTACTCTGAGAAGTTGTCCCGGAAGTAAACATCAAAAACGCCGGATCTGCTGCGTCCGTCTTATCTTCAAACTCGTACTCTTCCAGATCGTCACTTTTTTCACAATGCTGGGCAGACAGATCCTGTTTTGTTCGAGTCTTCACCTTGCAGACTTGCAGATCTTTCCTTGGGCAGTTGTCAAAATAGTCCATAAATTTCTCATCGCAGAGGATCAGCGCAGCATCCGACTTCCCGACAAGTGATAAAATCTCTTCTTTTTTATATTTTGTAGGCAACGGAATCACGACTGCTCCGATTCTGTTCAGCGCCAGACATGCCACGCAAAATTTGATACTGTTGTATAAAAGAAGCGCCACATGCTGCCCTTTTCTGATCTGCATATCCTGATACAGCCAGACAGAATATGCCTCTGTTTCCCGACGCAGACACTCATAGGAACAGGCGTTTCCCCCGTCGTCCACGATTGCGGTCTTATTCGGCAGCCGATTTGCTGTGTTTTTCATAGCGGTATACATATTTTTTGGCAGATCTGGATAGGTTCTTAGTATTGCTCCATCTGCATAGTGCCGCTCGACCATATCCTCCGTAAGAGCTTTCGGCCAAAGCATCTCTCCTGTATACACGATTGCTTTTACACCTCCTTATCAGAAAACTAAATCGGTTTCTTTTTATGAATCTTAATATTTTCTTTTCTAATTGTCAATATAGAGAAATCGGTTTCTCTATTTTTAACAATTTCTCGCAATCATTCTTGTGCATTTTGACAATTTTTTTATTAATTTTTCTTTTTTATTGACTTTTCGACGATAATATCTTACAATCCAATCACAAATAAACTATATCGTTTTCTTTTTTGTAACTTTTTAACGAAACAATTTTCTTGAAGGGAGACTGTCATGAAAAAATCAACAACACTCTTATTTATCCTGTTCAACGTAATTTATTTCTTTATTGATTACGTCTTGGTCACTATCCTTCCCAATCCGCTCTTATTTGGATGGCTGCCGCTTCAGTTGTATATTCTCTTATTTTTCCCCGTGATCGCGGCAATCGTCTGGGGACTCTATTTCCACGCATTTTTCAACACACAGGGCCATGTAAAATAATACAATTACTTATTCAAAGGAGGAAATGATCTATGAAACCAGCTATTTTAATCAGTTTAGGCATCTTAGCCTATGCCGTCTTTATCGTATGGCATGGCTTTCGTTCTTTTAAATCCACCAGTGAATCGTCGGAGAAATTCTTCACTGCTGACCGGGGATTAAATCCTTTTATTCTCCTGTGCACGACTTCTATCTCCGTCTTTAGTGCACTGGCCTTTTATGGTGCTCCTGCCGGCATCTACAAAGATGGCATCGGTTTTTACTCCAACACCGGAGGTATGGTAGCCGCACTGATGTTCGTTGTCGTCGGTTATCGGCTCTGGCTTCTGGGACGGGAATATGGATTTACCACACCCGTTGACTATCTCAGATCCAGATATTATTCGGACGGATATGGATTGTTTGTATCTGCGTTTCTGATTCTATTTATCGTTCCTTATGTGGCGATGCAGTTAGTTGCCATCGGAGATGCCGTAGTGGTGACAACGGACGGCATGGTTCCCTATGTGGTTGCCGTGGCAGTCGGAACGATTGTCGTATCTTTGCATATCATCGGCGGAGGTATGGGTTCTGTAGCCTGGATGGATACGTTCCATATGTGTCTGGGATTTGGCACGCTGATCACTTTGATTATCTATCTGACACTTCATTATTTTCCAAACGGAGGTTTGGCAGAAGCAGTCCAGATCATGCAGCAAAACGGCACGTATGACATCCTGTCTTGTCCGGGACCCAAAGGAACTTTTCACTGGAAAGGTATGATCAGCAACGCGCTGACCGGTGCGATCGCAACCGTCGTATGGCCGCATATCTTTATGAGGACTTTTGTAGCTTCGAGCAAAGAAAATTTCCGGCAGATGTCCTGGGCGATGCCTCTGTCTTATGTATTGGTGTACTCTCCAATCGTGATCATCGGAGCGATCTTAGCACCTGCGATCTTAGGCCCTGGTTTTGAAAAACCGGACAATATCGTTGCGGTCTTATCCACCCAGTATGCACCGCCTCTGATCGCTTTTATCTCTCTGTTGTGTCTGTTTGCATTTGGAGTCTCCACTGCCGACTCGCTGCTTCTGTCCGCCAGCGCCATGGCTTCCAGAGATATCTATCTGCACCATGTCTATGAATTAAAAGGGAAGACATCGGACCCGAAACAGGTCGTAAGATTTGGGCGTATCGTGCTGTTGGTTCTGATGGTGATTACGCTTGTGATCGTGGCCCTTAAACCCGCCAGCATCACAGATTACGCCTATAAGCTGTCCTCTCCGTTCTTTGCGCAGATCCTCCCGGCTACGTTGTTCGGGCTGTTCTGGAAACGTGCTACCAAAGAAGGAGCGATCGCAGGCACCGTCTCAGGTCTCGCTGTGGCGATTGTACTTACGTTCTTTGTCACGCCGCCTCTTGGATTCTCTGCACTGGTATGGGCTCTGGTCATCAATACGGCTCTTCTGGTATCTGTCAGCCTGTGCACGAAGGTTCCGGAAGACATCATTGCCAAATACCATACCCGCATAGACTCGATTATCTACTCCGGAGCAGAACTTAGCGCACTCACCGACGCCACACTTCAGGCAGTCAATCAAAGATAAGATATCTGACTAGGAAAAGAAAGGATGATATGATGACAGAACTGATTCCATTTCAGGCATATCGGGTGAAGATCCTGCATCCGAATACCTGGCAGATCTTTATCAATCCCAGAAAACCATTTGATTTTTCGGATGGTTTTGTAAAAATGGACCGTTCCGGCGAAAAACATGCCAGGCAACAGGCTTCGCTGTCCGTTCGGTGGGCCAGGCTTAAAAAAGAGATCTCGATTGAGGACTATATGGAAGAACTTCAGACGCAATATACCAAAAAGCAGAAAAAAAATAAAAAAGATCATTTTGAGATTCTTTCAATCGAACCTGTCAATGATCTGTTGCATTCCTCTTACCTGATGTACACTTCGATTCGGGCCAATCATTCTGTCTATCGTGCGTTAGGGAAAGAAGAGACCATAAGCTCGATGCAGCTCACCACATACTGCGAAGTCACAAAACGCATCCTGATTGCCAATATCGCATCTACAAAAGAAGACTTAGCATCGCAAAAAGAGTTGTATCAGGACATCCTTTTCTCGCTGACCTGCCACTGAGCCTAAACACAAAGGGACTGTCGCAAAATGGACACAGAGCGTCCATTTTGCGACAGTCCCTTTTAAGATTCCTGATATTCTCTGGTGGTTTTTCTGATGATCAGCTCCGGCTCTAAGATAATCCTGCGGTATTCCGCATCCGGCTCTTCGATCCGTCTCACCATCAGCTCGGCTGCCTTTTCCCCCATCTCTTCTACTTTCTGACTGATCGTTGTCAGCTCAAACCCATGCAGGGCGGAAAAGTCAATATTGTCAAAGCTGACAAGAGAAAGCTCTTTTGGAATCTCTATTCCATGCTCCTTGCACCAGTCCATAAATCCAAGCGCCATCAGATCATTTCCAATCAGCATGGCGGAGGGCCTTTGTTCTCTTGCAAAAAACTCCCCGGCGATCTCATATCCTTTTTTCATCTTCAGATCTCCGGAAAAAATATCTTCCTCCTGCATCGTCAGATAGTACGTCTTCAGGGCCTGCCGATATCCCTCATACCGCTGAATTGTCACCGAAGACCTCTGATGTCCTTTGATAAATCCAATTCTCTGATGCCCCAGCTCGATCAGATGCATCGTGGCAATATATCCGGCCCGGAAATTGTCCAGAAGCACCGAGTCATAATTTTGAAATTCCAGCGTCCGGTTGACAAAAATAATCGGGATATTCATCGCCCGTAGTTGCTCTTCCTCCATATCAGTCACGACCGTAAACAAAATCAATCCTGCAAGGCACAGTTCTTTGGCCGTCTCAATGCTGCGCGCCTCTCTCTCCAGGTCATATTCATTGTTAAAGATCATAACCGTATAGCCATATCGCTCCAATGCCTTCTGAATATAGAACGTCAGTTCGGAATAAAAAGGATTACGCACATCGCCGAATACCAGCCCAACAATGTTAACCCGTCCTTTCGTCAGACTCCGGGCCAGAGGATTCGGCCGATAGCCAATCTCGTTAGCAAATGCCACGATCTTCTCTCTTAGTTCTGGGCCAACTCCTGATGTGCCGTTTAAAGCTCTTGAGACCGTAGCCCTAGACACGCCTAACATATCCGCCACATCTGTAATCGTATATTTTTTCTTCGATTTCATATCGTTTCCTTCATATCATAATATTCTTCCTGTTTTGACTCTATCTTAACATAATTTTCCGCAGGAATCCACAGCAAAATGCGCCTTCTCCCGGCAGTCTTACAAAATCCAGGAAAAGACGCAGCTTTGGTTTGTATAGCAGATTCAGTGTGCTTCTTTCTCTTCTTCTTTGATTTCCCAGTGAATTAAAAAAGTCAGTGCCGCCCTAAGGAGGATAATCCCGCCCACAGTGGCAATCTCTGTCCACTCTCTGACGATCACGGTACGCAGGATCTCACTTCCCAGTTTGAACTCAAGCCCCATCGCCAGCCCTTTTGCCAATGTCAGCTTAGTATCAGGAGAGCGTCTCAGATAGAGATAAAACCCACGGATTCCAGAGAAGATGATAATCCCCACTCCGATAAATTCAAATAATAAAATCGCGGTCTCTACAATCTGATCCAGTGTATATTCTAGTATATGCAGCATAGTTTTCTACAAGCTCCTGTTATTCCGATGCATAATTCAGACGTACCGTAACGGTCGCTGTTTTATAGCGGGACTGGGTATCAAACGCCCCGTCATAGCTGTATTCTTTGGAGCCGGAGTTGGTCGCCGTGATCTGGAAGACGCCTAGGCTGGCGGTCAAGAGAGCACCCCGCTTGCATCCGGTTCCCTCCACTAAGATATCGATCCGCTGTCTGGCATTGTCGGTGGCTTTTTCGATCAGGTCTAATTTCACTTCATCCAGAGTCGTACAATAATATTCCGGAGAATAGGAGGCAAACTCGATACCGGACTCGATCAGTTTGGTGATATCTCTGGACACCAGCTCCACCTTGTCAATATCGGTAGATGTAACGGTCAGGCTCTGATAAAGATCATAGCCATCGGGATAATCTCTCACATAATTGCCGTTTTCATCGTACTCCGTGCGAAAACGCTGAGAGATATCCACAGAGCTGAACACCAGTTCTGTCTCTGTCACCCCATTGTCCAGCAAGTATTGCCGCACCATCTCTGCATCGTTTTTAATCACCTCATAAGCTTCCTTTGTCGTCTCTCCATGTGCCGAAAAGCTGCCCCGCCACACGATCAGATCGGATTCAAAGTCGCAGCTTGCAGAACCAGTCGCGGTCAGACCGTCCCCTCCGCTGTGCGTCTTGTAGCTGACGACGCCACCAGTTAAGATCGACACGCAGATAATTGCCGCCACTGCCGCAATCACTGCCACCGCAATCGCTGACATGCCTTTTGGCAGTGTCATCTTCTTCTCTTCCATTGTAAAACTACCTCCTTACTTCCTTATGTTTTCTAAAGCATAACACGCCAAATATAATATTTCCAGCGATTCTTTAAAATGATGCAAAAGATATGCAAAGTTCATAAATCTTAAGAAATCTTAATTGTAAGACTGCCTACTCGCAAGAATCCGCTTGACATGTTACACTGAGAACAGGTATACATAGAACAGGACGGTGATAATATGCAGGAAAAACAGAAAATATTAGTAGCAGATGATGAACCGGAGATCCGTGAGGTACTTCGGATGATGTTAGGCAGCGAAGGATACGAGATCTTAGAGGCAGTCAATGCCAAAGAAGCCGTCGAACAGGCAGAACGCGTGGATCTTGTCATCCTTGATATTATGATGCCGGGAGAATCTGGTATCCAGGCATGTACAAAAATCCGGGAAAAGACAAATGTTCCGATTCTGTTTTTAACCGCCAAATCCGGAGAACATGACAAAGTGATCGGGTTCTCGGCAGGCGGAGACGACTATCTGGTAAAACCTTTTTCTTATATGGAACTGTTGTCCAGAGTGAAGGCGCTGATCAGACGATACCGCGTCTATCAAAAGTCCGAAGAAAAGACAGAGAAGATCCTCTTTTACCGGGATCTGACCATCAACCAGGAGCTGCAGACCATACAGATGAATGGGAAAGATATCTCTCTGACGGAGATGGAATACCAGATCTTGCTTCTCTTAGTCTCCAATCCAAGAAAAGTCTTTTCGGTAAAAGAGATCTATGAGACCATCTGGAAAGAGATCTTTTTTCCCAATTCCGGCAATACCGTAATGGTACATATCCGCAATATCCGGCGCAAGCTGGAGACAAACGGTGAATCCTATATTCAGAATATCTGGGGAAGAGGTTATTGTGTTAACTAAGAAAAAAAGAAGACGCAAGCTGACGCTTGAACTGGTGATGATGACTCTGGTCTCGTTGATCGCCGGAGTCCTGATGGCAAATCTGATGGAAGATATCGGCCTGGAGCTTATGATGCGAAAATTTGAAAATGAAGACTATCTGGAACATCAGACCCAGGACTGTCTGGACAGACTGCAGGTCTTTATCGAGACCAATCAGGTGACTGCACAGAACATCGAGCTTCTCGCCTCCTGGGCACAAAAAGAAAAAAATGTGTATGTAGTCTTTTACCAGGATGTGCAGGCGCTTTTCAGCTCCAACCTGATCCTCTCCACTGAGGAGGCTGAGATCCCGCTCAACGGAAGTGCGCTTCCGTTCTATGATGTCACCTTGTCTGACGGCACCGTCATCAAAGCGGAGCTGGACTGCTATATGGACCCTACGCTGTTCTATCTTGTGGATATCACAAGCTTTATGATCAGCGGAATGGTCTTTGTGATGCTTTTATTTTTGCTGATCCACCAGAAGATCCGCTACATCAACCGGCTGCACCAGGAGTTAAAGATCTTAGGAAGCGGCAACCTGGAGTATACCGTGACCATACGAGGAAATGATGAGATCACAGGACTGGCAGAGGGCATAGAGAATCTGAAAAACGGCATCTTAGACCAGCAGCTGATGAAAGATGAGGCGGAAAAAGCCAATGTGGAGCTGGTGACAGCCATGTCCCACGACCTGCGCACCCCCTTGACCTCACTGATCGGATATCTGGAACTTTTGACCATGCAGCGCTATGAAGACGAAGCCCAGATGCAAAAATACTTGGAGCACTGCCGGGACAAAGCCTTTCAGCTCAAACGGATGTCCGACCGCCTGTTTGAATATTTCCTGGTCTATGGCAAACGGGATTATCAGTACCAGTTCCGGACGTTCTCCTGTGAAAACCTCTTAGAGGATCTGTGCAACAGTCAGTTTTTTGACTGGCAGGAGCAGGGCGGCACACTGGACTGCCAGATCGCCGAGCTTCCGGGAAGCATCCAGGTGGACAGCGAATACTTGCAACGGGTTATTGACAATCTCCTCTCCAATCTGAAAAAATACGGAGATCTTCAAGAACCTCTGAAAATCACGGCATTTGAAAAGCAGCACACGCTCTATATCCGGATTCAGAATCATATCAAACCTATGAACTCGCTGAAAGAGAGTACACAGATCGGCCTGCGAACCTGTCAAAAGATCCTGACAGAGCACAGAGGAAACTTTCGCTGGTTCCAGGAGGCAGACTATTTCACGGTGGAGCTTAGTTTTCCCCTTCAGAAAGCTTCCGGCAGCTTCCACGCACAATCAAAGAATGGGGAACAATAATCTTTGTCGCCAGAAGATTAGGATTCTCAATATGATTGATTAGCTGCGAAGCGGCTTCTATTCCAAGCTGCAGAGAATTGACATCTACAGAAGTCAGCTGCGGCAAAGAGATCCTTGCAAACAGGGAGTTGTTAAAAGAGACAATAGACAGATCTTCCGGCACCGAAAATCCCTGCTTCACACAGATGCGATTCAGAGCAGTCGCCAGGATATCATCGCTTGCCACTATAGCTGTAGGGCGCTCAGGCCGCTCTAAGAGTGCACCAAACTGTTCCACGCAGTCCAGGGAAGTCTGTTCCACCTCAATGCAATACTCCGGCACAAACGGAAGATCATGCTTGGCTAAGGCCATCTGATAGCCCGCCTTTCGCTCCGCGGAAAAGAGCAGAGAATATTCACTGCCCACATAGGCGATCTTACGATGTCCCAGGCTATACAGATACTCGGTCGCTTCCTGTCCGGCCAGCAGATTGTCGTTGTCGATATAGATCGTCTGATTAGCAAACTGCTTTGCCTTGCCGATCAATACATACAGAATACCATTTTCATACAGATAGTCGATGATCGGATCATTTACCCTGGAATATAAGAGAATAAAGCCTCCAAACCGCTCATCTTTTACCAGGATCTGAATCGCCCGCAGGATCTCTTTATCATCCTGCCCGGTGACAAGGGTACTGATATATTCACGCCCGTTGCAGAACTGGCTGATCCCCCGAATCGTCTCTAAGTAAAATGCATTTTCATAGACATCTTTGATTGAAGGCGGCAGGATGATGCCGATCAGCTGGCTCGCCTGCGACGCAGCAGCAGCGGATGACAGATTCGGCTCATATCCTAACTGTGCCATGGCATAGCGGACTTTCTCTTTGGTCTCTCTGCTGATCGAGGGATGATCTTTACAAGTTCTGGATACGGTGGATGGAGATACGCCTGCTAGTGCTGCTACCTCCTTGATGGTTACTGCCATAGATCTGTGACTCCTTTTCTACAGAGCAAATGCCCCGTTTCCCGTCTCCACCACATAAAATTCTGCATGAAGCCCGGTGCGTTCTTCGTAATGTTTTCCTACTTTTTGGATAAATTCATTGACGGCGCTGTTTTCCACGATACTGATGATGCAGCCGCCAAAACCGGCCCCCATCATACGGGAACCCAATACCCCGTCGATATCCCAGGACTCTTCCACCAGGATATCCAGCTCTTCACAGGAGACCTCATAGTCCTCCTTCAGAGACAGATGCGAAGCATTCATCAGCTGCCCAAATTCTCCGATATCTCCCCTTTTGAGCGCTTCGACTGCCTGAATCGTACGCTGATTCTCTGTCACGGCATGGCGCGCCCGGCGAAGCCTTAACGGACTTTGGATCATCTCCTGTACCTGCTCAAATACCTCTGCTGTCAGCTCTCCTAAATCCCGGATGGCAATCACGGTCTGCAGCTCTTTGAGTGCCTGTTCACATTGGGCACGCCGCTCCTGATACCGTTCATCTACCGCAAGACGGGCTTTTTGGCTGTTGGTGATAATAATCTTTTCATGAAGCAGCAAAAGCGGCGCATATATATAGGAAAGATTACTGGTATCGAGAAAAATCGCATGATCTTTTTTTCCCATCGCTATGGTAAATGGGTCCATAATCCCGCTGCTCGTCCCCATATATTCATTTTCTGTCAGCTGGCTGAACAGTGCAATATCGATCATATTGATATCTGTAAGTCCCATCAGCTCCCTAAGGATCAATCCTGTGACCACTTCCAGAGAAGCAGAGGAACCAATCCCAAGCCCTTTGGGAATCTCTCCATAATAGAGGATATCCAGGCCGCATGGAATCTGACAGCCCTTGCTCTGAAAAGTCTGAATGACACCTTTGGGATAATTGCCCCATCCGTCCTTCTGCCGGTAGGCAAGATCCGAAAGAGACGCTTTGATCATGCCGCTCTCCGGATAATTCAGAGAATACAGATGCACCTTTTGATCCGCCCTCCTCCTGGCCGCCGCATAGGTGCCGATGGTAATCGCGCAGGGAAACACATGCCCTCCATTATAGTCGGTATGTTCTCCGATCAGATTGACTCTGCCAGGAGCAAAATACACATTTACAGGGTCCCCGTCTCCGTAAATTTCCAGAAATTTGTCCACTAACTGCTGTTTCATAGATCTCTCCCTCATAAATTTCCGAACGTAATTTTATTTTGGAATATCATAGCATATTTTGTCGTTTTTGTTAATACATTGTTTCTGCACATTGACTTTTCTTGGCTTCGTGAGTAAAATGGAACATAATCTTTTCAAAAAGGAGTATTTACCATGTTAGAATTTTTAAAAGTTATTTTTTTAGGTATCGTGGAAGGCATCACCGAATGGCTGCCGATCTCCAGCACCGGACATATGATACTGGTCGAAGAATTTGTACAGCTTCAAGTGTCCGCAGAATTTATGGAGATGTTTCGCGTAGTCATCCAGCTCGGTGCAATCTTGGCAGTGGTGCTTCTGTATTTTCCCAAGCTGTGGCCATTCTGTTCTCCCAAAAACGGATGGATTCGCAAAGATACCTGGTCTTTGTGGTTTAAAGTGATCGTAGCAGTGCTTCCGGCGGCTGTGATCGGGATTCCTTTTGATGATGCGCTTGATGCCATGTTCTACAATTATCAGACCGTGGCTGTCACCTTGATCCTCTATGGTGTCCTCTTTCTCATTGTGGAGAATTACAATCGGGGCAGACGCCCGCGTGTCAATTCTTTTCAGGATATGACCTACTCTCTCGCTATCGGCATCGGCGTCTTCCAGGTGTTGTCTCTGATCCCCGGCACCTCCCGCTCCGGCGCTACGATCTTAGGCGCGATTCTTTTAGGTGCTTCCCGCGGTATCGCTGCAGAGTTCAGCTTTTTCCTCGGCATCCCGGTGATGTTTGGCGCCAGCTTATTAAAGCTCGTAAAATTCGGATTTGCTTTTTCTTCCACAGAACTTCTTCTGCTGCTTGCGGGGATGGTGACTGCTTTCCTGGTCTCTATCCTGGCAATCAAGTTCCTGATGGGTTATATTAAGAAAAATGATTTTAAACCCTTTGGATACTACCGGATCATTCTTGGAATCCTGGTGTTGTTCTATTTTATAGTTATGAAATAACTGCCCATTTTGCAAAAGAAAGGAACATACAATGTACAGAGATATCGCAAGACTGATCTTATACCGGGATCTGGGGGAGGACAGCATCCTCTTAAAGCTCTCCGGAATCTTCAAAGACTTTGATACCAAACAGGGAACGGAAGCGGAGCTGACCACCCGAATCTATGAACAGATGAAAGCACTTTTGGATCTGGCCACTTGTTACGGATTTGACAAAAATCTCTGGCACAACTACCTGACATTTCTCCTTTTGACCAATGAAAATTCGTTCAGTATGACCAGTGAAAAGGTAGGCGCCAATCAGGGAACCGTCAATCATTTTGCCAAAGGAGACTTTGCCATCTTCAAAAAACTGTTTGATTTTGACTTTGCTCCCATCGAGGAAGCCTTAGGCATCGATTGTTTTTCCACCATCTGCAACTATCAGTCTATCCAGAAAAAAGAGCGGATGTACAATAAAAATGTCAGTGAAAAGGTCCAGCTCGTCAGTACACAGTTAGAACAGGCCAGAGACGAAGAAGAGATCTTTCGTATTATCACGGACTTCTATGCCGCTTATGGAGTCGGTATGTTTGGTCTGAACCGGGCCTTTCGTATCCGGCATCTTGCGGATGGGGTGAAATTTCTGCCTATCAACAATACGGAACGGGTGATGCTTGACGACTTGATCGGCTATGAGATTCAGAAGAAAAAATTGATCGATAATACAGAAGCTTTTATCAAAGGATTGCCCTGCAACAACGTGCTGCTCTGCGGAGATGCGGGCACTGGCAAATCCACCAGCATCAAAGCCTTGTTAAATGAATACTATGACCAGGGGCTGCGGATGATCGAGATCTACAAACACCAGTTCGAAGACCTTTCCAGTATCATCGCGCAGGTCAAAAACCGCAATTATCGCTTTATTATCTATATGGATGATCTGTCTTTTGAAGAATTTGAGATCGAATACAAATATCTCAAAGCAGTGATTGAGGGAGGCATGGAGACCAAACCGGACAATGTGCTGATCTATGCCACCTCCAACCGCCGCCATCTGATCAAGGAAACCTGGAATGACCGGGACGATATGGAGATGGACAATGGACTGCACCGCTCCGATACCATGCAGGAGAAGCTTTCTCTGGTGGCGCGCTTTGGCGTGACGATCTATTACGGCAAACCTTCCCCCAAGGAATATTTCTTAATCGTCAAAGAGTTGCGCAAGCGCTATCCATCCATCACCTGTTCCGATGAAGAACTGTGCGCGGAAGCCAACAAGTGGGAATTAAGCCATGGCGGCATCTCCGGAAGGACAGCACAGCAATTTATTAACTACATGGCAGGACAGCAGAGATAATACCTAATCAGAAGACAGAGCGGCAACCAATGTCTGATACCGCTCTGTTTTTTGTTCGATATCTTCTTTGAATACTCCATAGCAGAGATAGATCCGGCGGGAGATCTTAGCCAGCGCTTTCCTGCTCTTTTTATCTCCGCTGTAAGAGCAGGACAAGATCCCGTATCTTTTCTCGATGACCACGCACAGGTTTCCCGCAGAGGAATCATATGCGGCTTTGCGGGAAAAGATTTTTTTCCTCTTGGGAGGTCTTTGATCTGGAAGCGTAATCTGGTAGATATGAAAATCCAGTGGAAAGACGCCTTCTTTGATCTCCCGCGCAAGCCTGCTGCGCTCCTCCATCTCCTTCCAAAAGGCGATCAGCCCTTCCTCATCCATCACTCTTGGATTCTGCATCTTAGCTTTCTCTCCCAAAAGCTCCGGCTGATGCTTTAAGATCAGGCTCTCCCGAAGGCTGTGGTATTCTTCCTGATAGCGCCGTTCGTCTGCTGCCACTTCTTCTGCCTGATACGCGCGTACGATGTATCGGCATACCTGATCCAGCGTATGAGGCGCTGCTGTAATCTTAGCCTCTACTTTCTTTCTTCTTCTCCGATAGAAATATCCCCTCACTTGCTCTTTGATCCGACGCTTTCTCGAACCGTTTCTGCTGGCGAAAAAGATACTGGTGGGTCCGTCTGCTCCGCCGATAATGGATACTGCTTTTACAGATCTTCCTTTTTTCATATCCGTTCCTTTCTTTCTACTTTTTGAAAAAGCCGAAATGCAATCCCTTTTTGCACTTCGGCTCTTGTTCTATAGCTCGTGATAATAGGGGCAGATATCTTCATAGTGCCCGTCTTTCATACGAAATCCTTTCGGTATGATGCCAAGGGGAACAAACCCCAAACGTTCATACAAATGCCTTGCATGGATGTTAGAAGCCACCACTGCATTAAACTGCAGGATCCGAAAATCATACAGCCGCCCTTTCTCCAGACAGTCTGACACCAAACGCTCTCCGATATGCAGTCCCCGGCTCTTTGCACAGACTGCATAGCTTGCATTGGCGATATGGCCGCATCGCCCCACATTGTTGGGATGCAGGATATAAAGCCCCAATACCTGCCCGGTATCCGTATCCACCGCTACTCCATTGTATGTCTGTTCTGCAAAAAACGTCTCTCCCGTCTGTGCATCCAGCAGGGTCTCCTGGGGAAAGGCAATGCCTTCTTCCACCACTTCATTCCATATGCGAATCATATCCAGAAGATCTTGTTTTTGATAAGCCCTTACTTCGATCTGCATCAGTTCTTCTATGCCTCCAGCAGTTTTTCCACACTGACTAATTTTACACAGAGTACAAAAAGCTCTGCGGTGATCTTCAGTTCTTCTAATGTGGGGTAAGAGGGCGCGATACGGATATTGCTGTCATGCGGGTCTTTTTTATAAGGATAGGTCGCTCCGGCTCCTGTCAGTGTGACACCGGCCTCTTTACAGCGCTCCACGATCGCCTTGGCGCATCCGTCCATGGAATCAAAAGAAATAAAATATCCGCCTAATGGCTTGGTCCAGGTGCCGATGCCAAGTCCGCCTAACTCCCGCTCTAAAGTCTCTAACACCAACTCAAATTTGGGACGCATAATCGCTGCATGTTTTTTCATATGCTCTTTGACGCCGTCTAAGTCTTTAAAATACAGCACATGGCGCAGCTGATTGATCTTGTCATGGCTGATGATCTGGATCGTCATGGACCGTTTCACCCAGTCCAGGTTGCCAAAGGAAGCAGCGATACAGCTGATCCCGGCACCTGCAAAACTAATCTTGGAAGTAGAGGCAAAAATAAGCACCATATCTTCCTTACCATTTGCTCTGCACATGGACAAAAGTTCAGGCAGCGTATCCTGTCTGTCCTCATACAGATGATGGACACAGTACGCATTGTCCCAGTAGATACGGAAATCCTCCGCTGCCGGACTGAGATCTGCCATCCTTTTACATACTTCTTCCGAATACGTGATCCCCAGCGGATTGGTGTACATCGGCACACACCAGATCCCTTTGACTGCCGGGTCCTTGATGCACTCTTCCACCATATCCATATCCGGGCCGTTTTCGTCCATCGGAATCGTAATCATCTCAATGCCAAAATGCTCTGTGATCGCAAAATGACGGTCATAACCAGGCGCCGGGCACAAGAATTTTACCTTGTCCAGCTTGCACCAGGGCGTGCTTCCCATCACACCATGTGTCATGGAACGGGAGACTGTATCATACATCACATTCAGACTTGCCGTACCAAATACAATCACATGTTCTTTATCCACGCCAAGCATATCTCCGAGCAGTCTGCGAGCACCCACAATTCCTTCCAGGTTGCCGTAATTTCTCACATCCACGCCCTGCTCATCTCTCATATCAAAATGGCTGTTGAAGATATCCATCATCGGCATCGTCATATCCAACTGCTCTGCGGCCGGTTTTCCTCTGGACATATCCAGTTTTAATCCTTTTCCTTTTGCATCTTCATACCGAAGCGTCAGATCCTTCTTGAGCGCTTGTAATTCTTCTTTGCTTAATTCACAATATGGTGTCATATCTTATCTCCTCCTCTTTCTGCCTGTCTTAAAGACTTATAAAATAGGAGACTGTACCTTGATACAGCCCCCTTGCCATTATAAACTATCCATTCTCAAATACCTTCTTAATCAGTCGGTCATATTCCTGCCATGCGGGAAACGCTTCTAATTCCCGCAGCGCTTCCGCGGTCTGCCGATACAGCCATCCATGCATCTGCTTGTCCTTCTGATTAAATCGCTGCCAGAACCGGTCTCCCACAGACTGTTCATCCCTGACTATCGAACGCAAGTTCGATAACTTATCTGCCAAGGCCAGAATCTTCGCATTTTTGTCAGCCTGATCCATTAAAAACGCAATCGTCTCCTGCTTACGCAGCTTCCATGTGTTCTCCGGCGGGAGTTCCTTTCTCTTATTCTCAGACTCGCCGCTTACATAGTGGGCAATCCGGTCTCCAAAAAATCTTTGAAGATCTGAAAGCGTCACCTCTGTATCTTCCACCACGTCATGCAGCACTGCCGCAGCGATCAGTTCCTCGTCATCGGTCATCTCTGCCACGATTGCCGCAGCCTCGATGGGATGCACCAGATACGGAATCCTGCCGCCTTTGCGCTTTGCTCCCTGATGCGCCACCGCCGCAAAGACAGAAGCCCTCTCAAAAAGCGGCAATCTGCTGTCAGAAAGCATACGATCTAATTCCACCGACATCTCTGTTGTCATATTACTAAACACCCATTAACCCTTAAAAAACCCCGGTTTCCGTACAGAGTATAACACATATGCCCTCAAATGGCAACCATGTCTCTTCATAAAAACTAGATCATTTTTTTCTTTTTCTCCAGATATTCCTTTGTCATCTGGATCACTTCCCCGCTTAAGAGCGACACCGCAATCAAGTTTGGCACAGACATAAATCCATTCAGCGTATCTGCAATATCCCACACCAGAGACAGAGAAGCTGTACATCCAAAGAAAATCACAATCACAAAAAAGATCTTATAAGGAAGGATTCCTTTGATTCCAAACAGATATTCTACTGCCCGTTCTCCATAGTAGGACCATCCAAGAATCGTGGAAAATGCAAACATCATAATCGCAATCGCCACAAACCGGTCTCCATAGGGAATCACTGTTGCAAATGCATTAGCTGTCAGTGTTGTCCCGGATACCACTGCATTTTCACCGCCCTCTGCGATGGCAGTCAGATAGCCTTCCATATTGTAGACACCCGAAGTCAGGATGGTCAGACAAGTAATAGTACAGACTACAATGGTATCTGCAAATACTTCAAATACGCCCCACATCCCCTGGACCACCGGCTCTTCCACATCGGATGCAGAGTGAACCATAACCGAAGAACCCAGACCGGCCTCATTGGAGAACACACCGCGGGAGATCCCACGCTTCATAGCTGTGGCAATTCCATAGCCCAATACGCCACCGCCTGCTGCCTTAAAATTAAACGCCTCAGTAAAGATCATCGCAAACGCTCCCGGCACTGCCTCTGCATGCAGCAAGATCACCACAAGTCCGCCGATGATATAAAAAGCAGCCATAAACGGAACGATCTTTTCTGTCACAGAAGCGATTCTCTTAATTCCTCCCACAATCACAAGCGCCACAAAGAACATGAGCACAATCGCTGTGAGCCAGGTTGGAAGGCCAAAAGAATCACTGAGACCGCTGGCGATGGAATTGGCCTGGGTCATATTCCCGATCCCAAATGATGCCAAGAAGCAAAAGACAGAGAAGATCACCGCCAGCCATTTGCAGTGAAGGCCCCGCTCTATGTAGATCATGGCTCCACCGACCCAGTCTCCACGCTCATTGCGGTAGCGGTACTTAATACCCAGTGTATTCTCTGCATAGTTGGTCATCATCCCCAAAAAAGCAGACAGCCACATCCAAAATACAGCTCCCGGCCCGCCCAATGCGATAGCCGTAGCCACTCCGGCGATATTTCCTGTACCAATCGTCGCCGCCAGCGCCGTACACAGAGACTGAAACTGCGAGATCGAGTGTTTGTCATCTGTACGCAGTACCTTTCGGTCCCGAAATACATTTAAAAATGTCACATCAATCCAATTTCTAAACTGCGTGATCTGAAAAAATCCGGTCCGGATGGTGAACATAGCTCCCACCAGCAGAAAAAAGATCAGCATATACGGACCCCAAATAAAATTATTCAGTATCCCATTCACCTTTTCTATCGTTGTCACAATCTGTTCCATTACCTATCTCCCTCCATGGTATATTCTTGTTTCTTCTATTCTTATGCCTCAGACAAGGCAGTAAGTCCGCTTTTAATCTCTTTTAATACAAAATACGTCTTTGTGCCGGATACTCCTTGGATGCTCTTGATGATCCGGTGCAGCTGCTCTAAAGTCTCCGACGAACGGGTCTGTATCTTCAGCATAAAATCATAATCTCCCGTCAGATAATCACAGGATACCACATCCGGATGGGTATTCATCACTTTTGTAAACTCATCGTAATATTGGGGATGCTCTAAGGAGACTTCCATCAAAGCCACCACTTCATTCCCAATCTTATGCTGATCCGCGACGATGGTATACCGCTGGATGATCCCGTTTCGCTCTAATTTCCGAATCCTCTCGATCACCGCTGCCACTGACAGATGCACTGTCCGGCTGATCTTGGTTGCCGACTGCCTCGAATCCTCACTCAGACATCTTAAAATACTGCGATCCATACTATCCATACCTTCACTCCTCTTTTCCATGGTCATGAACTCAAAAAGGGCATGGAAAACCAATTTTTTCCATGCCCTTTCATGTACATTTTTCAATTTTTACTCATTATACAATAAATTTTTCAGTTCGGCAATCTATTTTTTCAAAAAACATGGAAAATATGGAATTTACTGCTGGAGCAGTCCGTTCGCAATTATTCCACGGTCACGGATTTTGCCAGGTTTCTTGGCTTATCCACATCCAATCCTTTGGCACAGCTTACATAATACCCCATAAGCTGTAAGGGAATAATCGCCACACTAGTCGTAAAATGCGCATCGGTTCTTGGCACGTATACGGTAAAATCTGCGGTATCCTCGATGGAATAATTGCCATAATTCGTCAGGCCCATCAGATAGGCGCCGCGGCTCTTCACTTCTACCATATTGGAAAGGGTCTTCTCAAAGAGATGATCCTGCGTCACCACGCTGACCACTAAGATCCCATCCTCGATCAGAGAAATCGTGCCATGTTTTAGTTCTCCAGCTGCATAAGCTTCCGAATGGACATAGCTGATCTCTTTCATCTTGAGGCTGCCCTCCAAGCTGATCGCGTAGTCGATCCCTCGTCCAATAAAGAAGATATCATGCACATTGGAAAATTTACTCGCAAACCACTGAAGCCTCTCCTTATCCTCTAATACTTTTGCGATCTTATCCGGTAGTAACAGCACTTCCTCTAATAGCTGATGATAATACTGTTCATTGATGGTTCCGCGCACCAGACCAAATTGAATCGCCAACAGATAAGAAGCCACCAACTGGGTGCTGTATGCCTTGGTGGTAGCCACCGCAATCTCTGGTCCGGCCAGCGTATAGAAGACATGATCTGCTTCTCTTGGGATACTCGACCCTACGACATTCACCACTGCCAGAGTACGGATTCCCAGCTTCTTGGCCTCCCGAAGAGCCGCCAGGCTGTCTGCGGTCTCCCCGGACTGGCTGATTATCAATACCACCGAATCCTTCACCAGCACAGGCTTGCGATAGCGAAACTCAGAAGCCAGATCCACTTCCACCGGGATCTTCACCAGGTCTTCGATCACATATTTGGCTGTGATGCCCACATGGTAGGCACTGCCGCAGGCCACAATATAGATTCTGGAGATCTCCTTGATCTCCTCCTCTGACAGTCCCACGGAGCTTAGATCAATCTGTCCGTCTTTTACGTACGTGTGGATGGTATCCCGCACCGCCTTGGGCTGCTCCTGAATCTCCTTCATCATAAAATGCTCATAGCCGCCTTTTTCCGCAGCCTCCGCATCCCACTTGATCTCCACAGGTTCTTTGCTGATCTCTTCCTTATCAATATTGTAAAAGGTCACCTGGTCCCTGGTCAGCTTGGCAATCTCCAGATTGTCAATATAGTATACACTTCTGGTATATTTTAAAATAGCCGGCACATCGGAAGCGATGAATTTTCCTTCTTCATTCTGTCCCACGATCAGAGGACTGTCTTTTCGTACGGCATACATTACACCAGGTTCCTCTTTTATCATAATACCCAGAGCATAGGAACCTCGCACTCTCAGCATCACTTTTACAATCGCTTCCAGCGTATTGCACTGATATTTCTTATAATAATAATCCAGAAGCTTTGTCACCACTTCCGTATCCGTCTGAGAATAAAAAGTATATCCGCTTTTTAAAAGCTTCTCCTTTAACTCCAGATAATTCTCGATGATCCCATTATGTACCAATACCACATTCTGGTCATCACTATAATGCGGATGTGCATTCTGCATCGACGGCTCTCCATGCGTGGCCCATCTGGTGTGGCCAATCCCGCAGCAGCCGGGCACCGTACGCCCGCCGTCTGTCTTCTCAGCCAGTTGTTTTAAACGTCCTTTTACTTTCACAATCTCCACTCGGTCCGAGTCATCCCTCTTAACCGCAATACCGGCCGAGTCATATCCCCGGTACTCCAGCTTCGCCAAGCCATCCAATAACACCGGCGCCGCCTGAGAAGCCCCGGTAAATCCAACGATTCCACACATATATGATTGTAAGCTCCTTTAAATTTTTATGTTTCTCACTATAACACAACTGCCGGGATTTGACAACTACAAAGGAAATTCGCTTTCTTTTGGTGATTTTGCCTAAAATTACCTTTTGTCACTAACGGATAGAGACAAAACTGCCGGAAGATATCATTGCACTCCTTACTTTCTATTGATAAAATAGAATCAGAAGGGAAGGAGGGCGCCAGATATGTCAACAGATTTTTCAGATACATCTTCTTCCCGTACATTGACCGCCAGGCAGCAAGAGATCGTTAAGATTCTGGCAAAGACAGCCGGCAATCCGGTTCCCGTCGGCGCCATCTCAGAAAAGCTGAAGGTCTCCTCCAGAACGATCCTGAGAGAACTGCCGGCTATCGAGCATTGGCTTCATGAAAATGACTTTACATTTGTCCGCAAACCAGGCGTCGGTCTCTCGATTGAAGAAGACCCGCAGTCCATACAGCTTTTGTTAGAACTTTTGGGGCTGTCCAAATCACAACCGGACTACAGCCTGAAAGAGAGGCGGCGGCAGATTCTAGGAGAACTCCTCTCCGTCAGAGAGCCTGTCAAATCTTATGTATTTTTATCCCGTTTTCATATCTCGGAAGGGACGCTTACCAAAGATCTGGACGCTCTGGACGAATGGCTGTCCACTTATCAGGTAAAGATCCTGCGCCGTCCTGGTGTGGGCATCCTCTTAGACGGCAGTGAGACCGCTTACCGCCAGGCTATCGCCAATGCCGCTCTGGAATTTATGGATAACGGCGAGATCCTGCATCTGCTGCGCGGTTCTGCCAGAGAAGATTCGACTGAACGCTCCGCTCTGATGAGCAACCGGCTGTTTAGTTTTATCGATGCCGAGATCCTCACATTTGTGGAAAAGATTTTAGCAGATACCGAAAAGGAACTGAATATAAAATATACAGACAGCGGCTATATGGCTCTGATCGTTCATCTGTCTTTGGCCATCAAAAGACTCCGCTCAGGAGAAAAGATCGAGATGGACCAGGAGGAATTAAACAATCTCTGTGAGCTTTCCGAATATCCGGTGGCAGAACAGATCGCCAGGCAGATCGGCAGACAGTTTGAGCTTGTCATCCCCAAAGAAGAGATCGGATTTATTACCATGCACCTGTCCAGTGCCAGGATCTGGCCTCAGACAAACCGAAAGAGAAGCCAGCTACAGTCCATCAATACCAGACAAGTCGTGATGGAGATCGTAGACCGGGTAGAGCAGCAGCTAAACCTTCCTTTTCATACTTGCAACCGGATGATCGAAGAACTGACCAGCCATATGGACTCCATGATCAGTCGCCTGTCCATGAATATCCAGCTAGACAATTCTCAAGGAGACGCCATCCGGCAGCAATACCCGGACGTCTATCAGGCTGTGGAACGTGCCTGCGAACTCTTTCGGGAACGTCTCTATATTGAAGACATCTCGCCGTCTGAGATCACTTTTGTGGCCATGCATTTTGCAGCCGCTGCAGAGACGCTTCGGGTGGAGCAGAAAAAAGTAGCGGTGGCAGTGGTCTGTCCCAGCGGGATGGGCGCTTCCCGGATGCTGGCCGCCAATCTGATCAGGACTTTACATAATATAGATATTCGACAGATCATGTCCGCGTTTCAGTTAGACCCTAACAGCCTGAAAGAAAACGGCATCGATCTGGTGATCTCCACCGTACCGCTGGAGATTGATTTTCCCAATGTGTGCGTCAGCCCCATACCGCAGACCCAAGACATGCTGGTGATCACACATGCCATCGACAATATCAGCAGGCAAAGGAGCAATGAACAGGTACAAAAGCCTGCCGTAAAACCCAAGATCTGCCCGCTGTCCTTGGAGGATGTCCGTTCTCTGACACGTACCGGAGAAGAGATCTCGCAGATCCTCGACCATTTTCTTGTGAAGGAATTAACAGGTGTCAGCCAGGCAGAAAGCCTGCTGGGGCAGGCAGCCCTTATCTTTGCTGACAGTATTTTGAGCCGTCAGGTCATTGGTCAGGACTTAGCCCACCGGGAAGCTGTGAAAAATACATTTATCCCAGAACTGAACATCTATCTGCTCCACTGCCGTACCATGGCGGTCAAGCATTGCAGATGCGCCTATCTAAGGCTTCAAAAACCCTTCCAGACAACCAGCGGGACTGTGGAAGGCGCCATGCTTTTACTGGCCCCTCAGACAGACTGGCATGAAGGGATCGAAGTCATCAGCCGGATCAGTATGCTGTTGGTGGAGGACAAACGATTTTTACAGGTGCTCAAAAACAAAGATGCGCACGAGGGACGCTCTTTGATCGAAGATGCCCTGCTAAAATATTATCAAACTCTGATTATAAAAAGAAAAGGAGATGGAACACTATGAAACAATTTGCACAGAAATTTGGTAAATTTCTCTCTGGCATGGTAATGCCCAATATCGGCGCATTTATTGCATGGGGATTTATTACCGCACTTTTTATCCCGGACGGCTGGCTCCCCAACGAGGGACTGGCATCTATTCAGCCACATATCTTAACCTATCTGCTCCCGATCCTCATCGCTGCACAAGGTGGTAAGATGATCGGCGGCGACCGCGGACGCGTCATGGGTACCATCGCCATTATGGGATGTATCGCAGGTTCCGATTATACCATGCTGATGGGCGCTATGGCAATTGGACCTCTGGCTGGTTTTGTCATCAAAAAATTCGATGATGCCATGGAAGGACATATGCCCGCAGGCTTTGAGATGCTGATCAACAACTTCTCTGTCGGTATCTTTGGTATGATTATGGCAATCATCGGATATTATATCATCGGACCAGTCATGGGCGTGATTCTCTCCATCTTAGCAGGTGGTGTACAAATCCTTGTAAATGCCAACCTTCTGCCGCTCGTTGCTATCTTCTTAGAGCCGGCAAAAGTGCTGTTCTTAAACAATGCCATCAACCATGGCGTATTTACTCCTATCGGTATCACCCAGGCAGCAGAGACCGGAAGATCCATCATGTACATGCTCGAAGCAAACCCTGGTCCTGGACTCGGCGTTCTGCTGGCATACTGGATGTTCTCCAAAGATAAGATGACCAAAGACTCCGCACCAGGCGCAGTTCTGATTCATTTCTTCGGTGGTATCCATGAGATCTACTTCCCATATATCCTGATGAATCCTCTTGTGATCATCGCACCTATCGTAGGAAATATCTGTGCGATCCTCTTCTACAGCATCACTGGCTGTGGTCTGATCGGAGCGGCTTCTCCTGGTTCCATCATCGCATTTATGTCCATGAGTCCGCGTTCCCAGATGCTTTTGACCTTCTTAGGCGTTGTGATCGCTACCGGCGTATCCTTTGTGATTGCCAGCCCGATCATCAAGATGGCAGGCGTCAAGAGTTTGGAAGATGCACAGGCACAGACTGCTTCCATGAAAGCAGAATCCAAAGGGCTTTCCACTACTTCTGCTCCTGTAAAGGATGCTGGAAAAGTGAAAAAAGTGGTATTTGCATGTGATGCAGGAATGGGTTCCTCCGCCATGGGCGCAACCAAATTCCGCAACCGTGTCAAAGCTGCACGTCCGGATTTGACCGTGATCAATACCTCTGTGGACAATATTCCTGCTGACTGTGATATCGCTGTTGTACAGACCACACTGGTAGAGCGTGCGAAAAAATCCGCACCACAGGCACAGATGGTCACGATTGGCAACTTCTTAGCTGATCCGGCGTTAGATGACCTCTATATCCAGCTGACCACCGGTGATGAAGCTGTGGCAGAGCCTACTGGTGAAAATACCGATCCGATTGTCCCCACTGCAGCACCTAACAGAAAGATCATGGTCGCAGAGGGAATCAAATTAAATCAGACTCCGGGCACCAAAGAAGAAGCCATCCAGGCAGCCGGAGAACTGATGTGCAAACTTGGTTATGTAGACGCTTCCTATGTGGACGCCATGCAGGAGCGTGAAAAACTGGTGACAACCTATATGGGCATGGGTATCGCAATCCCTCATGGCACCACCCAGGCCAAAGGAACCGTAAAGAAAACTGGTATTGTCCTTCTTCAGTATCCGGACGGCGTTCCTTTTGGAGATGAAAAAGCAAATCTGGTCTTTGGTATCGCTGGTATCGGTGATGAGCACTTAGACCTTCTCGCTAAGATCTGTGAAGTATTGGAAGATGAGGAAGTACTGGATACGATGAAGACCACAAACGATGTGGAGTGGATCTTAAAACAGCTTTCCTAAAAAACAGAACTTAAATAAAAAAACAGCATCTGTCCGAAAGCTGCCCCGGAAGGATTTTACGGAACGAAGTGACGGAAAATTCTTCCAGACTCTGGGGCGTAGTGAGGACAGATGCGGAACTCAAATAAAAACAGCATCTGTCCGAAAGCTGCCCCGGAA
>CAJUGG010000091.1 GCA_910585995.1 uncultured Lachnospiraceae bacterium
GGATCAAACTCTCGATAAAAGTTTTCTCCGTCAGAACAACGTTAGCTGTTCTATCCGTTACTGTTTTAGGTCGCTTTTTGTTAAAAGCTGTTCTCAAAAAATCTTAATTCTTAAAGAATTTTCAGAGACTTTTCAAAGCACTATTCAATTATCAAAGTTCATGTTCTCTGCCGCCCCGCTCTCGCGGCGACTTGTTTATCTTACCAAACTCTTCTTCATTTGTCAACAACTTTTTTCATTTTTTTCAAAGTTTTTTCAAAATCCAACAAATTCCGACAAACTCATCAACCGCTCTCTCAAGCCAGCTCGCTCATTCTACCAAACTCCCCCTCCCCTGTCAACCCCTAATTTATTTTATTTTTGAAAAACCCCCTCCCCCCAACCCCAGGGTCTTAGCAAAACAGGGGGGCACCTGTCTCCTACAAAGAGTGCTGTGTAGATTGGAGCGGACAGTCTGTGAAGTTTGTATGAGCCAGGCGGACACCCACGTGTCCGATTGGAGCATACAAACTTTGCAGACTGTCCGATACACTCTATGCAGACCTTTGTACGAGACAGGTGCCCCTTGTTTTGCTAAGACCCGTCCCTTACTTCTTAATCTTCTCAAACTCCCTCCGCATCCCACTAAGATCCTGCCCCCGAAACGCCAATTCCAGCAATCTAGGCAACATCTGCGGATTACAAGCAAAACAAGGAATCCCAACCCCCGCAATCTTCTGCGCCATCTGTGCATCATAATAAGGTCTCCCCCCATCCGCCAGCGCCAGCAGACAAATCACCGTCACCCCAGACTCTTTCATCTCCTCCAGCCTCCGAAGCAGCGCCGCCCGGTTTCCGCCCTCTTCCAGATCCGAGATCAAAAAGAACAACGTCTTCGCCGGATTCTCGATCAACCCCTGACAGTAAGCCACCGACCGGTCAATATTAGTCCCTCCTCCTAACTGAAAACCAAACAAAAGATCCACCGGGTCATCACATTTTTCTGTCAGATCCACAATGTTAGTATCAAAAGCCACCACATGCGTACGCAGACTGGACATACTCGCAAGGATACAACTCATAATAGAAGAATAGATCACCGATTCTCCCATTGATCCGCTCTGGTCAATATCCAGGATCACTTTCCATTTATTGGCCGCCGTCGTATTCGTCCGGTCAAAAAAATAAAAATGCTCCGGCACAATCGTCCCCAGTTCTGGATGATAATGCTTTAGATTCCTCGATATCGTCAGCTTATAATCCAGTGCAGAAGCAGAAGGAATAGGCGAATGTCGTTTTCGATTTACCGATGCTGTCACCACACGCCTGATATCCTGTTCCAAAAGTTTGTTGATCTCATCCACAATCTTTTTGATAAATACCCTTACACTTTCTTTAGAACGCTTAGGAATCTGATCTTTTAATAGAAGAATGGTCGCTGCCAGATTCACATCCGGCTCTAAATGATCCAAAAGCTCCGGCTCAAAAAGAAGCTGCTTCAGACCGCATCGGGTCATAGCATCCCCCTGAATCACCGTCACCAGATCTTTATCAAACAAACTTCTCACATCTCCAAGCCACCGGCTGATCTGCGGATTGGACGGCCCATTGCCGGCTCCTCTTGATCTCCCTTCCTGATTCCCAAATCCTCCGCTCTCTGTCCGGTTATAGATAGCAGCAAGCGCCTGATCCATCAGATCCATCTCCCCGGTTGGTTCCTCTGCCCCCATCTGCCCAAAACGTTCCTGGCTCTCCTGTCCAAGAATCAGTCTCCAGCGGCCAAGCTTTGTCTGTGTATCCATCTCATTACCCCTCTATCAGATATCAAAGTCAAAATCATCCAGACCAGCCAACAGTTCCTGTTCCTCCTGACTGACTGGCCCATTCACCGTCTCGCTGACCTGTTGTACATTCAGTCCCCAGATCTCTCCCAGATTTTCTGCAATACTGTCCTTCTCTGCCGGTGAGAAATCTGCAAACGCCCGTCTTAAAAACACCAATGCTCTTTTAAATTCTTCCTCATCCAGCGTATCCAGATATTCATCCAGATGTTCCCAAAGCGACAGTCTGGCAATCAAGGCATAACGGTTCTTCATGGCAAGCCCTTCAAACCACCCGGCTCCCAGATCTGCGGGGATTCCTTTGGAGAGGCGTCTATTGACTTCCAGTTTCAGACGCTCTGTATCCATCTCACCCCGCTCTAACAAAATCGCTGCTGCATATCCTGACAGCTTGGTATTTAAGTCATCCCGGTCTGCGGTCTCCCGAAGTGCTCCAATCCACGCCTCCCGGTCCAGAAAATCATGTGCCAGATCCACCGTATTCAGGCGTTCCATCGCCCCTTTCATCCCCTTGCTCCCATTGTCATCACAGACACAGGCTCCCGGCAGCAACAGAGAAGCACGATAAAAGAGTTGTTTCAAGATCGGTGTCAAAGGTGATGCATCCAGTCTGCGAATCGTCCCATATTGGATTACCACAGATAATCGAAAAGCGGTCGAAGCCAGCTCTTCCAATGATACCGCATCCACAGCAATCGCCTGCAGTGCGGTCAG
Source organism: uncultured Lachnospiraceae bacterium (assembly GCA_910585995.1). Taxonomy (GTDB): domain Bacteria; phylum Bacillota; class Clostridia; order Lachnospirales; family Lachnospiraceae; genus Hominiventricola. Next base: position 2,535 of record CAJUGG010000091.1, read on the forward strand.
TGCATAACGCACTGCCTCTGCCATCCCGCACAAAAAAGCGTCTTCAATCACCGATGCAATTCCACTCATGTCCGCTGCCTTCTCCACTCGCTCTTTCATGGCAAAAGAAGCAGCCTGCGCGATGGTATCTCCCTTTAACGCCGCCTCCACAAGCTCGATCTCCGCTTCCGGCGTCCACCGTACTACCCAATGCTCGGCCCAGGTGGCATTTTCCTGCTTTACCTGCTGCCAGCTCACAAAGCTGATCTTCAGAATCCGCAGCCTGTGGAGGAAAAATGAACGGTATAAGTCCAGATAAGCCGCCTTTTCTGATTTTACATTGCGGTTTTCCCGCAGATCCAAAGATAGATCCTGTGCTGTCAGATCCCGGTATTTCTCAAGCTTCCATTCCTTTAACTGCCGGTAAAAATCTTCCTGAATACTGGTACGGCTCACTCCTTCCGGCAAAGCGCCGATGGCAGTCCCTATCTCTGTATCTGCCACCGCCAAACTGATCGCAGAAAACGTCCCTTCTCCTAATAAAGTGACTGCTGCATCCCAAAGATCCCGAAGCGAAGGCACCTGGCTCCCCCTAAGAGCGGCTAAGGAAACTGCCAGACGTACCGCTTCAATGGTCTGTGCTGAAGAGACCGGCATCCCATTTTCTCTCTGATATCCGGCAATCCGGGACAGATAACTATAGGAAGCTCTCAGTGGTTCTTTCTGCAACAAAGATTCCCACAAAAGCGCATAGTAAGCAGGCGCTTTATTTCCGGCGCCATATCCGGCTCTTGTAGATAACCGATAATAAGAATAAGGCATTAATGTATGGTTCGTCTCCACTCTTGGCAAAGAAGCATATTCTTCCTCTGACATGGCTTCTTCCTGCCAACTTCTAAGCCCTTCCACATGATAGGCACCTGTCACCACCACAATCTCTTCTGGTAAAAATCCTTCCTGTACCGCTAAGCGTATCTGTCTTCTCATACAGGATTCCCGAAGCAGTATCTGTGTCCAGTCGCTTTCTTTTCCTTCTGTCAGCTCCCGAAGCTTGGCTCCAAATGTATTGGCACCCTGCTGATACCCTTTCGCACTGTCTGCATGTTCCATCACACGTTCCCAAAAAGTATCATATCCATCTTCGCCCGCTGCCTGATCCAGACCTTTATAGACGCTTTGTCGGCCTTCTTCTCCTGCCTCTTCCTCTTGTTCTTTGGGATCAGGAATCGCCAGGATAGACTCTGAAGGAAGATCCATGAAACGACATGCCACTTGATGTTCATGACACCAAAGGAGTGCCTGGTATTCTGGAGAATATTCTGCAAATGGATACAATACGGTCCGCACCGGGGCCTCACTGGTATATGCTAAGATCGCAATGGGAGGCTTTGTCATAGATCTGGTCATATTTTCAATCTGATCCTCTAAATCAGAAGGGCCTTCCACAAGTACCAGTCTTGGCTTTTTCTCTTCCAGATACTGCCGCAGATAATAAGCCCCTGCCGGCGACAAATGACGGATTCCAAAAAAATGTATCCCTGCTCCCATCAGCGATTCAACTCCTTGCAGGCTTTATAGAGTCCGCTCCAGCGAGAACCCCTTTTCTTCATCACATTGTCCAGATATTCTTTCCATACTACCAGATCTTTTTCGTCCTCTTTGACTACCGCACCTTGCAGTCCTGCTGCCAGATCTTCATCGGTGATCTTTCCATCTCCAAAACTTCCTGCCAAAGCCATGCTGTTGCATAACAGAGAGATCGCCTCCGCCGTGGACAGTACGCCCGAAGGTCCTTTTACCTTCTGGCTTCTGTCTAAGGTCTCTCCTTTTCTAAGCTCCCGAAAGATGGTGCATACTTTTGCAATCACATCTTCTTCTGGAAGCTTCGCATTGAGATCCAGATTCCCTGACAACTGTTCGACTCTTGTACGCACGATCTCCATCTCTGCATCCAGATTGGCCGGCGAAGGAAGTACCACAATATTAAACCGCCGTTTCAGTGCCGCCGACATATCGTTGACTCCTTTATCGCGGGTATTGGCTGTGGCAATGATGGAAAATCCTTTCTGTGCAGGAACTTCCATAGATAATTCCGGTACAGAAATACGTTTTTCAGATAAAATGGAGATAAGCGCATCCTGTACTTCCGAAGCACACCTGGAGATCTCCTCTACCCTGGCAATACTGCCTGTCTCCATGGCATGAAACACCGGACTTTTCAGCATCGCTTCCAGAGAAGGCCCTTTGGCAATCAGCATGGCATAATTCCAGGAATAGCGGATCTGCTCCTCTGTCGTCCCCGCTGTGCCCTGGATCACTTTGGTGGAATCCCCGTTGATCGCCGCCGTAAGATGCTCAGACAGCCAGCTTTTCGCTGTCCCTGGTTCTCCAATCAGCAATAGCGCCCGGTCCGTAACCAAAGTGGAGATCGCGATCTCTACCAGACGCTCATGCCCGATATATTTGGGCGTGATCACCGTCTTTCCCACCTTGCCGCCGCAGATATAAGTCCGTACAGAACGGGGTGACATCTTCCATCCTGTAGGAATGGGATCTTTTTCGGCTGCAATCAGTGCATCGATCTCCTTTTGAAACAGCTGCTCTGCTGGCAGCCGCAATACTTCCTGCTTCATCTTTTTATTCCTCTCCTTCACCCGTCGTTTTCAGTTCTTTGATGTAATCATCTAAAAGCTTTACAATCTGTTTATTTCGTATCTTGATCTTTCCCTCTTTGACTTTATTTCTTACAGATGTAATCTCTTTTAACTGTTCTCTCCATCCTCCTGGCAGCTCCCGAAGATACATCTGTACTTCCCAGGCAGCGATGGATCTTCCGTCTCCAAAATACCTCTCTGCAAGCCCTTCACATTTTTGGGAGCCACATCGTTTTAAAAGGCGCAGATAGTCTCTGTTATTGGATACCACCCTGGCTCTTCGGTAAAAATACTGCTCTAATTTTTCACAATATGACAGATTGTCTGGCTGTATCCAATGTCCCAGATGCATATCCAAGGTCTGATCTTTGCAATTCATGATCAGATCAGTCAGACACCCTTGTACGGACCAGGGAAGCGGATGCATATACGTCTTTACCTGCCCATTGACAGGACTTCGCCTCTGGCCCCAGATCACATAGTCATCACTGGTCTCTTCTGGCACAATTTCTCCATATAATTGTTTCATATCTTCTCTGTACCAGACAGATGCATATTGCTGTAGAGCACCTTCGCCTGATTTTCGTAATACCGAAGAGAGTTCATCCTTTCTCCAGATGGCCCGAAAAGTCCTCTCAATCTCTCTTTTCAGCCCTTCGGATTCTATCACCTTTCCATAGATCGCAGAATCTTTATAGGCATAGGTATCGATCCATTTTTTACATTCTGCTTCAGTATGAAACAAAATCTGTGCGCTAAATGCCGCCGGAAACCAGTTCGTTCTCTGAGACTTTTCCTGAGTATTCCAGATCTCAATCGCAGTCTCTCCCAACTCCCGGTCCGCTTTCATCCGTATGGTTTGATACAAAATCTGCGGCATGGCTTCCCGAAAAGTTGCATTTCCCAGAGAAGGCATCAGATCTTTGAAGCTCCAGATCACGTTTTCTCCTTCCATAGGGCGCGTCAGATTCCATCCGATCTGTGCTGCCATCCGATAGCACTCACAGATCTTGCTTCCTGTCTTTCCGGGCAGAGCCACCAAGCAGGCACGCAGCATTTGCACCGTCTTTTTCGGAACGCTCCCCATCAGCTCATCATTTTTTTCAGCAATCCAGGGTTCTAACTCTTCTTTGAGTTTTTCCGCCACCAGATCTGAAGCCCATAGAGCATCCGTCTCAGCCAGAAAGGGAAGCGCCTCCTTTGGATTTTTCTTTACCCACGCAGTCCAAAATTCCCGTGCGCTTTTATGATCCATGGAAGCAATCGCCCAGTAAGCCATCTTTTTTGTATTTCCTTTTTCGGTCTTTGTAAGTTCTGTCAAATATTCCAGATTCTGCTCTGTATGGCGAAGCGCATAGATCAATGCCTGTTTTACCTCTTTTTGGGCAGTCTCTAACTGTTCGAGATAAAATGCATTTTCTTTTTCTTTGGCCACGGCTTCGATCACCTGGACGCGCCTGACCATCTCTTTTTTCCCCTTTGGATCAAATCCTTCTTTTAATAGAGGCAGGATCGATTCCCCGCGCTCTTTAAGCCACCCTGCCACTTCTTCTGCCAGTTCGGCATAGCTTGCTCCCAAGGCTTTGACCAGTCCCTGTGTTACCCGATAGTCTTCAAATAACTCCGGGTGTTCCTGATGGGTCTCTATCACATAGGCGTATCTTCCGCTTCCGGAGTTTTCCAGAGCATCCAGTAATTTTGACAGGATTGAATGTGGAGCATTGGTTATGATGCTTCCCGTAACGCCTGTCTTGATCTCCTGTAATTCTCCCGGAACATGAACGACGCCTTGCGTACAGATCACAGCATCCACCAAAGTAATCGCATCTAAAAGCCTCCCCGGACGGTCTGTACAGTCACCAGAGAGCAACAGGCGCGTAAGCTGTCCAATCTTTGCAAACACCGGGGAAGCAGCCTCTAAAGGCTTCATCTCTGACACCGCGCGCTCTAAGCGAAAATCCTCTGTAATCAGATCACTGCCGGAGATCACAGCATGTTTCAGACGGGTACGAAGTTCATATAAAGGTGCAATATCCATTTTTCTACTCCTTCCCTGCTAATACAAAAGTCTGATTACATCAGATTCTGTAAGAATACTAAGAGGCTTCAGGCGAAGCCGTCGGTCGTTGGGACTGTAATAAAATCCACCCAGCAGCACTTGATCTTTAAAAAGCCGTTCATCCGGAAGCATCGAGATCCGATGGATGGTCTCTTCCATCCCCGGCAGATCCCCTAACAGGATATTCTGGCCATTTTTCGTCTGAAGAACCAGCCCTTCCTGTGTGCGGCCAATCTGCTCATAGGCGATCAGGCGAAACAGGACCGGAGAAGACATCGCATTTTTCAGATAATTTTTGGCCGCTTTTGCCTCTGCCTGAAGGTCCACAGCGGCAAAAGAGCGAAGTTTTTCCATATCCTCTGGTCCTATGGGCCTTATCTGTCCCCCATCCCAGCGGACGCGCGGATTACCGTCTCCCGGATAGTATACGGCTTTTGAGATCTCTGCCACCCCAAAGACCGTATCATCCTGTTTGACATACTTTAATGCTTTTACCGGACGATAATTATAAGTCAGGCTGATCTCCCCGGTATCCAGGTCTGCCCAGCAGCCAGTGTCTATGTATTCTTTTCTCGCTTCCTCATAATAAGACCAAAAAGACAGCTGCAACAGCCTTGCATCCGGTTTGCTCCGGCCCAGATCTTCTAATTCTGACAGTTTCCAGATCCCGCCCAATTCTTCATAGAGCAGATTGTCATCCTGTGCAGGATCGTCTTTTTCCAGTTTTTCTTTTAGATAGCCCTTGGATTTTTTCACCAGGCTCCAAAACTTTTCCAAAACCTCAATCGCGCCTTCATAATGGCTCTCCTGGGCGTCCTTTTGAAAAGCTTCAATCTCCAGGATCAGACGATTCAAAAGCCTCTGGGGACCTGGGAGATAATAGTCTCCTAACTGTTTGGACAACTGCTTATAGGTATCCAGTGCGGTCCCGCCCATCGTGCCAATACCGGCTTTTACAAAGTCATGTACCAGCTTTTCCGCTAAATCCAGGCCTTCTAACTGTTTTTTAATCTTTTTTGTCCGGGCTGCCTTGCTGGTCTTAGAAGGTGCCTTTTTGGCAGCAGGATCTGAGGCCTTTTGGACACGCGCTTGTTTTTTCTCTCTTTTTTTCAGAATATCTTCTGGTATCTCACAGACCTGAAAGGTCTTTTTTCCCATCATCTCATACAACAACGCCAGGCTGTGTTTGCATGGAAACTGCCTGCTGGGACAAGAACATCGAAATACCGGAGCTTTGGCGTCTATAAAATCCGCAGTGGTAATATAATTGCTCTTACCGCTTCCTGTACATTCTCCCAGATAAAACGTATCATCTGCGGACTTTTCCAGACGTACAAAGCCTCCTTTTTGTGCGATCTTTCGCCCATTGCCAGCCGCCGTCGGATTCGGGGCCAGGGCAAGGATTTGCTGTTCTGTAATCTGCTGCATATGGTCACTCCTCTCTTTTGCAACTTCTTGTTTTTATTTTAACATATTTTCCAAAGAGTGGAAGCCATATTTGTCAAAAAAATGATTCTTTTACCTTATATTTTTTGTCTCTTCTGATGCTGTTTCAGCCAATTCATCCTCTAGCTCTTCTTCTCTTTTTTTCATCTGATCCCGATGAATCACAAATACTGCGATCATTACAACTAATACGATAAGAGCCGGCAGATCCCAGGCACATAATCCCCAATAACTGTGGGAAAACATATATTCAACGATTGCTTTCATGTGAGTTCCTTTCCTAATCTTGTATTTGCTCTGACTGTGCGAGTGCTCTTCGCAGTGCAAAGATGTTCTTTTGGTGTCTCTTACTGTTTTTTGTATAAAGCCATTCGGTCATAAATGCTGTCAGCATAACAAAAAAATGCAGGATGCAGCACAGATGTCTGCCGCCTTTCCCTAATGGAATCTTTTCATCCGCTTTCGTCGTTCGCTTCCTGGAAAGCTGTGGTTCTTCCTGGGGCTTTATTGGTATCTCTGCTTTTTTTATCTCTGTGGGTATGGGCGCCGACGGGGAGGGAGACGGGATAGAGATGGTTTTCCCGGTATCGGGAGGCAAAAGTGCGGGAGGCGGTAAGATTACCGGAACAGAAATAGGTGTTGCCGGCACTTGCGCGGGAGGTGTAAGTGGTGCAGGCTCAGACGGACGGCTGGGTTTGCCGGGTCTCTTAGCAGGAGGTTTGGGAGCTTTCGGATCGGAATCTTTTGGTGGATCAGGTTCCTCTGGGTCCGGGCCTTCTGGCAGGTCAGGATCTTCTGGATCTGGTTCTTCTGGCGAATCAGGCTTCTCCAGGTCTGGTTCTTCCGGCAGATCAGGTTCTTCCGGGTCCGGTTCCTTTGGGTCAGGTTCCTCCGGGTCAGGATCTTCTGGTGGATCTGGCTCCTCCGGGTCCGGTTCTTCCGGTGGATCGGGTTCCTCCGGGTCTGGCTCCTCTGGCGGATCTGGCTCTTCTGGGTCCGGCTCCTCTGGTGGATCTGGCTCTTCCGGGTCCGGCTCCTCTGGCGGATCGGGTTCCTCCGGCGCCTCTCTCTCATAATAGACATGCAATATATTATCTTCGCTCTTCTTACTGATCGCTTTAAGGCTCTCACTGACCGACACAAAATGATAGGTCTCTCCCTGATAATCTCTCGGATCAGTATCATAGGGAATCCATTTTCCCACTTCCCCGGTTCCTGTCACACTCTCCAATCCGTCTTCTACTTCTCCCGTCAGATCATGATAGTGGTAATGGACCGTATAGATACACTCCTGCGCTTCGATCTCTATCGCCGCCTGCGTGATGTCCCCCGCTCCCACAGGCACTTCTGCCCCACCAATCTTTGCCTGGATCTGGTACAGATAAGGCTGCTCCCACCGTGTAGTCCCGGTCGCCCTTACGATCACCCGAAACGTTTCTGTCTTTCCTGCTTCTAATGTCCCTGCCGTCCAGATACCTGTATTCTCATCATATCCACTGAAAGGGTAGGAGCTTATATAGTTTACATAATGTCCATCCAGTTTTTCACAAATGGTCAGGCCGTGGATGGGAACACTGAGATTGTTGGTGACTTTCACCGCATATTGATATATGCTGCCAAGCAATACCCGCTCCACAGGTTTTCCATCATAGAGCGCTTCTGTTTGAAACGTCAAATCCCCATCATTCAGCCCCGGATTTTTTATCACTGGCTCCTCTACATTGACAACTTCCACATATGTAGTATTTTTGACGCCATTGCAGCCCGGTTCTATGACCACCGGACTAAGCAGTTTCCCCCTGCTGACCTGCGTACTCACATACGTCCGGGTCAGATAGACGGTCTCCTCTTCACTTTCCGGCATCACACTCTTCACGATAAGTCGGTTTTTCTCAAAGGTGTGACCCATCCCTCCGGCTACCCAGGTGGCATAACTGTCCATAAGGGTATAAGAAGTCCCTGCTGATCCCTTGACGATAATCTTAAAAAGCAGTGTCATCTCCTTGCTTTCGGGAAATACTGCCGGCCGATCCCCAGGATATGTAATACCTTCCGGAATCCCCTCAATCCCTTCCACTTCTGATGCATCTTTTACCAGCCCTTTATAGATCGAGCGTATCCCGCTCCTTTCTACTGCATAAACCATCGCTTCCTCTTCCCACGTCTCTTCTATAACCATGGAACCCGATGCTTCTGAATGCTCCAGATTTGCACCAGAAAGCGACTGTTCTCCCTCTTGTGCGCGCACAATCCCTGCTGTGCTCCCACAGACAGAGAGAATCAGCACCCACACAAGCAAGAACGTCAGGCTTTTTCTAACCTTTTTACATTTCATAACGATTCTCCTGTATATCATGATGCCAAGGCCAACAGGCCTTTTGCCCTTCACATCATGGAATTGTTTTTGGGAACATTTGGAGATCTCCAGATCCAGCTATTGCTGTAAGACCATCATATACCATTTAGAAGTTTCTGTCACCTGTGTTTACAATTTGTTCACATTTTTTAGTAAATATTACCAACAATAGTTTTAAAAAGTAAAAAAACAGTTGCGAGAAAACGCTTCCCGCAACTGTTTTTCACATATTTTTACGACTGAAAACTTTCATAAAAAGCTTCCATCTGTGCCTGTTTTGCACTCATTCCTTTATCCTCCAACTTAGAAGAAAGGGCGATCATCCTCTGATAATCATACGGAATAATCTTTTTAAACTTTGTAAGATATTCATCAAAATGTTCCAGAATAAAGGCACCTCGTTCGGAGCCTGTCGCCTCTGCGTGCTCCTGAATCATGGTCTTTAGTTCCTGGATATCATATTTATTTTCCATTTTTTCAATAGACACCATATCTTTATTCAGGTTACGGTACAGATGATTATCTTCATCTAATACATACGCGATCCCACCGCTCATACCGGCTGCAAAGTTTTTGCCAGTCCTTCCTAACACCACCACGCGGCCGCCGGTCATATATTCACAGCCATGTTCTCCCACGCCCTCTACCACAGCATAAGCCCCAGAATTACGCACTGCAAAGCGTTCTCCTGCAATCCCGTTGATAAATGCTTTGCCACTGGTGGCACCATAGAGCGCCACATTTCCGGCGATGATATTTTCCTCTGCCTGATAACCCCGGTTTGCAGGCGGATATACAATCAGTTTGCCGCCGGACAGCCCTTTGCCGTAATAGTCATTGGTATCCCCGCAGAGCGCGATCGTAAGTCCTTTTGGGATAAATGCTCCAAAACTCTGTCCTCCTGCTCCTGTGCAGGATACCGTAATCGTATCTTCCGGCAGTCCGTCTTTATGGCACCTGGTAATCTCTGCCCCTAACAGTGTTCCAAAAGCACGATCCGTATTTCCCACTTTGATCTTTACCGAAGCTTCTGTCCCTTGTTCCACCGCAGTCTTTAATTTTTTCAGTAAAACCTTCTCATCGAGTGTCTTTTCCAGATGAAAATCATAAGCCTGCGCCGGAGTAAAGACCACATTGGCCTTGCCTGCGCCAAAAGGCCCGCACAAGATCTGAGACAGATCCATCTTGGACGCCATAGGCGATACTGCATGTTCCTTTACTTTTAAAAGGTCACTTCTGCCCACCATCTCATCCATGGTACGAACGCCCAGTCTTGCCATATATTCCCGCAGCTCCTCTGCCACAAACCGCATAAAGTTCTCCACATATTCTGGTTTCCCCCGAAATTTCTTGCGAAGATCAGGATTCTGTGTCGCGACACCCATCGGACAGGTATCCAGATGACAGACCCTCTTCATCACACATCCAAGCGTCACCAAAGGTGCTGTGGCAAATCCAAACTCTTCTGCCCCCAAAAGTGCGGCAATGGCTACATCCCTTCCGCTCATCAATTTTCCATCCGTCTCGATGCGAACATGTGTTCTAAGTCCATTTTGCAGAAGGGTCTGATGCGTCTCTGCAAGCCCTAACTCCCAGGGAAGTCCTGCATTGTGGATTGAGCTTTCCGGCGCTGCCCCGGTGCCCCCATCATAGCCAGAGATCAGGATAATCTGTGCTCCCGCCTTGGCGACACCCGCTGCCACCGTACCCACGCCCGCTTCCGAGACCAGCTTGACAGAGATCTGCGCATATTTATTGGCATTTTTCAGATCATAGATCAACTGTGCCAGATCTTCGATCGAATAGATATCATGATGCGGCGGCGGCGAGATCAGACTCACTCCTGGCGTGGAATGTCTCGTGTGCGCGATCCATGGATAGACCTTTTTCGCAGGCAGATGTCCGCCCTCTCCTGGCTTTGCGCCCTGCGCCATCTTGATCTGGATCTCTTTTGCACTGACCAGATACCGGCTCGTGACGCCAAAACGCCCAGATGCCACTTGCTTAATGGCGGAACAGCAGTCTCTGCTGCTCCCTGCCGAATCCAAGCGCTCCTCGCTCTCTCCGCCCTCGCCGGCATTGGAACGTCCCTGCAGATGATTCATGGCAATAGCCAGTGTCTCATGGGCTTCCTGAGAGATGGAACCATAGGACATAGCCCCGGTCTTAAAGCGCTTGACAATCTCTTCTACCGGTTCCACTTTTTCGAGCGGAATTGCTTTTTTCGGATATTGAAAATCCATCAGACTGCGCAGATAACCGCTTCGCTCCTCATCCACCCTTTTGGTGTATTCTTTGAACAGTTCATAATTTCCTGTCCAGGTGGACTGCTGCAGAAGATGAATCGTCTGCGGGTCATAGCGATGCTCTTCGCCTCCTTTTTTCCTCTTATGCTTGCCAAGACTTAGAAGCGTCAAATCCGCTTTTGTCTCCAGCAGATCAAAGGCCTGAGAGTGATACTCATCCACCTGATTTGCCAGATCTTCTATGGTGATGCCGCCTACCCTGCTGACCGTTCCTGAGAAATATTTATCAATCACTGCTTCTGATATGCCAATCGCTTCAAAGATCTTAGCTCCTTGATAAGACTGAATCGTGGAAATCCCCATCTTAGAAGCGATCTTTACAATTCCATGGAGAATCGCCGCATTATAATCCTCCACAGCCGCATAGTAATCTTTTTCCAAAAGGCCTTCATCGATCAGCTCATGGATACTGTCAAGAGCCAGATACGGATTCACTGCACAGGCACCATATCCCAAAAGGGTTGCAAAATGATGCACTTCCCTAGGTTCTCCAGACTCCAGAATCAATGCCAGAGAAGTCTGCTTTTTGGTATGTACCAGATGCTGATGCACCGCTGACACCGCCAAAAGCGACGGAATCGGCACATGGTTCTCGTCCACTCCGCGGTCCGAGAGCACCAGGATATTCGCCCCATCCCGATACGCCTTATCCACCTCGACAAAAAGCCGGTCAATTGCCCGTTCCAGCCTTGCGCTTTTATAATAGATCATCGGCACCACCGCCACCTGAAACCCATCCTTTTTCATATGTTTAATTTTTAACATATCGGTATTGGTCAGGATCGGATTATTGATCTTCAGCACCTGACAGTTCTCTGCCTTTTCTTCTAAAAGATTGCCCTTCTTTCCTACATAGACCGTCGTACTGGTCACAATCTCCTCCCGGATGGCGTCAATAGGAGGATTGGTCACCTGGGCAAATAATTGTTTAAAATAATCAAATAACGGCCTCTTCTTCTCCGACAGCACCGCAAGCGGCGTATCGGCACCCATCGACACCGTAGATTCCCCTCCGTTAAGAGCCATCTCCCGGATAGAATCATGATATTCCTCATAGGTATAGCCAAATGCTTTCTGAAGCTGCCTTCTGCGGCTGTCCGTATATTCTTCCACCCGGACATTAGGAATCTTCAGATCTTTTAATTCCACCAGATTGCTGTCGAGCCACTCTCCATAAGGCTGATTGATCGTATAGACTTCTTTTAATTCCTCATCCTGCCAGATCTTCCCAAGGACCGTATCCACCAGAAGCATCTTGCCCGGATGCAGACGTTCTTTTAAGACAATCTGCTCCTCTGGCACATCCAAGACTCCCACCTCTGAAGACAGGATCAGATCCCCATTTTTCATCACATAATATCTGGAAGGCCTGAGACCATTGCGGTCCAGCATCGCCCCCATCTTATCCCCATCCGAGAAGACAATTGCCGCCGGCCCATCCCACGGCTCCATCATTGTCGCATAATACTGATAAAAATCTCTCTCATCCTGTGACAGCGTCTGGTTATTGCTCCAAGGCTCCGGAATCGTAATCATCACCGCCAGCGGCAGCTCCATCCCGCTCATCACCAAAAATTCCAGCGTATTGTCAAGCATCGCCGAATCCGACCCATCCGTATTGACCACTGGAAGGATCTTATGAAGCTCCCCCTTCAGATGAGCAGACTCCATCGTCTCCTCCCGCGCCAGCATCTTATCCGCATTGCCACGAATCGTATTAATCTCTCCATTATGTACAATCAGTCGATTCGGATGCGCCCGCTCCCAGCTAGGATTCGTATTGGTACTAAACCGGGAATGAACCATCGCAATCGCCGACTCATAATCCGCATCCTGCAGATCCTCAAAAAATGTCCGTAGCTGTCCCACCAAAAACATCCCCTTATAGACAATCGTCCGGCTAGACATAGACACCACATACGTATGCTCATTACTCTGCTCAAATTCTCGCCGCGCAATATACAACTTCCTGTCAAACGCAAGCCCCTTCTCCACATCCGCCGGCTTCTCAATAAAAGCCTGCACAATATAAGGCATACACTCCCTAGCCTTATGCCCCAACACCTCCGGATGCACCAAGACCTCCCGAAATCCCAGAAGCTTCAGCCCCTCCTTCTCCACAATAATCTCGAACATCTTCTTCGCCTGATTGCGCCTCTTCTCCTCCTGAGGAAAAAACAACTGCGCAATCCCATACTCCCTCTCTCCCCCAATCGCGATCCCCTCCCGCTCACAGATCTTCCTGAAAAACCGATGAGAAATCTGCAGCAAAATTCCCACACCATCCCCCGTCTTCCCCTCCGCATCCTTCCCGGCCCGATGCTCCAGATTCTCCACAATCCGAAGCGCATTCTCCACCGTCTGATGACTCTTAATCCCCTTACTATTCACAACTGCCCCAATCCCGCAGTTATCATGCTCAAATCTCTCCCGATACAATCCTCTCTCTCTCATAACAATCACCTTTCCACTCTACAATACTACAATAGATTGCCAGCTCCGCCAGCAAACCTATTATCATAAAAAAGTCAGAAATCCCCCCAGGACTTCTGACTCCCTTGTCAGTCTCTATACCGTCCCCATTATGCCCCCATCCCCTCCATTTGTCAAACCCTTTTTCTATACAAAACTCACAGCCAACCATCTTAATACACACCATCTCCAGCCCTCCAAGCTCAGGGGAGGTCGGGGCACAGGGCGCATGGGTGGCCGGGGAGGGCGGGACGCAGGGTGTATGGGCGGGGACGAATAGTGCTGTGTAGATTGGAGCGGACAGTGTGCAAGATTTGTATGAGCCAAACGAACACGTTTTACGTGTACGGTTGGAGCATACAAATCTTGTGCACTGTCCGATACATTCTATGCAGACATTCGTCCCGCCCATGCACCCTGTGTCCCGCTCTCCCCATCCCGCCCATGTGCCCTGTGCCCCGACCTCCCCGTCCTCTAAAAATTTTTCTCTTGACATTTCCCCAAAACCGTGTATACTACACCCCATAAGCAAAGGCGCTTTGGACACTCCAAGGCGCCTTTTTACTTTTTTCCCAGAAAGGAGACACTCAACATGAACAAAGAAATCCCAGAATTATACGGAAGTATGATCTTTAGCGACAAAGTAATGCGCAAAAAACTTCCCAAAGATATGTACAAAGCCCTTCGAAAGACCATTGAAAACGGCACCCATCTGGAATTAGACGTAGCTAACTCCGTAGCCGTAGCCATGAAAGAATGGGCCGTCGAAAACGGTGCCACCCACTACACCCACTGGTTTCAGCCCATGACCGGCTTCACCGCTGAAAAACACGACAGCTTTATCTCTCCCTCAGGAGACGGCGAAGTCATCATGGATTTTTCCGGCAAAGAATTAGTAAAAGGAGAACCGGACGCCTCAAGCTTCCCCTCCGGAGGCCTAAGAGCCACGTTTGAAGCCAGAGGCTACACGGCATGGGACCCGACCTCCCCTGCCTTTATCAAAGATCAGACCCTGTATATCCCGACTGCTTTTTGCTCCTACAGCGGAGAAGCGCTGGATAAAAAGACGCCGCTTCTGCGCTCTATGGAAGCATTGAACGACGAAGCCGTCAAGATGCTGCACCTCTTAGGCAATCCGCAAGTCACCCGCGTCTCCACCACGATCGGTCCGGAGCAGGAATATTTCTTGGTGGACAAAGACCTGTATCATAAGAGAAAAGACTTGATCTTCTGCGGTCGGACACTCTTTGGCGCCTCTGCTCCCAAAGGACAGGAGATGGAAGACCACTATTTTGGAAGCTTAAAACCAAAAGTATCCGCTTATATGCACGATCTGGATGTGGAATTGTGGAAATTAGGCATCCCTGCCAAGACCAAACACAACGAAGTCGCACCGGCACAGCACGAACTTGCTCCTGTCTTTGACACCGCCAATGTAGCGGTGGACCACAACCAGCTCACCATGGAGATCATGAAAAAAGTAGCGGAAAAACATAACATGGTATGCCTGCTCCACGAAAAACCCTTTGAAGGCATCAACGGAAGCGGTAAACATAACAACTGGTCTCTGATTACCAACGAAGGGGTCAACCTGTTAAACCCAGGCCGCACACCTGCCCAGAACATTCAGTTTTTAGTCTTTTTAATGGCTGTAATCAAAGCCGTGGATGACTATGCAGATCTGATGCGTATTTCCGCAGCCAGCGCCAGCAACGACCATCGCTTAGGCGGAAATGAAGCACCGCCAGCCATCGTATCCATCTTCCTAGGAGATGAGCTGACCGCCGTCTTAGAGTCCATTGAAAACGACACCTATTTTGGAAAGCAGGAAAAAGTAGAACTGGATACCGGCGCACATGTACTGCCTCATTTTGTCAAAGACAGTACCGACCGCAACCGGACTTCTCCGTTTGCCTTCACCGGCAATAAATTTGAATTTCGTATGCTGGGTTCCTCTGCTTCCGTGGCCACACCCAATATCGTACTGAATACCGCTGTGGCAGAGGCCCTGTCCCAGTTCTATCAGGAGTTAGCAGGCACCCAGCCACAAGAGATGGAGCATGCCGTCCATGAGCTATTAAAACGCGCCATCCAAAAGCATAAAAAGATCATCTTCAACGGCAACGGATATTCCGAAGAATGGGTAAAAGAAGCCAAGAACCGAGGACTTTACAACTTAGTAACCACACCTGACTGTCTGCCCCAGTTTATTGAAGAAAAGAATGTGAAATTATTCACAGACCATCATATTTTCACTAAAGAAGAGATCTTTTCCCGCTATGAGATCCTTTTGGAAAACTATGCAAAGACGATCCTCATCGAGGCACGCACCATGACCGAGATGCTGACTAAAGACTTTTTGCCGGCTCTCGACACCTATGCAGGACAGACCGCAGGCAATGCTGCTGCTAAAAAAGCCTTTTTGCCCACACTACCGCTTGCATCGGAAGAAGCCCTGGTTACAAAGCTTACCAAGACCTACACGGATTTAACAGAGGGCATGCGTGATCTGATGGCTCTTGTCAAAGAAGCAGAAGGCCAAGAAGATATGCTGACACTGGCAAAAATCTGTCAGACCAAGATCCTTGCTAAGATGGAAGAACTGCGGCTTGCCGCCAACGAAGCAGAAGCTTTGATCCCGGATACGCTTCTTCCTTATCCGACTTACGATCAGTTACTCTTTGGTTTATAAAATGGAGAATATTATGGAATCCTATGCAGACGAACGCATCAAAGAAGCATGCGGAGTATTTGGAATCTATAACCCCCATGGGGAAGACGCAGCCAGCTCGATCTATTACGGGCTGGCTTCCCTTCAGCATCGGGGACAAGAATCCTGCGGAATCGCCGTATGCGACACCACAGGTCCCAAAGGAAATATGAACGTTCACAAAGGAATGGGACTGGTGCAGGAAGTCTTTAAAGAACATACGTTACAAGAATTGAAAGGCAATTTAGGGATCGGACACGTCCGCTATTCCACCACAGGAGCTGCTACCTTAAACAATGCGCAGCCTCTGGTCCTCAATTATATCAAAGGAACCCTGGCACTGGCACATAACGGCAATCTCGTCAACACTGAGGCTCTGCGGGATGAACTCGCCAGGACTGGCGCGATCTTTCAGACGACCACAGACTCAGAGATTATCGCCTACCAGATCGCAAGGGAACGCGTCCATACCAGAACCGTGGAAGAAGCCATCAAAAAAGCCGCTTCCAAACTAAAAGGCGCTTATGGCCTGGTGATCGCCAGCCCCCGAAAATTAATCGGTGTCCGGGACCCTTTAGGCCTGAAGCCTCTCTGCTTAGGAACGCGGGAAGACTCTTATATCATCGCATCTGAAAGCTGTGCCCTGACTGCCATCGGTGCACAATTTCTCAGGGATATTCTCCCCGGCGAGATCGTGACCATCTCCCAGGACGGGATCACTTCCAACCTGGATCTGCAGCAGGAAAAACAGGCGCACTGCATCTTTGAATATATCTATTTTGCCCGGCTCGACAGCACAATAGACGGGATCTCTGTCTATGAAGCCCGGAAAAAAGCAGGCGCTGCTCTGGCAAAAGCTTATCCAGCCAAGGCAGACTTAGTCACCGGCGTCCCGGACTCCGGCATCACGGCAGCTCAGGGATATGCCAGAGAATCCTCTATTCCATTTGAACTTACGTTCTATAAAAATAGCTATGTGGGCAGAACATTTATCAAACCCACCCAGCAAGAGCGGGAATCCAGCGTACGGCTCAAATTGAGTGTTTTAGACCAGGCCGTCAGAGGGAAAAGCATCGTATTAGTGGATGATTCCATCGTACGCGGCACCACTATGGCCAACTTGATCCGCCTGCTAAAACAGGCCGGAGCCAAAGAAGTCCATGTACGGATCAGTTCCCCGCCCTTTTTATATCCCTGCTATTTTGGCACCGACGTGCCCTCTAACCAGCAGCTTTTGGCTGCTTCTCATTCTGTAGAAGAGATCCAAAAGCTTATCGGTGCCGATTCCCTAGGATACCTGCGGGTGGAAGACTTGCCCTATATGGTGGATGGCCTGCCCATATGCCGGGCTTGTTTTGACAAGCAGTATCCGATTGCCCCTCCCGCAGAAGAGGCAATCTTCAGGTAAGCATCCCTACTCGTTCTCTATCCGGATCTGGCAGATTTTCATCGCCTCTAATGCATTCTGATGGCTGGCCGGGCTGACACCCGCGCAGCAGGAAGCATCCACGATAATCTCTGCCTCCGGCAAAAATGCCTTGGCTAACAGCGCATTGGAGATCACACAGATATCGGTGCATAATCCAATCAGCGTAATACTTTTTACGGTTTCTTTTTGATCGGCTTCTTTTAAGATTGTGCCCAATTCAGAAGAGCCAAATGTCACCTTGTCAATGGGCGGTTCCTGACAGTATGCAGAAAGTTCCGGGCTGATCTGCCAGCCGTCACTGCCTTTGATACAGTGAGGAACGGGAAGGTTGCGGCCTTCCTGAGTCTCCATATAATTTTCTTCATGGGTGTCTCTGGTAAATATGACCCGTCCTTTAAATTTCTCGATCTTTTCTTTGACATTCGGAACGATTGCCACTGCTTCTTTGGTGCCAAGTGCCCCATCAATAAAATCATTCTGCATATCCACAACAATCAATATCTCTTGCATCGCAATACTCCTCCATATGTATTGTTAATTTTTTAACGGTTCGTAGACCGCAATTTCAAACGAACGTTTTACGCATCTTCTGGCTTCTGTCAGATCAGACAGCACTTGATCCTTGATCATCTGTGCCATCAGATTGCCGATGGCAGTCGCTTCCGAAGGTCCGGCATATACTCTCCGGCCTGTGGCATCCGCAGTCAGTTGATTCAGATAAGCAGCATTGGAACCGCCACCGATGATATGGATGCAGTCAAAATGCTGTCCGGTGTTGGCTTCGATCTCCTCTATCGTCTGCTGATAACTTTTAGCGAGACTTTGATAGATGACTGTCGCGATCTCCCCGGTGGTCTCTGGCACCTGCTGTTTGGTATGTCTGCAATATTCCCGTATCGCTTCAGTCATATTTTCCGGCGCCATAAAGACTTCATCATTCACATCCACTCTGGAAGGAAACTCCTTACACGCCTCTGCCATCTCACACAACTCGGCAAAAGAATACTTGTCATCCAACTCATGGCGCACCGACTGGATCATCCAAAGTCCCATAATATTTTTCAGATAGCGGAAGTGATAGTCATACCCGCCTTCATTGGTAAAATTGCCCTTTCGGCTGTTCTCATCACAGAAAGCCTCTGCTGTCTCGATCCCCATCAAAGACCAGGTTCCGGAACTGATATAGAGTCCTTCTCCCTCCTCTTTGGGAAGCGCCATCACCGCCGAAGCCGTGTCATGGCTGGCACATAGCACCACCTGACAGGAAAATCCCACCTCTTGTTCCATCTCAGGTTTTAACATGCCAACTTCCGTCCCCGGCATCTGAAGCGGAGAGAAGATATAGTCCGGATAGTCAAGCATCTGCAGTAGTTCCAAATCCCACTGTACACTGATGGGGCTGACTAACTGGGTAGAAGTCGCATCCGTATACTCTGACATCTTCTTTCCGGTCAGCAGATATTGAAAATAGTCCGGCAGCATCAAAAAGGCGTCTGCAGCCTCTAAGATCTCCGGCTCCTGTTTCTTAAGCGCCATCAACTGATAGATTGTATTAAACATCTGTTTCTGGATGCCTGTCCTTTGATAGAGTGCCGTCTCGTCAATCGTCTCATAGACCTCCTGATCCATCGAAGCCGTCCTGCTGTCCCGATATCCATAAGTCTCTCCTAAGACCTTTCCTTCCTCATCCAGCAGCACATAGTCCACGCCCCAAGTATCAATCGATATGCTCTTTGGGATCTTATGAAGCTCCTTGCAGCGCTTCATCCCATTGACAATCTCCTGAAACAATCTCTGTGTGTCCCAAACCAGATGGCCGTCCTTGCGAACCATCCCATTTTCAAAACGGTAGATCTCCTCTAAGACCATCTTCCCGTCTTCTAAGTGCCCCAGCATATGCCGCCCGCTGGAAGCCCCGATATCCACTGCTAAATAATATGTGCTCATACCCTTTTCCCCTTTTCTTAGAGTTCTGTGCCTGCCCTGCCGTCCACACAAAACCAAAATTCCACGCCGTTGTCATAATTGATCACACCATAATCCTGATGCAAGGACTCCATAATGGCTTTGACGATGGACAGCCCCACTCCGCTGCCTCCATACTCTCTGGTACGGGCTTTGTCCACTTTATAAAATTTATCCCAGATCTTTTCGATATCTTGCTCTGGAATAGGCCGTCCGGTATTAAAAACACCTATCCGTACTCGTTCTTCCTGTCTCTGGATGGTAACTTTGATAATTTTTTCACCATCCACATGATGCAGCGCATTGCTGATATAGTTATTCATGACCTCCTGCAGCTTGTACTCATTGGCCCATACATAGACAGGCGCCAGATCCTCAAAGACCAGCCGTACCTGCTTTTGTTCAAATAAAATCTGTGTTGACTGCAGCATATTTTGAATCATGGCGGTCACATCGAAATGTTCCATACTTACTACTTCATTTCCAAACTCCAGTTCATTTAAAGCCAGCAGGTTCTTCACCATCTGGTTCATCTTAGCCGCTTCGTCCATGATAACTTCACAATAAAACTCTCTGCTCTGCGCATCCTCATTGATACATTCCTGCAATCCTTCCGCATACCCCTGGATCAGAGCAATCGGTGTCTTCAATTCATGCGATACATTGGAGAGAAATTCTTTTCTCATCTCGTCATTTTTTTCCCGCTGTTCAATATCCCGCTTCAGCTCATTATTTGCGGTCTTAAGTTCGGATATGGTGCTCTCCAGAGCCTGAGAAAGCTGATTCATATGATTGCCCAAAAAGGTCACTTCATCATCTCGTCCGCCGGAAAATTTTACCGTAAAATCCAGATTGCTCATCCTCTCTGATAATCTGGCCAGCTCTAAGAGAGGCCCTGCAATTCTCTTTGCCAGAATCTGGATAATCAATGCCCCGATTACCAGTACGGAAAGTCCCACATAGGCTAAAAACCGATTGGCCAGTTTGACACTTTCCCGAATGGGTTCCAGAGGCGTACGGACCAAAAACTTTTCCTGATAGGACAGAGAACCCACCATCTCCATATACTCTGCATTGGTATGAGCATCCATATTCAAACACATCATATAACGGTCTGCTTCTTTTAAGATCCTGCTTCCTTCATTGGGAGAAAACTGACCAAACAGATAGTTATACAGTCTGTGCCGCATCAACTCATAGTCTTTGATGGTGCAGATCTTCACCTGCCCGTCCACTCCCATCACAAACAGACTGATATTGTTCCTGTCACATTCGGCGCTAAGCCTCTGCAGAAGCTCCTCCGTCTCCATGGTCTCCTGGCGGGAGGCTTCCTCCAGGATCTGATAGACTCCTACGAGAACTTTTTGTTTATTCTGGATATAGTAGCGTTCCAGAAAACCAATATTCATCAGCCAGCACGCCGCTAATGCAGCTAACAGTACAACAGAAAACAACACTGTCATTTTCGTTCGGAGAGAATGTTTGATCTTTTTTCTCTGCATTCCTTCTACCTCCTGATACCAACGGGCAAGGCAAAAGTCTCTTCCCCTGCACACAAAAGACGGAGCAGCTTACGCGCTCCGTCTTTGCTGTCTGGCTGTATTTTAGCACAAAATCCTAAGACTTCCAATCATCTTCACAAGAAATTCACAGATTATGAAGAACAAAATTCCTCATTATGAAGCAATTTATGCTCTTTTCCTTTTAAGAAACCTTCGTACAAGGAGATGATCGTCGGGTTCTCGTCACATTTCTTGATGACAGAGATATTATCTGCATTGTAGATACCCGTCGTTCTGGCTGCTTTGGTCTTGTCATTGGCAAGACGCGGCTGTCCGCCACCCATAACACAGCCACGGCGACATGCCATCACCTCGATCAGATGATACTCTTTCTCACCGCTTTGTACCTGTTCCATCACGGTCTTGGCATTGGCTAGTCCGCTGACGACACAGATCTTTACATCCATCCCTTCATACGGAATCGTAAACTCACGGATAAAACCGTCCTGACGCACACCGCAGGTAGCGATACTGTCCAAAGTTGCCGCATCATGTCCCGGAACCAGTCTTCTGATGACTGCTTCTGTCACACCGCCTGTCACGCCGAAGATCACGCCGCCGCCGGAACCAAGGCCAAATGGGATATCAGAGGACTCAGACTCTAACTCTGCATAATCAATACCAGTGGTCTTGATCATCTGGATCAATTCGGTTGTGGTGATTACATAATCAGTATCAATCTCACCCTCGGTATAGCTGTTCTTGCGTTTTGCTTCCATCTTTTTCGCGGTACACGGCATAAAGGAAACCATAATCGTCTTCTTGCCACCGTTTTTCTCAGGATCACGGAAATATTCTTTGACCACGGCTGACATCATTCCCTGCGGGGAACGGCAGGTGGATACATTATCCTTGAAATCCGGGAACTGATCGCCTACAAATTTTACCCATGCCGGGCAGCAGGAGGTCAGAAGCGGCAGCTTGCCGCCGTTTTTCACACGCTCTACGAACTCTGCAGCTTCTTCCATAATGGTAAGGTCTGCACTGAACGTCGTGTCATACACTTCGTCAAAGCCCATCCGATGAAGGACGCTGACGATCTTGCCCATGGTGCTCTTGCCCTTTGGAAGACCGAATGCATCACCGACTGCCACACGGACTGCCGGAGCGACCTGAGCGACTACTCTTACATTCGGATCTGCCAGAGCATCCCATACTGCATCTTTATCATCTTTGATACTGATCGCGCCAGTCGGACAGAATACACGGCACTGTCCGCAGTTTACGCACTCAGTCGTTGCAATCTCACGATCAAATGCCGGCATCACCATCGCCTCAGAACCGCGGTGTGCAAACCCAAGAGCGCCCACGCCCTGCAGCTCGCTGCAGACACGCACGCAGTTACCGCACAGGATACATTTGTTCGGATCGCGAATAATTGATGGAGAGCTGAAATCCAACGGCTTTTCTTCGCGATAATTCTGGAAACGGACTTCGGTCACGCCAAAACGGTGTGCCAGAGCCTGAAGATTACAGTCACCGCTCTTCACACAAGTGGTACAGTCTCTGCAATGAGCCGCCAGCAAGAGTTCGATGATCATCTTTCTGTATTTCTTCAGTTTTCCAGTATTGGTATAGATCTCCATACCATCTCTTGGCTCCTCAGAACAGGATGCGAACATCCTTCCTCTGTTGTCTTCTACGGTACACAGACGACAGGCACCAAAAGTGGAAAGTTCATCATGATAACATAAGGTTGGAATGTCAATGCCAGCTTTGCGGATAATAGACAGGACATTCTTTTCATCGGTAAATTCTACTTTTCTACCATCTATTGTAATTGTTCCCATATCTGTCCCCCCTATTCCTCAATGTAGATCGCATCAAATGCGCAGTTGTCTTTACATGCGCCACACTTGATACAAAGCTTCGGGTTAATATGATAACATTCTTTGCGGACACCAGTGATTGCGCCGACCGGACAGTTCTTTGCGCACTTACCACAGCCTTTGCAGTATTCCGGATTGATGGCAAAGCGACGCATTGCCTGACAGACTTTCGCCTTACACTTCTTATCCACGATATGTTCTTCATACTCTTCCCGGAATGTCTTAAGCGTACTGATAACCGGAAGCGGAGCGCTCTTGCCAAGACCGCACAGAGCCATGCTGCGGATCATGTTTGCCAGCTCTTCCAAGCGATCCAGATCTTCCAACTCACCTTCGCCTGCTACGATCTTCTCCAAAATCTCCAACATTCTCTTTGTGCCTTCGCGACATGGTACACATTTACCGCAGGACTCTCTCTGGGTAAAGCTCATGAAGAAACGGGCAACCTCCACCATACAGGTGTTGGTGTCCATAACTACCATACCGCCGGAACCAACGATCGCGTTGAACTTCTTCACAGAGTCAAAGTCCAAAGGCTCATCCAGATGTTTCTCGGTCAGACATCCGCCGGACGGACCGCCGATCTGTACTGCCTTAAATTCTGCACCATTTTTCAGGCCGCCGCCGATATCAAAGATAATCTCACGCAGCGTACTTCCCATCGGCACCTCAATCAAGCCAGTGTTCTCAATGGAACCTGTCAGGGAGAAGGTCTTGGTTCCCGGAGATCCTTCCGTACCGATGGTACGATACCAGTCTGCACCCTGAAGGATAATCTTCGGAACATTTGCATAAGTCTCCACGTTATTTAATACGGTTGGTTTTTCCCAAAGGCCTTTTTCCACAGTACGAGGCGGTTTTACACGAGGCATACCTCTGTTGCCCTCGATGGAAGCGGTCAGAGCAGAACCTTCGCCACAGACAAATGCTCCTGCTCCTCTGTTAATATGTAGACGGAAGGAGAAATCGGTTCCAAGAATATTGTCGCCTAAAAGTCCTCTTTCCTCTAATTGTGCAATGGCATGGCGAAGTCTCTTGACAGACATCGGATACTCTGCACGCACATAGATATAGCCATCGGTGGAGTCCACTGCATAGGCTGCGATCATCATACCCTCGATCAGTTTGAATGGATCACCTTCCATTACGGAACCATCCATAAATGCTCCTGGGTCGCCCTCGTCACCATTACATACGACATAGCGGATCTTTTCTTTTTGTCTTGCAACCTGTTTCCATTTTCTTCCGCAGGGGAAGCCGCCGCCTCCACGTCCGCGAAGTCCGGAACGATCCACTTCATCGATCACTTCGTCTTTGGTCATATCGAACATGGCTTTTGTAAGAGCCTCAAATCCGCCTGCTGCAATATACTCATCCAGAGACTCTGCATCCACACGTCCGCAGTTCTCCAACACGATCCTGGTCTGTTTTGCCATAAATGGAATGTCTTCTGGATGTTTATAATGTACATCTTTCTTGGAGTAGAGGAGACGCTCCACCACTTCATCTTTCAGAACGGTGTTCTCAAAGATCTCCTTACAGTCTTCGATCTGTACTTTTACATACTGGATGACCTCGTCACCCTTTTGGATACGCACCAGAGGTCCAAGTTCACAGAAGCCCTGACATCCGGTCTTCTTCACGCCCACATGCTCTCCCTCATCATGAGGTGCAAAATCCAATACCACACCCGGAGCGTCTTTCGTCAGCTCCAGAAATTCTTCATATATCTTCGTCGATCCCGTTGCAATACAGCCTGTACCAGAACAGACAAGAATCCTGCAGTCATATGCTTCGACCTGTTTCTTGGCTGCCTCGCGCACCTGTAATAATTCTTCTTTGTTTTTAATCATCAGCCCTTACCTCTCAATTCTTCAATTACTGCAAGTGCCTTTTCTGGTGTCATAGAAGGATATACATCTTCGTTCACCATCATTGTTGGAGCAAGTCCGC
The DNA here is from genome assembly GCA_910585995.1 of uncultured Lachnospiraceae bacterium. Taxonomy (GTDB): domain Bacteria; phylum Bacillota; class Clostridia; order Lachnospirales; family Lachnospiraceae; genus Hominiventricola. Next base: position 27,255 of record CAJUGG010000091.1, read on the forward strand.
ATGCGCCTAGACAGGATACTGTTTCCACTGTAAACATCATGTCATCTGTCGTATGCTTTTTCTTGCTAAGTCCCAATTCCTTCCACAATGCTTCCAGTACCGGGGTGGATTTACGCACATGACAGGCTGTTCCATCACATACTTTAATCACGTATTTGCCCTTTGCCTCAAAGGAAAAGTTTTCATAGAAAGTCGCAACACTGTATGCCTTGGCCTCCTTGATTCCGATTTCCTTTGCCACATAGGTCAGCAGTTCACCTGGCAGATAACGATACTCCGCCTGGATGTCCTGCATGATTGGGATTAATGAACCGGCTTTGCGTCCGTAATGCTCAATAATCTCGTCTGTCTTACGATAATAAGACTGATCCAGCATTCGTTTTTCCTCCTTGTTTAGTTATTATGTATTTCACACATATATACCATTATACTATTATTTTCATTTGAACACAATATACAATTTGTATGGAATTTTTTCACGGTTTTTCTGCTATTTTACTTAAAGGGGATTGATATTTTTTCCACAATCTTTTACACCATTATGATTCTTCCTCATTGTAATATTTTCGGAAAATCCGATGTGCAACTTTGAGCGTCTCCTTCTCAATCTCCTCATAGACTTTTAAAAAAAGTTCGCCCTCTTCGGTCAGTCTCGACCCCTTTTTTCCCATCCGTGACAGTAAGAGGATTCCAAGTCCTTCTTCTGCCTGCCGGATGATCCGCCATGCCTTGCTGTATGCCATCTGCATATGCATCGCGGACAGGCGCAGGGAATGATAGGTCTTGATCCCCTGCAGCAGATCCGCCACGCCGCGGCCAAAGTAATGATTCACATCGGCTTTTTTTCCTCTCACCAGGATGCGGACATTGCAGTCAAAGATATTCTCCTTTTTTCTGTCTGGCTCCACCGACACTTCGGTATGTGTTACGAGTGTCCCCGGCTTTTTTACTTTTACATACAGGCTCTGTTTTTTCAACGGACAATCTGCCCTACCTTTTGTCAAAGGGCACACATCCGGATGACATTTTTTCTTAGACGCCACTTCTAAGAGGACATCCCCGATGCGCAGCTTCGTCCCGACTTTTAACTGAGACAGATTCATGCCGGACAAGGAGAGGTTTTCTTTAAAACGCTGAAAACAGATGCCGTCAAATCCCTGCTCTGTCAGAAGATCTCTGGCTTCTTTGCTCCACACGGTAAGGTTGTTGTCCCCGTGATAGTCCCCTGTCAGGCCAGATTCCACAGTCACGCTCTGCTCGTCCACCGAGATCCCAGCTTCTCCTTTCGCCGGAACATATATGATTTGCTCAAGTCTTCCTATCTGATCCATCTAAGCTCTCCTGTTTTCTCCATGCCATATCCGCCCAGCTTTTTTAGTTCTTCGGCAAAACGGCTGCTCTTTAGTACTTCCAAAAATGCCTGGACATGCGGAAGGGACAAAAACACTTCGGGTATGGCAAATTCATACCACTCCTCTCCCACAGGGATAAAATCAAGCCCCATGGACTGTGCGGCAGAAAAGATGCCCATGCCTGCATCTGCACTGTCACTGGCAACTAAAGCCGCGACAGCCATATGAGTAGAGGCTTCTCTGTCATAGCCGGTGATCATCTTTGGGAGTATCCCTGCCTTTTTCATCTGATAGTCCAGCAAAAGTCGGGTTCCTGCGCCTCTTTGCCGGTTGACAAAACGGCAGGACTTCAGGTCTTCAATCCCCCGAATCCCCAGCGGATTGCCTTTTTTGACCATAATGCCCTGAATCCTCTGTACCCCTGTCACCACTGCCACAGGCTCCTGGAACAGTCTCCTTACATAGCTGTCATTGTAGGTGCCGTCTGTCTCGTCTAAGAGATGAATCGGCGCGATATGGGCCTCTACGCGCTTCAGAGCCATCAGTCCGCCCATACTCCCCACATGAGTGCTGGACAGATGCATTCCGCTGTAGAGTAAAGGCATCAGATCCGCAGCCACATCCAGGATCAGGTCATGGCTTCCTGTCACCACAACGGTATTGGCGATCTCCTGCGGGTCCCGGTAGAGGGAGATCTTTACCTTCTCTCCGGCCTCCACGCCCTCACTGTTCTGGTCGATGATGCAAAAGCCATCTGCCCGGACTAAGGACATGGCAGCCCCTGCTCCGCGTGCCAGAGGCGCCGCCACCATCCGGCCCCCCACGACTCCGGCTTTGATCCGTACATATTCTTTGTGTTTGAGACTGGAGACCATCCGCCTGGAGATCACGGCCTCTGCTTCCTGGTCCGTTTTGACCGGAAGCTGCCCCATCATCGCAAGGACTGGCGCCACAAAATTTTCAAAAGCAATATAAGCAGAGACCGGATAGCCTGGCAGTCCAATCACAGGCTTATGATCCACGATGGCAAGGATCACGGGTTTTCCTGGTTTGATTGCCACTCCGTGTACCAGCACTTCTCCTAGTTCCCGCAGTACATGGACGGTATAGTCATCGCGTCCTGCGCTGGAACCTGCATTGATCAGCACCATATCCGCTCCTGCTACTGCCTGTTTGACTTCTTTAAGGATCTTGTCATAATCGTCTTCTAAGATGGGACAGCGCTTTGCCAGGCCTCCCTGCTCTAAGACCATCTGTTCAAACATCCGGGTATTGGATTCGATGATGCTGCCTTCTTGTATCGCTTCTCCCGGTTCGATGATCTCTGTTCCGGTGGGAAATATCGTCACCATGGGACGGCGCACCACTTCGATCTCCAGGATTCCGGCAGACAATAACACGCCAACATCGATAGGACGGATCTTATGACAGCTTGGCAGGATCATCTCTCCCGCCACAATATCCTCTCCCACCGGACGCACATGCTGCCAGGCAGCCACCGATGCCGTAATCTCCACCTCGTCTTCTTTCTCTGTCTCCAAGAGATCTTCTGCCATGATCACGGCGTCAAAAGGATGGTGAATCGGATCTCCTGTGTCCACCACCACAAAATCTTCTCCTTCTTTCAACCGTACCGGCTTCGTCTCACTTGCGCCGTATGTCCTAGCGGAGATCACAGCGATCCCGTCCATGGCGGATGCATTATATAAAGGGGAACTATTTTTCGCATAGACCGCATGCCGCGTCACCCTCTTACATGCCTCAATCACCGGAACCGTCTCATATTCCGGCTCCCATACCTTTTTTAAAGCTTCCAAATAGATGGTTTTAGCCTCCTCTACAGGAGTTGTCTTCAAATATAAATTTCTCTTTCCCATAATACCTCTTAATTAAAGTTCCACATATACAGGAATTATGCCCCCTCTTCTGGAAGGATTTCAGGCTGCTTTGCATCCTGAAATCCTTCCGGGCATAATTCCTGTATATGCTGTTTTAAAATATCTGCACCCAGATCTGGTCGCCTGCTTTCAGGCCTTCCTGGTTCAGATCGACCACGGCGTATCCGTCCGCTCTGGTCATCGTGGACATCAGTCCGGATTTTCCAAAGACCGGGCTGGCCAGATAGCCTTCCTGGTTTTTTTTCAGTTCCACATACAAAAGCATCTTCCGGCCTGGCGTCCCTGGGACATTGCCGTCCAAAACTGCCGGGACTGCGAGTTTTTCACTCTCGCCTTCCTGCTGCCTCTTAAGCCACACGGGCAGCATCTCAAATACCGCCATGGCCGCTACAGGATGCCCTGGAAGCCCCACCATCAAAGTATGGCTCTTCTTGTCCATCCCCAGAATCGTCGGCTTTCCTGGCTTCAGGGCAAGTCCGTGGGTAAATACTCCCGGATCGGACAGTTCATCGATTAAAAGCGCTGTCATATCTTTTTTCCCTTTGGAGCTGCCCCCGGAGATCACCACAAGATCACTGATCTTTCTCGCTTCTGTAATCGCCTCTTTTAACTCCTCGTACACATCCGGCACCGTCCGGGTACCGCTTACCAAAAATCCATGCTTCTCTGCTAACGCCGTCAAAGCCAAAGTATTGATATCATAGATCTTGCCCCGCTTCAGTTCCTCTCCCGGCGCAGTCAGTTCATCTCCTGTGGATATCACATATATTTTCAGAGGCGCATAGACCTTCACATGCGTCAGTCCCTCCGCTGCCAGCACTCCGATCTCCTGTGGGCGAAGTCTCTGCCCTCTGCGAAACAAAAGATCACCTTTTTTACTGTCCTCTCCAATCTCCACCGCATGTCTTCCAGGGGACACCGACTGGCTGACTGCTATATGACTGGCATCAAACTGCTCACAATACTCCACCATCACACAGCTGTCGGCACCCTCCGGGAGCATCCCTCCGGTGGGTACATAGGCACATGTCCCCGGACGGATCACAGACGTTGTCTCTGTCCCGATCATGACATCCTCAATCACCTCTAAAAATACCGGGATGCTCTCGCCTGCTCCCATGGTATCCTTCGCCTGCAGTGCATAACCATCCACCATAGAACGGCGAAATTCCGGGATGTCCCGGATTCCATACAGGTCTTCTGCGAGCACCCTCTCTCTGGCCTCCCGAAGCGGCACCTCACAGACCGTAAGCCAGTCGTCACCCACCGCCTGCAAAAGTTTCTCCCTCGCCTGTTCTAATGTATCAACTTTCAAAAGCTGCATGACTTCCCTCCATCTTAATCACTTCATTTGCCACAAAACGGCGGATTCTCTCATCCTCTGTCCGAAACAGGATCTCTTCTTTGTCTCCGCTTGCCAAGATCTCTCCCTGATGCATAAAATGCAAGATCTCACACATCTTGTAAATATGTGCCAGCCGATGACTGATCAGTATCCAGGTAATCGGCCGTTCTCTCTGTATTTCAAATATCACTTGTTCAAATAACTCTAGATTTTCCGGGTCCAGATTGGACAGCGTCTCGTCAATCATCACACATTTCGGTTCAAAGATCAGCGCCCGGATCATGGACACTTTTTGCTGCTCCCCACTGGAGAGACTTCTGGCATACTGATCTTTTTTCCCTTTTAGACCACACCGTTCAAGCCACTCATTGATCTTTTGTTCCTCGGGCCGTATATGACGTATTTTTAACGGATAACAGATATTTTCATACACACTTCCCCGGATAAAATAAGGTCTCTGAGCCGTCATGGTAATCTCTCTTGGCTTCAGCCCTTCATAGTCAATCCTTCCTCTGTCCGGGAGCGTCATCCCCATAATCAGTTTGCAAAGTGTCGTCTTTCCACAGCCATTGCCCCCGATGATCCCATGGATCTTCCCTTCTTCGATGGCAAAACTGCCGGTCTTCATCTGAAAATCTCCCTGCTTTTTCTCAAGGTCAATAATTCTCATCGGACGATTCTCCTCTCTGGAAAAAATCTGCAAGACTCTGGATCACAAATGCCATCAAAAGCAGCAATACCCCCAGTGTCAGACCCTCCGTAAAGATCCCCTGACTTTTCAAAAGCGAGATGGTAGTCGTCATGGTGCGGGTATGCCCTTTGATATTTCCCCCCACCAGCATCACCGCGCCCACCTCACTGATCGACCTTCCAAATCCGGTGACGACTGCAAAATACAATTCATTTTTCAATTCCCTGACCACCAGCCACTGTGTCTGTATGGCATCCGCCCCCATCGTCTTTGCAAACGCCCGGATCGCCCCTGCCCTGGATACCAGACTGGTATAAGTCATCCCGCAGATGATCGGCGTAATGATCAGCACCTGCGCCAGTATCATGCCCTTGATAGAAAACAACAGATTCAAAGATCCCAAAGGCCCCCGTCGCATCACCAGCATATACACCACAAGCCCCACCACCACCGGCGGAACGCCCATCAGCGTCCGATTCACACGAATCACCAGTCTCTTCCCGACAAAATTCACCCGCTCCAGCAAAAGCCCCAGCAATATCCCCAGCACCGAAGAAATCGCCGTCGCGCAAAATGCCATCTGAAATGTCACACAGATGGCGTCAAACACTCCCACATCGGAGAAAAATGTATCCAAAAATCCCTTAATAACCTGCATTCTCTCACCTGACTTAGAAAAGGGACTGTCGGGAAATCGGGCTTCTGGGCTTAGGTCAATCGTGCTGTCCGATACATTCCATGCAGACATTGACCTAAGCCCAGGAGACCGATTTTCCGACAGCCCCGGCCCTTTCGTTATTCGTTCGCGTTGGGAGTAAACAGTGCCTCACCATACTGTTCCACGCCATAGTTTCCAATCAGCTCCTGCACTTCTTCCGAGCAGATCCACTCGATCATGGTATTGGCTGCCTCATTGTTGACTTCCGGATATTTCTCCGGATTTACTGCGATGATTCCATACTGATTCAAAAGATCCGCTGCACCTTCACAGATCACCTCTAACTGCAGCTCTACATCTGCATCATTTTTCATCTTCAGCCAGGTTCCTCTGTCCGTTAAGCAATAAGCCCCTTTCTCATCTGCCATCGTGATCGTAGCCCCCATGCCCTGTCCGGACTCCAGGTAATTCGGATTCTGCGTCTGATCCAGCTCTAACTTTTTCCAGATCCCCTTTTCTTTTTTGTCCGTTCCGGAATCATCTCCGCGAGAGACAAACGTCAGCTGCTCTTCCTGAATCGTCTTAAATGCTGCTTCAATATCGTCTGTATGTGCGATAGGTTCTGCAGGTCCAACGACGATAAAGTCATTGTACATCACCTGGAAACGCTCCACACCAAATCCATTGGCCACAAATTCTTCTTCACTTGCCTTGGCATGAACCAGCACAATATCCACATCTCCGTTTTCACCCATCTTCAGTGCCTCGCCGGTCCCGACAGCATTCCACTGAAGCTCCCATCCAGTCTCTTCTAAAAAGATCGGTGCCAGATAGTCCAAAAGCCCCGTATCTGCGGTACTGGTTGTAGTCGCCATCATCAGCACGCCTTTTTTCTCCACAGCTTCACTTCCAGTCTCGTCCGTTGCCTCTGTTGTGTCTTCAGGCGCTTCTTCTGCCTCCTCTGGTGTCTCTGCAGGCGCCTCATCCGGCGTCTCTGCGGGTGCTTCTGCTGGCGCCTCTGTGGGTGCTTCCGGCTCTTTGCTGCCGCCGCATCCTGTCATCACACCTGCCAACAGTGAAGTAGCCAGTACAGCTACCAACCATTGTCTTTGCTTTTTCATAAAACATGTCCTCCTTAGAATAAAAAATAGAAATAAAATCTATTGTATATGGCTTTTGCCATTTACAATCCGCTTCCTTCTGTCCTCTTCTGACAGATACAGTCTTTCCTCACATGTACCGGCACTTCCGTAAACTCACCATACAGACCATCATACTGCAACATCCTACCATACAGTATATGAGGAAGTCCTAACAAGATCTTGATGCACTCCACCGCCTGGAGGCTCCCGATCACCCCTGCCGCCGCTCCGATTGCCGGAACTGGTGGCGTCTCTTCTGCATCGCCCGGCGACGCACACTCATAACAGGCACTCTTTCCAGGCAAAATTGACAACACAAAACCATAGAAGCCATGTATTCCGCCTTCCACAAGAGGAATCATAAGCTTCCCCGCGGCGCGTCCCACCTGCCTTCTTGTCTCAATTCGATCTACACAATCCACGATTACATCCACGCCAGACAATAGCTGCCCGGCATTTTCACCCGTCAGACGTTCACAGACCGCCTCTAATGCAATCTCAGAGTTGCGGCTTTGTAAAAAATCTGTGGCTCTTTTACATTTTTCCTGATTCAGATCTGATTCTCTATAAAAAAACTGACGATTCAGATTGGTCAGATTGACCGTATCCTGATCAATCAGCCGGATCTTTCCCACTCCCGCAAGGGCTAGATACGTCAGTACCGGTGCCCCAAGGCCACCGCATCCGATGACCGCCACGGTACTTCCAAGGAGCTTTTTCTGTCCCTCTGCTCCGATCTGCGGGAGTATCGTCTGCCGGCTATACCGGCTGTCACCTGGCATCTTCAGCCTCCGCCAACGGGCGGGAAGAGTGCCAGTACATCCTGATCTTTGACGGGTGCACTCAACGCACTGTGAAACCCATTGATCAGACAGATCGCCACTTCCTCATGGGGAATCCCAAGATGGTCCAGTACATCCGCCGGACATGCAGCCTTATCAGGCTCCATATAGACAATCTTATCCCTTCCCTCCCGAAATGTGGCAAATAATCTCACTTCAATCATCGCTTTTCCCCACAGTTTATGAAGTAAAACTGGCGAAAGGGAGAACTCCCTTTCGCCAATCTTTTATCGGTTACTCTGTCAGTCCCAATCTTTCCAGTGTTTCCTTGGTTGGGAATGCGTTCTCCCAGCCTCTTGCTTCATAATACTGCGGCAATGTCACGTTGATCTGACTGATCTGTCCTTTGGACGGGCCAGACGAGATCGGCTCTTCTGTCAGACGTTTCGGAAGTCTGTCATCCTCCGGCTTCATACCTGCCGCCTTATTGAACAGACGTTCGATATTATAGATCCGCTCTCCGATAGTCAGAAGCTCTTCCGGCGTATAGTTGGTTCCGGTGCCGGCATTTAACAGTGCCGTATACTGCGGTGCTCCCAGTGCAAAAGAGGAGAACAGACACAGACCCATGGAGTCGATGACTGCGGTCAGATCCTGGAAGATCTTACACCACTGTGCCTTTCCTTCTGTGGTGGTACGATCCAACTGCTCCGGAAGTCCTAACACCTCTGGAGAGATCATATAGCCACGCACATGACAGCCGCCGCGGTTGCTAGTCGCATAGGTGATACCGATACCCTGGATACCTCTTGCGTCGTATGCAGGCATCTCCTGCTTCTTAACGCTCATCGAGATCTCCGGATGTCCGTAGTGCTCGCACAGACGATAGGAGCCGTTCGCCATCAGTTTTGCCAACGGGATCTTGCCTTCTCCCATCCGCTTCGTCCACTCTACGATCGCCTCACTGCTGCCCCATTTCAGCGGAATCCCTTCACATTCTTCTTCTTTGATATATCCTTTGTCATATAATTCCATCGCTGCTGCAATGGTACATGGTGTGGAGATCGCATCTAAGCCATACTCATTACACCACATATTTGCCTCGTCAATGGCGTTGAGATCATGCAGATCACAATTGCCGCCATATGCCCACAGAGGCTCATACTCTGGTCCGCCGACGATCTTGTCGCCTACTTTTACCACACGTCCACAAGCGATTGGGCACCTGTGACATGCTGCATTTTTCACCAGGTATGTATCTTTGAGTGTCTCTCCTGAGATATCATCTGCCAGCTCATAATAAGACTCCTGCCAGTTTTTAGTCGGGAAAGAACCGGTATTGTTGATAATATTTACAAGGACTGCCGTTCCATACGTCGGAAGTCCGCCGCCAGTTACACCATTCTCACGAATGATCTGGTTACATTCTTTGGTCGCCTCTTTTAGTTTTGTGGCATCAAAAGGCTCGACCACTTTCGCCGTCGCTGTTACGGTGATGGCCTTCAGATTCTTAGAACCCATCACGGCACCCACGCCGCTTCTTCCTGCTGCGCGGTCTTTGTCATTCATAATGGCTGCTAACAGAGACAGATGCTCTCCTGCAGGACCAATATTTAATACATGACAGCCCGGATGTGCTTCTTTTAACTTCTCGTCTGCCTCTTCACTCATCATACCTACGTAATCTTTTGCAGAGAGCAGCTCGATCTTGTCGTCCACCACATTGATATACGTCCATTCGGAAGCCTTGCCTTCCACGATCAGGGCATCCCAGCCTGCATATTTCAGCTTCGCGCCCCATACACCGCCGGAGTTCGAGGATGCGATCATACCGGTCAGCGGGGATTTGGTCACTACCATGTAGCGCCCTGCTGTCGGTGATGCCGTACCAGTCATCGGACCCGTGATGTAGATCAGCTTATTGTCCTCGGACAGAGGATCTACCGTCGCCACGCCTTCATCATAGAGCATCTTCGTGCCAAGCCCGCGTCCGCCGATGAATTTCGTTGCCAGTTCCATGTCAAGCTGTTCCACTTTAATCTCTCCTGTGCTTAGATTAATGCGCGCCAGCTTTCCATTGTAAGATGTTTTCATACAGAATACCTCCTTACATCTTATGAAATTATCTGGTAACTAAATCCTTTCCAAACACGGGAGGCATTGATTAAGCGGTCAATACCCAATGGTCAGGTTCCCTATGAACAAGACTCGGATTTATATAGTGCCATCATAACATAACCGTCTGATTTTTACAATCCCTTTTGTGTAGATTGTATAGAAAAATACAATCCATCATTCTTTTGTTGTCAAATATAGAAAATTATGATAAAATCTTAACGAATCTGTCAGGAGGGATATCATGAAGACCAGAATTGCACTGATTGGAATTATTGTAGAAGATATGCAGTCCGTAGAACAACTGAATCAGTTGCTGCACACCTACAGCGCCCATATCATCGGCCGCATGGGTATCCCCTACCGGGAGCAAAAAGTCAATATCATCAGTGTGGCCGTGGATGCTCCGCAGGATACCATAAGCGCACTCTCCGGGAAGATCGGAAGGCTTCCCGGCATCACAGCAAAGACGGTATATTCCAACATCCAAAACGACCGCTCTTGATGAAGATCATCTATTGCTAATTGGAAAGTACGGCTTACGCCATCTGACCAAAAAGAAAGGAGCGTACATACTATGTACAACGTAGCATCATTAAAAGCAGAAGAATTTATTTCCGACGAAGAGATCCAAAAGACTCTTGCCTATGCAGACGCCAACAAAGAAAATGTGGCCCTGATCGACGAGATTATCGCAAAAGCCAAAGAGCGCAAAGGACTTAATCACCGGGAGGCATCGGTGCTTCTCGCCTGTGAGATCCCGGAGAAGATCGACGAAGTCTATGCGCTGGCAGAACAGTTAAAAAAAGACTATTACGGCAACCGCATCGTGCTGTTTGCCCCTCTTTATCTGTCTAATTATTGTGTCAATGGCTGTGTCTACTGTCCGTATCATGCAAAAAACAAACATATCGCGCGCAAAAAGCTGACCCAGGAAGAGATCATCAAAGAAGTGACCGCGCTGCAGGATATGGGGCACAAACGCCTTGCCATCGAAGCAGGCGAAGACCCGGTCAACAATCCCATCGAATATATCTTGGAATGTATCCATACCATCTACAGCATCAAGCATAAAAACGGAGCGATCCGCCGTGTCAATGTCAATATCGCTGCAACCACGGTGGAGAATTACCGCAAATTAAAAGAAGCGGAGATCGGGACCTACATCCTGTTCCAGGAGACCTATCATAAAAAGAGCTATGAGACTTTGCATCCTACCGGTCCCAAACATGACTATGCCTATCACACAGAGGCCATGGACCGCGCTATGGAAGGCGGTATCGATGATGTGGGCCTTGGGGTTCTATTTGGCCTTGAGATGTACCGCTACGAGTTTGCCGGGCTTTTGATGCATGCAGAGCATTTAGAAGCTGTCCACGGCGTTGGACCGCATACGATCAGCGTGCCCAGAATCAAACGGGCCGACGATATCGATCCTTCTGTCTTTGACAATGGGATCAGTGACGATATCTTTGCTAAGATCTGCGCTTTGATCCGTATCTCTGTGCCTTATACAGGTATGATCATCTCCACCCGCGAGAGCCAGGAAGTAAGAGAACGGGTACTGCCGCTTGGCGTCTCCCAGATCAGCGGCGCTTCCCGCACCAGTGTGGGCGGCTATGCAGAGCCGGAGACCGAAGAAGACGTCACCAGCGCTCAGTTTGATGTAAGCGACCAGCGTACACTCGACGAAGTCGTAAACTGGCTGATGAAGATGGATTATATCCCCAGTTTTTGTACTGCCTGTTATCGGGAAGGGCGTACGGGAGACCGGTTTATGTCCCTGTGTAAAAATATGCAGATCTTAAACTGTTGTCATCCCAATGCACTGATGACGCTAAAAGAATATCTCGAAGACTATGCCAGCGAAGAGACCAAAGAGCTTGGAATGGCACTGATTGAGCGGGAGCTGAATAACATCCCCAATCCAAAAGTCCAACGAATCGCCAGAGAGCATATCCACGACATTTCCGAAGGAAAACGGGATTTTCGTTTCTAAGGGCAGAAAAGGAGGACTACCATGGCAACATCACTTCAGGATACGCCCAGCAGCCACCGTCTTCACATTGGTGTGTTCGGCCGGACGAACAGCGGAAAATCATCCTTTATCAACGCCTTTACCAAGCAGCAGGTATCCATCACTTCCGAAGTAGCCGGGACTACCACAGACCCGGTCTACAAGCCGATGGAGATCCATCCGCTGGGTCCATGCGTTCTGATCGATACAGCGGGATTTGACGATCATACAGAGCTTGGCGGTCTTCGGATGGAAAAGACCTGCCTAGCAGCAGAAAAGACCGATCTTGCCATCTTGCTTTTCCCGGAGGGAGAGACAGATCTTTTGGAAGAACTGCACTGGTATCATTACTTTCGGGAGAAAAAGACACCTGTGCTGCTCGTGATCAGCAAATCGGATGTGCGTAAAGATACAGAAACGCTATCAGCCGAGATTCAAAAGGCGACCAAGAAAAAGGCTCTCTGTGTCAGCGCTGTCACGGGAGAGGGCATGGAAACCTTAAAAGAAGCGCTGATACGGCTTCTGCCGGAGAATTACGGAGACCGGCTGATCACCGCAGATCTGGTGGAAAAAGAAGATCTGGTACTGCTTGTGATGCCGCAGGATATCCAGGCACCCAAGGGCAGGCTGATCCTTCCACAGGTTCAGACCTTGCGGGAGCTTCTCGATAAGAAATGTCTGGTTATGAGTGTCACGACGAACCAGTTAAAATCAGCGCTCAAGGCCCTTGTAAGGCCGCCAAAGCTGATTATTACGGACTCACAGGTCTTTCAGACGGTCTATGAGCAAAAGCCAAAGGAGAGCATGCTGACGTCTTTCTCCGTGTTGTTTGCAGCTTATAAGGGGGATCTGCCATATTATGTGGAGGGAGCAAAAAAGATTGACGCGCTCGATGGAGCTTCTAAGGTGCTGATTGCCGAGTGCTGCACTCATGCTCCTCTGCAGGAAGATATTGGCCGGGTGAAGATTCCTAGGATGCTACGGCAAAGGTTTGGAGAGTCTTTAACGGTCGATCTTGTGAGCGGGACGGATTTCCCGCAGGATTTGACGGGGTATGATCTGATTATCCAGTGTGGAGCCTGTATGTTTAACCGAAAGTATGTGATGTCCAGGGTGGAACGGGCGAAGAAACAGAACGTGGCGATGACAAATTATGGGGTGGTGATTGCGCACTTGACGGGGATATTGGATAAGGTGGCGATGCCTTAGGAATGGTGAGGGTGTCAAGTTTTTTTTGTGGTATAGATTGTAGGAAATCGGGTTAGGCGGTGAATTTGGAAATGATCTGGATGGGGCCTAGGAGGTGGAGGTTGAAGTTTTCAAGTTCTTCGGCGGGAATCCAATATTCTTGGTGGTAATGGTCTCCTACGGTGTGGATTTCGTATTGGGAGATGTAGGTGTCTTCTATTTCGAAACGGGTTACGTAGCCGGTGTAGTTGGAATTGGGGTCTTTGGTATTCCATCTTTGGGCGATTTCTGTGGCGTATTGTTCATTGAGTACAGGGTAAAAGATGGGCTGATGGGGGAGGCGGGGAGGGAAAGCGCAATAATTGCCGGCTTCGATTAATAGTTTTTCTTTTTCTCCTATGGGTCTGTAGAGTGTCATCTCATTTCCTCCTGATTGCGAAAAGAGCCGCGGCCTGGATTATGAGGCTGCGGCTGTCTGTGATGTTTTTATAAGCAGCGAGCAAGACGATAAGCCGGGTTATGTCGTTGGACAATCATCTATCTAGGCGTATTGTCGCCAATACGCTCAAGCAACCTACCTGAAGCTGGCGGGCCACCATATGCTTCTGCTTGGTCTTGCTTCGAATGGGGTTTACATGTGCCCCGTCTGTTACCAGCCGGGCGGTAGTCTCTTACACTGCCTTTCCACCCTTACCGGCGCCTTCAGCCGCCGGCGGTATATCTCTGTTGCACTGGCCTTGGAGTCACCTCCACCGGACGTTATCCGGCATCCTGCCCTGTGAAGCCCGGACTTTCCTCACCTGAATCTCTCAGCCGCGATTGTCTGTCTTACTTGCTGCACTCCTATTCTACCCTACTTCCTTGATTTTGTCCATGTATTTTCCAAAGAATCCGGTCTATTTTCAAAATCCGCAGTCCCGCAAACAGCACGATTGTACCTGTCACGTCCACGACCGAGTGCTGCTTCGTAAACATCGTAGACAGAATAATTCCGGCCGCCAATAATCTCCCCGCCCAGATTCCCCAATGCGGCAGCCGCCTCCTCTGCAGCTCCAGGCTGTACTGAAGGACAAGTGTCACATACACATGCATACTGGGAAATACACTCTTCGGCGTATCCACAGTCTGCACAAACCGCAGCAATCTCCCGCTTATCGTCCCCAGATCATACACAATCCCCTCCCTAAGATCCAGTCCCGTCGGCCACACATAAGAGATCAGCAAAAAGACATTCATACCCACCGTCAACACAAATACAACTTCCCGATATTCCTCCCTGCCAAGATTTCTGATCGCCAGCCACGCACACACCAAAATATAAGGAAACCAGCTCAAATATATAAACAAATCCCGGCAGACACGGAATCCACTGATCTACCCCGCAAGAAATCAAAAAGACCTCCTTTGGCTCCACAATCTCCAGATACAAAAACACCCCCATATAAACCATCAGCCATCCCCCCAACACCCCCAAATACCTCTCCCTCATAACCTCTCTTACTCTCATCCCTACACATGAAAATACGATCCCCCAATAAACTCCCGCAAAATCGAATTATTCGGCACCAGATTACTATCAATCCCCTGGAAATAATTCAAAAACTTCAAAAGCCTCTTCGCCTCCAGATACTCTGGCTCTCCTTGCCGAATCCCGAACAACAGCGGCTCCGCATACTGTTTCAATACTGCCAGCTCATAGATCAGCGCTGAATTAAACATCACATCCGCATCTCCTTGATACGGAAAGATATTCTCATCTTCTCCCCGGCGCACCGACGGCCACATGGAGATGGTCTTTCTTGCACTTGCTCCGCGCGTCCTGGCATCCCGCACCATCCGCCGGATCATCCGCCCGTCTGTGGTAGCGATCCGATTGTGCTCGTCAATATTCAGCTGCGTCAGCGCACTCAGATAGATCTTAAATTTATTTTCTTTTGGAAGCGAATGGGACATGGCATCGTTGAGACAGTGAATCCCCTCAATCACCAGCACATCATCTGCCCCTAACTTCAGCGTATTCCCCTTATATTCTTTCATGCCAGTCAGAAAATTAAACGTAGGCATGGATACCTCTTCACCTTGTAACAGCGCACTCATCTGATCATTAAACAATTCCACATCAATCGCGCCCAGACACTCAAAATTAAAATTGCCGTCCTCATCTTTCGGCGTATCTTCCCGCTCTACAAAATAATTATCCACTCCAATCGGATGTGGCCGAAGCCCATGAGCCAACAACTGGATGGACAGCCTGTGGGAAAATGTAGTCTTTCCGGAAGAAGAAGGTCCTGCAATCATAATCAGCTTTTTATCATGCTCCGAAGCGATCCGCGCCGCAATATTGCCCAGCTCTTTTTCCATAATGGCTTCCTGCGCCAGGATAATATCCCCGATCTTTCCATTGGCGATCTGCTCATTTAAAGCGCCTACCGTTGCCACTTCTAGCACTTCACTCCATCTGGTGGAATTTTTCAAAGTCTGAAATAATTTAAACTCTGGTTTAAATTCCCCGAACGTCTCCGGAGTCTTAACCGGTGGAAACTCCATCACAAATCCCTCATCATAAGGAATCAGCTGAAAATATTTTAGATAACTGGTGTTGGGCACCATATAGCCATAATAATAGTCCTCAAATCCATCCAGCTCATAGATATTGACCGTAGAGCTTCTGCGAAACCGAAACAATTTCGCCTTATCCTTCATCCCATTGCGATAAAATTTCTCAATAGCGTCATCCACCGGGATAGTCTTTTTCTGAATCGGCAGAGACAGACGCACCAGTTCTTCCATCCGCGCCTGTATATTTTCCAAAAATTCCTCATCCGGCATCCGGTATTTGCTCGTGCAGTAATACCCCTTACTTACGGAAAAATGAAGCTTTATGCCGCTCACCACTTCTTTCCCGCCCACGTCAAAGATCGCTTTCATCAAAAGCAATATCGCACTGCGCTTGTAGGTCTTATAACCGTCCAGATGGCCGGTTGTTAAAAATTCTACAATGCTCTCATCTTTGACTTCGCGAAACAGTTCCCGCATCTTGCCATTTTCCAGTACCAGCACAATATCATGCGGATAATCTTTCTGATACTCTTTAGCCAGATCCAGATACGTCATACCTTCCAGAACATCTGTCTTTTTTCCCTCAATCACGATCTGTTTCATATGTATACCCCCTTTGAGATAAAATTACAAAACTGAAAATGGGTGCTGCACTGGAACACAGTCCATATGCACCCCTGTCAATACTTTTTCCAAATATGCTTTCACGTCCTGCATAAAGATATGTTCAATTCCATAATGCCCTGCATCAATGATACAAAGTCCCTGATCCACCGCATCAATCCCCGTGTGATGGTCAATATCTCCCGTAATATAGACATCACAGCCAAAGCGAAGCGCTTCTTTCATGGTGCCCTTACCAGAGCCTGGACAGATCGCTGCCGTGTACACTTCCTGATCCAGCGGTCCAAACAGTTTCACACTGGGGATCTGATAGGCCTCTTTGACTTGTCTGGCACATGCTTCTAATGTCATGCGCCTGGGCAGTACACCGACTCTTCCGATTCCCTCGCCGTCCTTGATCTCCTCCAACACGGTACATTCCTGCAGATCCATCAGCCTTGCTGCCAGATCTGCCATCCCTCTGGTATCATAATTGGTATGCATAGCATAATAAGAGATATCACTCTGTATCAGTGCCAGCAGCCTTCTGCCGTTCATATCCTCATCTGTCACCCGCCTGATCGGGGAAAACAGCATAGGATGGTGGGTGATCAGCATATCCGCCTTTTGTTCCACAGCCATACGCACCACCTCATCGGTGGCATCCAAAGCCAAGAGGATATGTCTCACTTCTTTGTCCCTTCTGCCCGCCAAAAGTCCCACGTTGTCCCAGTCACAGGCATATTCCAAACCATATTCCTGCTCCAAAAGCGCACAGATCTCTTGACACTTCATGTCCTCGTCTCCTCTCATTTAAGTTCCGCAACTTCCCTCCCAAGCCCCCGGCACTAAGAGAATTTTCAGCCACTAAAGTGTCTGTAAATCCTCTTGAGGCTTGTCCGGTCTGTTGCTGTTTTTTTAAGTTCCGCAACTCCCCTCTCAAGCC
>CAJUGG010000092.1 GCA_910585995.1 uncultured Lachnospiraceae bacterium
ACATAATTTCCCTTATGTTGTATTCCTTGCTCACTCCATCATATGCACATGTTATATTTTACTTCTTAAACTCAGATATTGCAAGCGGTTTTTTCTGGTATTTGCAATATTTTCTAAAATTATCATTAGGAACCCATCACAAATAAGGCAGGACAAAGCATACTTTGAACCCTGCTGTTTTTGTGTGCGCCTAAAAAAGGATTATTTCCAACTATTTCCAGATTATACAACATAAGGGAAATTATGTAATCACCAATCCCATCTGCTCCATCTGACGCGCGTGAACCTTACCGCTTTCCATGATATAGATGCGCGTGGTTCCAATATTTGCATGACCAAGGATATCTGCCAGACGGGAGATATCTTTTTCTATGGAATAATAGACTCTGGCAAACAGATGTCTTAGATTATGAGGAAATACTTTTTCTGCTTCGATCTTTGCATTCTTGCATAACTTTTTCATATCCCTCCAGATATTCGAGCGGTCCAGCGGTTTTCCTGTCCGGGTGACAAATACAGATCCTGTACTGTATCTTTGTTTTTTGATATAGGGTTTTAACAGTCTGCAAAGCTTGTCCGGTAAAAATATCGTCCTTAATTTTCCTTTATTGCTGATCTTCGCATACCCTGTCCGTACCGATTCCACCGTAATAAAACGAAGCTCGGAGACCCGAATTCCGGTCGCACAGATCGTCTGCAATACCAGCGCCATCCTCTCGTTCCCCTCTTTTTTTGCTGTTTTTACCAGACGGATATATTCTTCTTTACTCATCTCCTTATTTTCATCGCAAAATATAGACTTCTGAATCTTTAATGGTCTTACCATCAGCTCCCTCCAGCCTGCATATTTTAAACATCCGTTTACAGCTGCCAGCATAGAATTGACGGATGCCGCTGCATAGAGCATGGTCAGATGCTTTTTCCACTGCATCAAGACAGGCTTGGATAACGCCCTCCCGTCCAGCCATTGATGCAGCATCTGCAGATCATGCTGATATTTGTGGATCGTATTCTCTGCCCGTTCTTGTTCCCACAGATCATCTGTATAGCTTTTGATCAGATCCAGTGTCAGTATCTTCTTTTTCTCTTCCATAAGGCTTCCTCCTCGCGTATCAGGATATTCATGTGTCTGTAATTCCCATTTTATCCTATTATTCTCCAAACGATGACCCTGTTTTGCAAAAAACTAGGGATGCCGTGGTTTCTAAAACCACAGCATCCCCTGTAAGTTAAAACAAAACATACATTCTATTTATCACCATAATGCCCCTTACACTGTAAGATCACAATGCCTTCTTCGGTAACTTCATACACCAATCTGTCTTTTTCGTTAATCCTTCTGCTCCATTTTCCTCCTTGCTCCCCCTTTAAAGGCTCTGGTTTTCCCTCCCCTGTAAAAGGTTCACGCTGAATAGCTCTCAGCAACTGGTTTATCTTTCTTAACGTTTTTTATCTTGTGATTGCCAATAGAGGTACTCATCCCAGGCATTTCCAGCAAATATAATTTTACTCAAATTCCATAGCCTCCAATTCCTCTATGGTCTTCACAACCACTTGTCCGTCCTTGACCTGTTGCTCTGCTTCTTTCAAATATTCCATATTTGATTCTGAATAGAACGGTTCCAGAGGAGCTGTAATCTCAAAAGGAATCCGGCGGTCACGAAGTGCTTTTTTAGCATAAATCATGAAAAAAGTACATACTATCACTTCCTTTTATTAATATCTACAGAACCCAACTCTTTTCTCAACCTCTCAAAGGCCGCCGCCATCTCCAGCATCTCTTTTTCCGGGCACATCTCGCTTACGTCGTAGGCTAGGGGGTCGGATACAAAGTCTGTCAAAACTTTATCAATCAGCTGCAGTTCTTCTGGCGTGGCTGTGATGCAGATCTCCTGTACTTCTGTCTCCAGATCATGGCCGAATAATTCGTACAGGTCTACACTTCCGCTGACTCTGCACTCCAACAGCAGTGCAGCCAGGTCAACCAGTGGATTGATCGCATAGTAAAACTCTGCATAAGGCTCTCCATAATCCGTATCCACATGCGTCAGGATGACGCTTAAGGGTTCCTCATGCTGCCGGAAATTCCCATCTAATTTGTCCAGCCCAATATCAGAGAAGATCTCGGATAACGAGATCCTGCCCTTTTGTTTGTCTGCCAGATACTCCACGAGCGTTAGGCTGTCGTCGGAATCCCCGATATAATTATTCCAATAGTTATCCGCGATGTACATCGTTATATCTTCTCCTGCCTTCTTAGAATATCCATAGGTTCCGGACAGACGCTAAGCTTCACCCACAGGCGCTGTTTTGCATGGGGTGCGCTCTCTTGAGGCTCTCCTTCTTCACTCCAGATCCCTTCCACCATCGTCTCCAAATCCCGTCCGTCCGGCTTCATAATCTCTATGGTCTCTCCTACGGAAAATTTATTGCGCTGCTGTAGTGAGAAAGTCCCGTCTTCTCTCACATCTCCTACGATACCCAGATACGTATATTCCTTAATATAAGTATTATTATCATAGATCTGCGCCTCCTCACTAGGTTTCCCATAGAAAAATCCGGTGGTAAACTGCCGGTAAGTACAGTTCGAGATCTGATCCAGATACCAGGGCATCTGATCCAGATACAGCTGTGGGCTTTTTTTATAATCATCCAGCGCTTTTCTGTAAGTGCGCGCCACCGTCGCCACATACAGCGCGGTCTTCATGCGTCCCTCGATCTTCAGACTGTCGATCTTTGCATGAATCAGATCCGGCAGATGTTCGATCATGCACAGATCTTTGGAATTAAATAAAAATGTGCCTCGTTCATTCTCATAGACCGGCAGATATTCTCCCGGACGCTTTTCTTCCACCACCGCATATTTCCAGCGGCAGGGATGGGTGCAGGCTCCCTGGTTGGCATCTCTTCCTGTAAAATAGTTGCTTAACAGGCACCGCCCCGAATAAGAGATACACATGGCTCCGTGTACAAAGGTCTCGATCTCCATCTCTTCTGGTATCTGCGCCCGGATCTCTTCGATCTCCTTGAGTGACAGCTCTCTGCCCGTCACCACACGCGCAGCGCCTAACTGATGCCAGAAACGAAATGTCATATAGTTTACATTGTTGGCCTGGGTAGAAATATGGATATCAATCTCTGGACATACCTCTTTTGCCACCAGAAAAAGACCAGGGTCTGAGATAATCAGTGCATCTGGCTGAAGTTTTTTTAATTCTTTAAAATAATCCACAGCATCCATAACATCCTGGTTGTGTGCTAAAATATTCGCTGTGATATAGACTTTTGCATTTCGTTCATGTGCAAAGCGGATGCCTTCCTCTATATCTTCCATGGAGAAATTTTTGGCCTTTGCACGAAGACTAAAAGCCTCTCCTCCGATATAGACGGCATCCGCCCCAAAGATCACAGCGATCTTGAGCACTTCTAAGCTGCTGGCCGGGATTAACAATTCCGGTAACTCTCTCATACTGTTCCTTTCTTTACACTGACCGTCACTCCATCCCCCAGCGGCAGAATCGAAGTGGTCAAATCTTCCCTGTGAGTCAATTCATACAGATATTCCCGCATCCTGGCGTGGATCGTTCGATTCCTTCTCTCCACTGCAAAGCGGGACTCGATCACGTCTCCATCCTGCAATACATTGTCTGACAGGAGGACCCCTCCCGGATGCAGAAGTCTTACAACTTCCGGCAGATACGAAAGATACTGTCCCTTGGCTGCATCCACGAAGATCAAATCAAAAGGCTCAGTATCCGGAAGTCCTTTTAAGATCTCCATCGCATCTCCAGGAAGCAGTGTAATCTGCTGATCTCTCCCTGCACGAATAAAATTCTCGCGCGCAATCGGGATTCGTTTTTCATAGTTTTCAATGGTGGTGATCTGGCAGCCTTCTGGCCCGTACTCACTCATAAACAGTGCAGAAAACCCCACTGCCGTCCCCACCTCCAAGATCCGTGACGGGGCGAAAGATGCCAGGAGAAATTTTAAAAAACTCTGCATCTCCCGCCGAATCACCGGCACATACGCCTCTATCGCCTCCCGCTCGATCTCTTCTAACCATTCGGTATTGCCAGGATTCAAAGAATTGATATAGGCTCTCATTCTGTCATGAACGATCATTCTTCTTCCTCTTCTTCGTCCTCTTCTTCACCGGACAATATCTTCATAATCTCTTTGGATGTCATGGATGTATTTAATACATAATTTCCAGGCATCAATTTCTCTTCAAAATCATTTATCTTTAACTGTATCTGAAAGATCCTTGCATTTTCAATCAGTCCTTTACGCTCCAAAAGCTGCGCTGCTTCTTTTACGGACATATCCGAACGCAGCGTCATGCTCACATCCCTGCCAGGGGGCGCATCTACAGAAGTATCTGAAATGATGCTGTAGCCCAGATTGTAAGAATATTCTCCCAGTCTATAGATACCGATCACCACCAGGATGACTAGCGACAGCCTCAGTACAAATAGTCCGGCCGACAACATCATCTTTTGTGCATCCATCTTCTTGTGTCTCCTTGTATGACTTCGTGCGTGCTTCCCCATCGCATCCTAAAGAACCAGCTCTACTGCATTGGTAATCCTTGCATTGATTGCCTGAAGAATCCGGCACATCTTAAGTTCCCGTTCCAGATACGCTGTCACCACCGGATCTGCACGAAAATCCACATATTCTCTCTCAAATTCTTCCATTCGTTCGTATAGGTCTTCTGCTCCACTGTTTTGCAGCTCATAGTTCTTCCAGCAAAACTCTTTGATCTTCTCCGCAAGTCCTGGTGTACTGCTCACCTTCTCCTCTATCTTTTGCAGATCTTGATATTCCGGACTCTCTTGTATGGCGAGAACCAGTTCTTCTACTTTATCATTGATTCTATCCATCATACTTACTTAATTCCACCTTATCTTTTTGTTAATATTAGTCTATCCAAAAATTGCCCTTATGCTTCCATAATAATCGGCAAAATCATAGGATTCCTTTTTGTCTTTTTACGTATATAATCCCCCAAAGCGTCTTTCATGACATTTTTCATCTTTCCCCAGTCGGTGATATTGCGTCCGAGACATTTCTCCACCGCATCATATACCACCGCACGGGCCTGTTCCATCAGGTCTTCTGATTCTCTTACATAGACAAACCCCCTTGATACAATATCGGGACCGGACAGCAGCATATTGCTGCCTTTTTCCAGCGTAAGAACAATTATCATAATGCCGTCTTCCGCCAGATGCTGCCGGTCACGCATTACAATATTCCCCACATCGCCCACGCCAAGTCCGTCCACAAAGACTGCTCCTGTGTGCACTTTGTCCACTACTTTTGCAGATTCTTCATCCATCTCAATCACATCCCCGGACTGAAGGACAAAGATATTTTCTTTATCAATGCCAAGCTGTCTTGCCAGAGAAGCCTGGGCTTTCAGATGGCGATATTCACCGTGTACCGGAATCGCATATTTGGGATGTACCAGAGAATAGATCAGTTTGATCTCCTCCTGGCAGGCATGTCCAGATACATGGGCATCCTGAAAGATCACATTGGCGCCTTTTGCAGACAACTCATTGATGACTTTTGATACCGCTTTTTCATTGCCTGGAATGGGATTGGAACTAAAGATCACCGTATCATTGGGCATAATGTGCACTTTTCGATGGAGATTCTGCGCCATCCTAGACAGCGCCGCCATGGATTCTCCCTGACTGCCCGTGGTGATCAGTACCGTCGCCTCCGGCGGATAACTGTTTAACTGTTCAATATCGATCAAGGTGTTATCCGGGATACGGATATATCCAAGCTCTGTGGCCGTTGTGATGACATTGACCATACTGCGGCCTTCTACCACTACTTTTTTATTGTGTTTATAGGCCGAATTAATGATCTGCTGCACCCGGTCCACATTGGATGCAAAGGTCGCCACGATGATCCGGGAATTGCAGTGTTCATTGAACAGGGCATCCATGGTCCGCCCCACACTTTTCTCCGACATGGTAACACCTGGCCGTTCTGCATTGGTACTGTCACACATCAGTGCCAGCACACCCTTTTTCCCGATCTCGCCAAACCGCTGCAGATCGATACTATCTCCATAGACCGGCGTATAGTCCACTTTAAAATCTCCGGTATGCACTACAATCCCCGCCGGTGAGTAGATCGCCAGTGCAGAAGCATCCGCAATACTGTGATTGGTCTTGATAAATTCAATCCGAAACTGTCCGAGATTGATGGACTGTCCATGCTTGACCACCTTGCGTTTGGTAGTCCGCAGCATATTGTGTTCTTTTAATTTGCCCTCGATCAAAGCAATCGTCAGCCTGGTCGCGTAGACCGGCACATTGATCTCTTTTAAAATATAGGGCAGCGCTCCAATATGGTCCTCGTGCCCATGCGTGATAACAAATCCTTTTACTTTGCTAATATTTTGTCTTAAATACGTAATATCCGGGATGACCAGATCGATCCCCAACATATCATCTTCCGGAAATGCAAGCCCGCAGTCCACGACAATCATACTGTCCTCAAATTCAAAGGCAGTCATATTCATCCCGATCTGTTCTAATCCGCCCAACGGGATGATTCTTAATTTAGAATTATTTACATTTTTCAAAAAATAACCTCCTGTTTACTTCACGTCAACGTCTTTTTGACAATCCATGCAGTAACCATAGAGTTTCACATCATGATCCTGTATCCAAAATCCGGTTTTTTCTTCCATTTTCTTCTCAAATTCTTCCAGCAAATCTCCCTGAAAAGACATCACCCGGCCGCATTTGATGCAGATCAGATGGTGGTGGTGATGGCTGTCTTCGTCTTCATACACATGCCCCAGCTCATACCGCACATACCCATCGTCCAGATAAATACGATCCACGATCTTCAACTCCAGAAGCATCTGGATTGTCCTATACACGGTAGCAAGCCCGATATCCGGACTCTCCACCTTTACCAATTCATAAATCTCCTCTGCAGTCAGATGACTATCCTGCTTTACAGAAAGCGCCGATAGCACTGCGAGCCGCTGCGTTGTCACTTTCAGCCCCTTCTCCCGAAGCAGATCTGCAAATTTTTCACGGTCTAACTGCATCTTAATTAAAGCTCCTGATTTAAGTCCCGCAATTTTTCAAAATATGCCCCTTTATCTGGAATAATGTTTGTCTGCTTTGCATCCAAACATCATTCCGGGCATATTTTAAAAAAATGCTGTTTTTAGTTACATTATTTTTCCAGACTTACATCGTCCAATAACTCACCGAAGACAGCCAGCAGAGCATCCAGCTCTTCGCCCTGTTCCACAATCTCATAGAGGCTCTCGCTCTCTTCATCTGCTGCAGTGTCTTTTAAGATCAGGCACTCGGCTTCTTCGCCTTCTGAGTCTGCCACCAGGAGATAATTTCTCCCGGCCATCCTGGTCTGTTCTACAATATAGAACTCTGTATCGACACCTTGTTCATCCTGGAACACCAGTTTTTCCATACTATGTTCACTCCCTTATGCCCCTGGCATCCAAATATCCTTGCAATATAAAGACTGCTGCAATCTTGTCCACGTATTCTTTCCTTTTTTCTCTGCGCACGCCGCTCTCCATCAGCGTACGGGTAGCTTCTACGGTCGTCAGACGTTCATCCCACATGACAATAGGCAGACCTGTCCGCTTTTTCAGCATCTCTGCAAACTCCAGCGATTTTTCAGCCCTGTCCCCTATGGTATTATTCATATTTTTCGGAAAACCCAGTACAATCTCTGTTACTTCATACTCCTCACACAGTGACTTAATCCTTGCAAGTGTCTGTCTTAATTTATTCTCCTGCGTCCGAAAGATCGTCTCCACACCCTGGGCAGTCAGAAGAAGGGCATCGCTTATGGCGACACCGACGGTCTTGGCACCATAATCAAGTCCCATGATTCTCATCTTATCATTCCTTTACTGTCTTTTCCACATAGACCCGCAATAACTCTTCCACCAGTTCATCGCGCTCAACCTTCATGATCAGGCTTCTTGCACCCTTATGACTCGTGATATAAGTGGGATCTCCCGACATAATATAGCCCACAATCTGATTCACAGGGTCATAACCTTTTTCTGTCATTGCCTGATAGACCAGCTGCAGCACCTCCGAAACCTTCAGTTCCTGATCTGACTGAATTTTAAAATACTGTGTGTTCTCCAATTTTTTCATAGTGTCACGTCCTCAACTGTAGTATACCTCTAGTTTACTATACTCTGCCGGTAAATTCAATGTTTATTTTAAAGCAGCTTTTTCCAAATCGGCTTTTTCCAAACCCCCGCACAACGTATCCGCATCCAGCATCCGCTCCACTTTCACCCGCATCAGATGATTGGATAACGAAATCTTGGTGGGCAGCGCCACACGCACATATTCTCTAGTGTGTCCCACCTGATAACACACGCCATCCACCTGGCAAGCCTCCTCCATCAGCACTTCCGCAACTGTCCCAATCAGCCGCTTTCGGTATCTCTGGCTGTTCTCTTTCGTAAGCAAAAGCAGTCTTTCGCTGCGCCTGGTCTTCTCCTCCTCCGGAATCTGCCCTTCCATCCGGTCTGCCCTGGTTCCCTTTCTTCTGGAAAACTTAAATACATGGGTCTCGTAAAACTGTATCTCTCTTAAAAATGCTTCTGTCTGTAAAAATTCTTCCTGGCTCTCCCCTGGAAACCCCACAATCACATCCGTCGTCAGCGCCGGCTCCTGAAAATAACGCCGAAGTCTCTCACAACATTCCCGAAAATCCTGCGTGGTATACTTTCGGTTCATCCTTTTTAACGTCTCATCACATCCGCTTTGCAGCGACAGATGAAAGTGCGGGCAGAGTTTTTTTACCTTTGATAATTCCTTAACAAACCCTTCCGTCATAATCCTGGGTTCCAAAGATCCCAGCCGGATACGCCGTATCCCCTCCACCCGGTCAATCTCCTGCACCACCTTAAGCAGATCTTCTCCATCTCCCAGATCCACTCCATAAGAATCCAAATGAATCCCTGTCAGTACCACCTCCTGATACCCATGCTCCGAAAGCCTCCCGACCTCCTCCAGGATATCCGATAATCTGCGGCTTCTCACCCTTCCTCTCGTATAAGGAATCAGACAATAGCTGCAAAACTGATCACACCCATCCTGAATCTTCACATACGCCCGCGTATGCTCCGACGTCTGCGTAATCTTCAGTTCCTCATAACGCTTTTCATGGGTCAAATCGTGCACATGCACCGGCTCCTCCCAAAAAGACTCCAGGATCTCGACAAGCCTCTCCTTCTCATTATTCCCAATCAGCACATCCACAGCCCCATCTTTTAAAAGTTCTTCCCCCGCCGCCTGCACATAACACCCCGCCGCGATCACCACCGCATCCGGATTCCTCTTCTTCGCCCGATGCAACATCTGCCTCGACTTCCGGTCCGCCATATTCGTCACGCTGCAAGTATTGATCAGATAGACATCCGCCACTTCCTCAAAAGGCACAATCTCATACCCATGCCCCTCCAATAACTCCCTCATAGCCTCCGTCTCATAAAAATTCACCTTACATCCCAAATTATGCAAAGCTGCCCGTCTCACACCTCTCCCCCCATTCTTTCCTTCCATACTCTCCACCTCCTCTCCTACACTCTCAGCCCTGTATCCCCACTCTTCTCTTCCCGCCTACGCTCCCAATCCTATACCCCCACTCTTCTCTCTTTGCCTATGTTCCCAATCCCATATCCCCCTCTTCTCTCCCCAACACCGCTCCCAGCCCCATATCCCCCACTTTTCCTTCTCCCGCCACCGCTTCCCAGCCCTGTATCCCCCAACCTTCCCGGCGACGCCCAGAGCCGCACAGCCTGGGCCGACAAATAAGCGTGTATGTATTGGAGCGGACGATCAGCCGCATTTGTCTTCCGCAGGCGGACACCCCGTGTCCGAATGAGGCAGACAAATGCGGCTGGTCGTCCGATACACTACATACACGCATTTGTCCGCCCAGGCTGTGCGGCTCTGGGCACGCCGGGAAGGTTGGGGGATACAGAGCGTCGCAATTTTCATTTTTTGATTGACTTTCTGTGCATTAGTCTTTAATATGGTAAATGACAAGAAACAGACATAAGGAGGAACATTTCATGAAAACAGTCTATATCTCTTTAAATTCTATCGATAAAGTAAAAGCATTTGTTAACGAAATCACAAAGTTTGAAAACGATTTTGATCTGGTATCCGGCCGCTATGTGATCGATGCCAAATCCATCATGGGTATCTTCAGCCTCGACCTGTCCAAACCCATCGAGCTAAATATCCACTCCGAGAGCAATGCCGATGAGATTCTCTCCGTCCTCGCTCCCTATATCGTCGATTAATGCGATCTTTTATCTCATCAGGCAGCCGTTTTGCTCAAAAAGCGACTGCCTTTTTTCATCCTATCGGATCTCGATCACCTCATCTTCTGCGAGAGCTTTTTCCACCATCTCATCAATCTGTGCCATAAGCGCCTGCTCAGACCGCCGGATCACATCCACCCGCGGCTTCGTCACAGGATGTTTGGCCACAAACGTAGTACAGCAGTCCTCATAAGGCAGTATGGACGTCTCATACGTATCGATCTTCTTGGCAATGGTCACAATATCTTCCTTATCAAAAGCAATCAGCGGCCGAAACACCGGCAATGTACAGACATCATTGGTAGCTGCCAAGCTCTGCACCGTCTGACTCGCCACCTGTCCGATACTCTCTCCCGTAATCAGCGCCAGGCACCCGGTATCCTTAGCGATCCTCTCAGCGATCCGCATCATATAACGACGCATCAGTATCGTCAGCTCATCGTGCGGACACTGGTCATAGATATACATCTGAATATCGGTAAAATTAATCACATGCAGATGAATCGTCCCAGTATATCTTGCAATCTTAGCTGCTAAATCCACCACCTTTTGTTTTGCCCGCTCGCTGGTATACGGCGGTGCATGAAAATAGACCGCATCTATCCCGACACCGCGCCTGGACACCATATAGCCGGCAACCGGACTGTCAATCCCGCCGGACAGCAAAAGCATCGAACGTCCATTCGTCCCCAGAGGCATCCCGCCCGGCCCTGGGATCACTTCCGAATAGATACAGATATAATTGCGAAGCTCAATATGTAGCAACAGTTCCGGCTCGTGCACATCCACCGTAAGCCCCTCAAATTCTTCCACAATCTTTGCGCCAATGGCTGCACTGACCTCCATGGAGGTCATGGGATACTTTTTATTTACCCGACGAGTGTGCACTTTAAACGTCTTGGTTGTATGCTCATACATCCGATGCATGTAAGATAAGACTTCTGTCAGAAGTCCGTCATAATCCTGATTGGGGATCTTGACCACCGGGCAGATGCCCACCACGCCAAACACCCGCTGAAGCGCCGCAACCGTCTCATCATAGTCAAATGCCCCTTCTGCCTCCACATAGACGCGTCCCTGGTCTTTAGTCACCAAAAAATCCCCTTCCACCGGGCGCAGCACCTGTTTGATCCTTGCAATCAGCGCATCCTCAAACACGTAGCGGTTCTTACCTTTTACTCCAATCTCTCCATATTTCACTAAAAATGCATGAAACATATGTTCTTTATCCCTCCTCACAGACGGCCTACCGGCGGACATACCGGCGAAGCATGGGCAGAAGCTCACGAAGCTCCTGCAGACAGTAGTAAATCTCTTCTTCTGTAGTGTCAAAACTAAAACTAAACCGCAGGGTACTTCCTGACAATTCTTTGGACAGACCGATGCCCTGCAAGGTATGGCTTATAGAAGGCTTATTCGAAGAACACGCCGAACCCGCGGAGACATAGATCCCTTTTTCTTCTAGTGCATGCAGCAGCACTTCGCTTCTGACTCCTTCAAAACTGACACTGATAATGTGCGGGGCACTATCCTCTTTTGTCCGCCCGTTGATCCGGACTCCTTCTAATGTCGAGAGTTCCTCAGCAAACAGTTGTTTTAAATGGTAGAGATGACTTCTGTTCTCTTCTAACTGCGCATAACACTCTCTGGCAGCTTCTGTAATCCCCACAATGCCAGGGACATTCTCTGTACCTGAACGCAGGTCTTTCTGCTGCCCGCCCCCGTGAAGCAGCGGATGGATCTTCACTTTTTCCTGAATATAGAGCATGCCTACTCCTTTAGGGCCATGAAGCTTATGCCCGCTGATGGAGAGAAGGTCGATCCCTTCCTTTTGGGGCAGGATCTTATATTTTCCATAAGCCTGTATAGCATCCACATGAAAGTATGCTTTAGAATCTCTCTCTTTTAACAGTGCTCCAATCTCCGGAATAGGCTGCACAGATCCGATCTCATTGTTGACATACATCACCGATACCAGAATCGTCTCTTCACAGAGCGCCTCTGACAAGGCTTTCAGGGATACGATCCCATCCTGATCCACCGGCAGATATGTCACGCGAAATCCTTGTTTTTCCAGATATTTCATAGGGTGCGCAACCGAAGCGTGCTCAATCGCGGTAGTAATCAGATGCTTTCCGGCTCTTTGATTCGCCAGTGCAGTCCCGATAATCGCCAGATTATTCGACTCAGTACCGCCAGAGGTAAAATAGATCTCTTTGTCCTTTACTTTTAGATTTTCTGCAAAAAAAGTCTTTGCCTCCCGGATACATCGTTCGGCGTCCACTCCCTTTTGATGCAGGGAAGAAGGGTTGCCAAAATTTTCACACATCACCTGCATCATGGCCTCGGCTGCATGTAAAGAGCAGCGTGTCGTGGCCGCATTGTCCAGATATGCTTGCATATAATCTATTCCTCCAGATGAAACATCAGTACGGACAAGATGCTAAGTCCTGCCGTCTCGGTTCGTAGTATTCGTTTTCCCAAAGTAATCGGCACTGCGCCCGCCTGTATAGCTGCTTCCACCTCTGCCTTTTCTAAGCCTCCCTCCGGGCCGATAAAGACTCCCACCGACTGGCCTCTCTGAATCCTGCCTATAGCCTCTTTGGTCTGCTGCATAGGCGTCTTATGCACTTCTGTCAGAAGTTCTTCTGCACATTCATAAGGGATCAGGCGCACATCCAGCTTCCCGGCCATGGAAAGTGCTTCTGCAAATCCCCGCACAGGCATCACTTCCGGGATAATCCCCCGGCCCGATTGTTTTGCGGCGCTCTCAGCAATCAGATTCCAGCGCTTTCTCTTATTGCTCTCCCTCTTTGCATCCAGCTTGACCACGCACCGCGCAGAGGAGACGGGTACAATCCTGACTGCTCCTAACTCCACGGCCTTTTGGATAATCAGCTCCATCTTATCCCCTTTGGGCAGACACTGAAACAGCCAGACCTCTGAGGGAAGTTCTGCCTTTACTTCTCGGCTTTCTAAGATCTTAACAAGGACCCGGTCTTCCAAAAGCTCTGTGATCTCACACAGATAGTTGTGACCATAGCCGTCCCGCACCATGATCTGTTCCTTGGCGCGCATCCTGAGTACCTGTCGGATATGGCTGACATCCATCCCCAAGATCTCGATCTCTTCTTTATGAATCTGACAGGGTTCCACAAAAAAATTATGCATCATTCACCTTCTGCTCTAATCTCTGCGGGCAGTCACAGATACCCACTCACCTTGTCTGGTCACTTCTAGTACATGAAGTCCTGCACTTTTTATGGCATTGACTACGGCTGCTTCCTTTTCTTCGATGATACCTGACGTAATATAGATGCCGCCTTTTTTCATATGCTGTACCACCACCGGGGTTAAGGGAAGCAGCACTTCCGCCAGGATATTGGCCACAACCATGTGGTATTTTCCATAACCGGCCGCTTCTTTGACCGCGGTATCTTCCATGATATTCCCGACCATCACCTGAAACTGCTCTTCTAAGATCCCATTGACTTCCCGGTTCTCCTCTGCTGCACTGATGGCACAGGGGTCAAGATCAGTTCCAAACGCATAAGAAGCGCCCAACTTCAAAGCAGCGATCGAGAGAATCCCGCTGCCGGTTCCCACATCCAGCACCTGTGTCCCCGGCTCCATATATTTACGAATCTGGCGGATACAAAGCTGCGTCGTCTCGTGCATCCCGGTGCCAAAGGCAGTCCCTGGGTCAATCTGAATCAACAGCTTGTCCTGGTCTTCGGGCTTTACCTCTTCCCAGGAAGGTTTGATCAGGATATCATCCACATAGAACTGGTGAAAATACTCTTTCCAGTTGTTGATCCAATCCTTATCTTCTGTCTGGGAAGCCTCTATGGTGCCTGCACCCACATCGATACCATAGCCACGGATCTCATCTAATCCCTCCTGCACAGCTGCTAAGATCGCTCCGTTATCCTGTTCCGGCTCCAGGTAAAAACTAATCCTGGCCACTCCGTCATCTTCCGGTCCTTCTGGCAGAATATCCACAAACATCCGGGACTTATCCTGCTCAGACAACGGCACCTTATCCTCGATCTCGATGCCTTCAATGCCCGCCTCCATCATCATGCTGCTGATCAGATCTTCCGCCTCTGTGGTAGTCGTCAATGTATATTTATTCCATTTCATGGTCTTAGAACCTCCTTATGTAAATCCGGTTTTTTATCTTAACACAAATCCAAAAGGATTTCAACCATTGCCCAAAAAGCGGCCCTCGCAGAGCACAAAATCCCCGATCTCTTGCATACTGTCTGCCACAGCCACCGCTCCGGCTTTATTAAGCTCGCCCTCGCAAGCAAATCCCATGGACAGCCCAAGACAAGGGATGCCAAAGACCGCCGCTCCTTCCACATCATGCCTTCTGTCTCCCACCATCAGGATCTTTTTCTGCTCCTCTTTCGTAAGCTTAAGCCTTGTGATCAGTTCTTCCAACACTTCTTCTTTTTTCGTCCGTGTCTCTCCCATGGTCGCGCCACAGATCTCGTCAAATAACCCGTCAATCTCAAAATGCTTCAGAATCTTTCTGACAAAATATTCTGGTTTGGAAGATGCAATCGCCACCACTTTGCCCTGCTCCCGAAGCCTTACAAGCAGCTCTTTTACGCCTTCAAACAGCAGATTCTCCCGCCATCCTCTGTCGGCGAAATATTCCCGGTAATACTCCACACAGGCCCTGGATTTTTCCAGGTCAAATCCATAGTACGCTGCAAAGGATTCCAAAAGCGGCGGCCCGATAAAAGGTTCTAATTTTCTCAGATCGTTTTCTACAATCCCCAGCTTTGCCAATGCATACTGTACACTTTTAGTAATCCCTTCTCTTGGATCTGTCAGGGTGCCATCCAGATCAAAAAATATATATTGATACATGTCTTTCCTCCATCTTTTTCCTTTGTATTTCACTTTTTTCTTTTAAGTATGAAGGAATCCGGCCAAATTTGCAACAGAAAAGATTTTGCAGAAAAGATTTTGCAAAAATTATGCTTTTCTTGTTCAGATTTTGTGGTATGATAGAAGCATAGAATTTTCAAGAATAATTTAGGAAAATAGGTGAAGACAATGCCAATTAGAATTCAAAATGAGTTACCGGCGAAAGAGATCTTAGAGCGCGAGAATATCTTTGTGATGGATGAGAGCCGGGCACTAGGCCAGGAGATCCGTCCTCTG
Organism: uncultured Lachnospiraceae bacterium; assembly: GCA_910585995.1. Classification (GTDB taxonomy): domain Bacteria; phylum Bacillota; class Clostridia; order Lachnospirales; family Lachnospiraceae; genus Hominiventricola. The sequence goes on from CAJUGG010000092.1 coordinate 15,545, forward strand.
AAAGTGGGGATTCTGAATCTGATGCCACTGAAAGAAGATACTGAGCTTCAGCTTCTTAGAAGCCTCTCCAATACACCGCTTCAGGTGGATGTTACATTTATAACCGTATCTAACCATGAATTTAGAAACACGGACAAGAGTCATCTCAATAAATTTTACCAGACGTTTGAGGAGATTCGCAAAAAACGATTTGATGGAGTGATCATCACCGGAGCACCCGTGGAGCAGATGGAGTTTGAAGAAGTGGATTACTGGACGGAGCTTCGGGAGATCTTCGCATGGTGCGAATCCCATGTGACCTCTACCTTATATATCTGCTGGGGTGCGCAGGCCGCACTGCATTATTATTATGGTCTGAGTAAAAAGGTGCTTCCGCAAAAGCTGTTTGGCCTCTACATGCATAAGGTTTTAAATAGAAAAGAACCCTTGGTGCGGGGATTTGATGACTATTTTGTAGCACCCCACTCCCGGCACACAACCGTACCTTATGAAGAGATCGCCAACTGTCCGGATCTTAAGATCATGGCCGAATCAGAAGAAGCTGGTGTATTCCTGTGTATGGCAGAGGAGGGAAAGAAAATCTTTGTGATGGGGCATCCGGAATATGACCGGATAACTTTGTTAAAAGAATATCAAAGAGACAAAGGAAAAGGACTCGATATCCAGGTTCCTCAGGGATATTTCCCGGAAGACGACGACAGCAAGCGTCCTTCCCTGATGTGGCGTGCCCATGCCAATACGATGTATACCAATTGGCTGAACTATTATGTATATCAGATGACGCCTTATGTCTGGGAAGACGACAAATAATATAAAGGGTGGTAATGATATGGAAGAAAAAAATGAATTTGGCTTTTGCCCAAAATGCGGTGCAGTCATGCAAAACGGGGTCTGCCAAAGCTGCGGCTATGGCAGGAGAATGGATACCTGGCAGCCAAAGGTGGAAGTAGTCTCTCCTCCAAGATCCGGCAAGTCTGTCAAAGGAAAAGTGATCGCGGGTGTCTTTATCAGCATTGGGATCCTCTGTCTGGCAGCAATTGTGATCTTTATGTACTTTTCTATCCGGACTGCTTTTCAAAGGGTAATGAACGACACTCCGAACTATGGTTCTGAATATGGAAATGGCTATTTTGGATATGGAAATCCTTATGAAAGCTATCCTTATGACGATGACTACAGCTCCGGCAATGATTCCGGGTATTATGAACCGGACAAAAATGATGAGTATTATGAAGAGATCACCGATGCCACTTCTCAGGATCTGGATTATCATGTGATCTGGAAATCCACGTCTATGCGTCCAGATGACTCAGATGATACTTGTACTTACGATTGTGTCTATCCGGTGTTGACAGGGGAAGATGAAGGAAAATTCTCCTCTATGAGCGATACCATCCGGGACCTGATCTGCAAATATCAGGATACTTACAAAGATTATGAATCTGGCGTCAGCAGCTCCGGCTATGTGACTTATATGGATGAAGAAAAGATCAGCGTGGTGGTCAAACACAGTTTTTATGAGAAAAAATCCACCATTCCAAGAGTAGAAGCAGTCACTTTGAATATTAAGACCGGAGAAGTGATCTCCCATGAAAATCTGGTGGAAATCGATGAAGATCTGGTATGGCAGTTTCGGGCGAGAAATACCAGCCAAAACGGCACCGTGGAATTTGTAGACAACCTCTCTGACGAAGAACTGGCTGAATATCTCAAAGACGAGGAAAACAGCGTGATGTTCTACACGCCCGTGGGCCTGGAGATCGGCTTTAACTACGACGGCGGCTGGGTCACGGTCACTCTTAAGACCGATACTCTGTAAGATAAAGGAGTCCTGTATGGAACGCGTAGACTTGTTTCACCTTCCCTTTTATAAAAAAGAATCTTTTACCGGCTCCGACCGCGGAGTCCGGTTTTGGATTGGAAAAAAAGAAGCAGACGACGGGGCGGAAGCTGTGCTGCAAGTAATCATGTGGCCGGAACCCTACGCGTTAAAGCATACCGCCAATGAGAAAAAAACAGAAAAATCCTTCCCCTTTTCAGAGGAAGGATTAGATCTGGCCTATGAATGGATCTTAGGAGACGGTCGTCATTCAGTGATGTCGACCGTCACGGTCCAGTAACTGTCCAGCGCTTCAATCTCGCTGACTACTCCTTCTAGCGTCTTCAGCCTGTCTTTTGTATTGTTTGACATCGCAATCGCGTCTTTGATCGTATAGTAATACATGACCCCGGCCATGGTGCTGGCGGCATCTTCTTTCAATTCCACTTGATCACCGACCTGTATTAACCCAGCCCGCTCCATGCGAAATTCCATTTTTCTGGTCATCTTGTGCCACTCCTAAAAACTCTTCTAAGCAGATCCCCTGCTCGGTCATCAGTTTTGCCGCTGGTATCCCCACATACCGCAGATGCCACGGCTCTGAGATAATCCCCGTAATATCGGATTTTCCAGAAGGATATCGGATCACGTAGCCATACTCCCAGGCATGTTCTTCCACCCATTTGTATTCTTTAGTCTCCTTGATCCCCTCATCTAATCTTTTATAGCTTCCCGTTACAAAATCCACGGTAAGTCCCAACTGATGTTCACTCGTACCCGGAACTGCCACGACTTTTCCGGCTTCTTTGACCGCATTAGAGTGGGTTTGTCCCGATTTTTCCAATCGTTCAATCTTATTTTTAAAGAGGCTGACCTGTTTCATGTAGGTACGATAGGAAGACGTAATGCTGATGGACATCCCCTGTTTTTTGGCGTCTTCCACCATCTGCTTAATCGCTTCTGCGCTGCGCTCTTCGAGCTGATGCCCGTTTCCGATACTTACCAGGTTCAGGTCAAGCTCTCCCTTTAATATGTATTCTTTATTTAGCAGACTGAGGTATCCGTTGATAATCGCATTTTTTGTCCCATCATCCAGGGAGAGTTCAATATCTTTTTTCACCTGTGCAGTCAGGACAGCTTCCTCCCGCTCTACAATGCTCCTCTTAGGCGTGGAGCGGGACGGCGCAGCCGAAGGCTGTGTCTCGGCAGGAGTCCCTTCTGTGGTGCCCTGGGCCTCTGCTGCTGCCTGGGCCTCTGCTGCCGCTTGCGCCGCTGCCTGCGCTTCTGCGGCGGCTTGAGCTTCTGCTGCCGCTTGCGCTGCTGCCTGCGCTTCTGCGGCTGCCTGGGCCTCTGCTGCCGCTTGCGCCGCTGCCTGCGCTTCTGCGGCGGCTTGGGCCTCTGCTGCCGCCTGGGCCGCTGCCTGCGCTTCTGCGGCGGCTTGGGCCTCTGCTGCCGCTTGCGCCGCTGCCTGCGCTTCTGCAGCGGCCTGAGCCTCTGCTGCCGCTTGCGCCGCTGCCTGCGCTTCTGCAGCGGCCTGAGCCTCTGCTGCCGCCTGGGCCGCTGCCTGCGCTTCTGCGGCGGCTTGAGCCTCCGCTGCGGCCTGCGCATCAATCGCTGCCTGATCTGCTGCCCATGTCACCATCGAAAAATTCCCTGACAGCAAGACCACTCCAAGGCACAAAGCCGCAGTCCTCTTCCCTATGTATTTTCTCATAAATTTTTTCATCCTCAATCCCCTATATAAAGTTCCGCAACTCCCCTTCCAAGCCCCCATATCTGGGAAAATTTACTGCCGCATCCACGTCAGTAAATCTTCCCTGGGCTTGTCCGGTTCGTTGCTGTTTTAGTTCCGCAACTCCCCTTCCAAGCCCCCATATCTGGGAAAATTTACTGCCGCATCCGCGTCAGTAAATCTTCCCTGGGCTTGTCTGGTCCGTTGCTGTTTTAGTTCCGCAACTCCCCTTCCAAGCCCCCATATCTGGGAAAATTTACTGCCGCATCCACGTCAGTAAATCTTCCCTGGGCTTGCCCGGTCCGTTGCTGTTTTTCATAGATTACCTGGCACTACACGCTAACAGCAAAAGTACATCCCACCCCTGCCAAAACAACACATGTTACATAACATATTCATCATACAAAGCTTACAGCATACATCATTTCCCATTATCGTCATCCCGCTATAAGGAGAACTCATCTGATCATACCAGTTGCCGCCGATCTCTAGCTGCTGCAGCAGAATCTGATATTCTCTGCGCCCTGGTTCTAACTCCACTGCTTTTCTGGCATGTTCCAAAGCTATCACATTGTTGCCCAGTCCATTGTTGGAGATGGCGCTCAGATAATACCATCTGGCTCCTCTGTCCCGCATCCCGGACAATACATGCAGCGCCTCCTGATACCTTCCGGCACGGATATAATTCATCGCCGCATTGAGATAGGTAGTATATTCATCGTCTGCACTCGCAGAAGTCCCCTGCTGGTATCCGCCAAAACCGCTGTATCCGCCAAAATACCCCTGTTCCTTCTCTTTCATAATCTGATCGTAGGCAGCCTGTACTCGTTTAAACATCTCTTCTGCCTGTGCAGCATTGGGATTATTTACATTGGCATCCGGATGATATTTTCGGCTCAGTCTTCGGTATGCTTTTTTGATCTCCTCATCTGAGGCCCCTTTAGGAACGCCCAGCACTTGATATGGGTCTGTTATCATGACTCTTTTTGGTTTCCTTTCTGCTGCTTTGCACTTGTCTGTAGCGCGTCCACACTCCCGCATACAGGATATTTCTAAGGATCTGCACATCTTTTAATATTGGCAGCATCTCAAAAGCGCGGGATGTCTCTGCCATCATCATCTTTAAGATCTGCTGGCACTCTTCTTCAAAGGTCTCTTTTTGATACCGTTTCGCCAAAGGATTGTAGCGGCCCTTTTGCAGGTCATCCTCAATGTCCTCATAGGCGTCCATCAGATAGATAAATTTTCCAAAGAAAAATCCCATGCGGCGCAGTTTCTCCTCCCACAGATCTTCCCGGAAGACAAACAGCTCACTCATCATCTTTCCCATGATCCCTGCTGTCCGATCGATATCATAGATTCTCTTTTTTTCCAGTTCTCTAAGCTGTCTTAGCAGCCCAAGAATCCTCTGACATTTCTCAGGATATCTGTGCTTTAGTCTTTTTACCCGCCCCTTTAACAAGCCGGCAAAAAAAAGCCCCAAAAACCGACGTTCATCCTGCCAGTCATCCAGACACTTGTAATACGTCAAGAGCACATTCATATCCGCCGCATAGTCAAAATACACATTGCTGCGATACGTGTGCCGATGCAAAGGATGCGCCGGGCACCTGCAGCACCCGCTCAGCGTCTTCGGCTCATACAACCCTGTGAGCAAAAGGGCCAAAAAGGTCATATCATAACTCAAAGTCAGCCGCCCGATACTTCCGTGGCGTCTCTTAAGGCTTCTGCAAAGTCCGCAGTAACTGGCCTGATACCTCTCAAATTCCCGTACTTTCAATTCTGGCTTATATACATGGATATATCCAAACATCGATTAACTCCTCTTTGGAAATTCGTGATGACACTTCGGACAGCGCACCATGATCTTTCCCTTTCCTTTGGGAATCCGGATCTTCTGGTGACACTTCGGGCAACTATAGATATGATGAATCTTTCGTTCATTTGCCAGTTTTTTCTGCTGACCAAACCAGTAAAAATATTTTGCCTTTGTCCTGAGATACTTCTGGTTTTCATTATAACGGGCCGTGTGATTTTTGGAGAACACCCGAAAATACGTATAGATCAGCAAGACCCAGGCAACCAGATACAAAAGCTCACTGTGGAACAAAAGATTAAGCAAGACACAGACCATCGCTGCTCCTAGCAAAAACCTGCCAAACTCATCCTGGCCATGTCTTCCCTGCATAAAACGTATCATTTTTTCTCTCATCTTTTCCATAGACTCCTTTAACCTGTAACGGATTGATCTCTCTATTTTCTCGCCCGCATATGAACCCATTATAAACGATAAATATGAAAATATCATGAAATTTTTATAAAGATTATCTACAGAAATGCCTTGATCTGATCCATCTTTGCCATGGCGTCCTGATAGCCTAACTCATAGACCGCCTGTACTTTTTTGGGATTTTTCTCCATCCGCCCAAGATTAGGATCTCTGCTTGGACGTATCAACAGTATCTCTCCTCTTTCCGCTAAGGCCTCTAGCGCCTCCACAGTGCGGTTGTATCGGATATAACGGCGTCTCATGGCTTTGATAAATTCGGGATATTTCCGGTACATACGCCTTGCCAGCCGCATAGAAGAAGGTTTTTTCCGATAGCCTTTCGGTCTGGTGAGCACCACAACCTGCCTCTGATAACCCATCTTATAAAATCTTCGATAGGGAATACTGTCTGCGACACCGCCGTCTAAGAGTCTCTTCCCTCCCACATGCACGATCTTAGATACCAAAGGCATGGAAGCCGACGCCTGCATATAGGCAATCTCGTGCATATCTTCCACAAGAATATACTCTGCTTTTCCCGTCTTTACATTGGTACAGACCACATAAAACTGAACAGGCGACTGTGCAAATGCCTCATAGTTATAGACGTCTAACTTCTCTGGCAGATCATGATAACAAAACTGGGTGCCCACCAGATTTCCTGTGGTAAGCAAAGACCAGAAGCTCATAAATCTGGGATTTTTCATATGTTTTAAATAGTAGCGGATGCTTCTGCCCCTCTGCCCGGACACATAAGAAGCTCCATGTATCGCCCCGGCCGAGACTCCCATCACCCCGTCAAATGTCACTTGTTGATCCATAAAGGCATCCAATACCCCTGCGGTATAGATGCCGCGCATGGCGCCGCCTTCCAACACCAGTCCTGTCTTCATACGCATTTCACCATCCTATATCTGCATGGAACGATACCGCTGCTTTAAGATCTCTGTCAGTTCCTCTCCTGGTTCAAAACAGATGACATGGCTGCCTTTTTCTGTTCCGATCTTTAGTACACAGCAGACCGCGCCGTCCTGGTGGGAGGAAAAATCTCTGGTAATCTTACCCAGACGGACCGCTTCCTCTTTGCTGCCCAGATGAAAACCGGACGCATTTTTTATCTCACATTGAAATTTTACTTTTCGGCGCATCTTCCGGTAGATCGCGGCAATTTCCAACGTGCCGTCTAAAAAAATCGTCTCATATTCCATATCCGATTCCAGATAGACCAGATAACAGCCGACGCCTCCGGCTACGACGAGCAGCAGAAATAACCAATGCACTGTAATCGCCAGCGCCACCGCAACAGCCGTCAAGGCAATAATCCCCAGATGCTTTGCCCTCATCTCTGCATTAGGCTGAACCACTACCGAATACTCACTATAACTTTTCTCATTCATATTTAAGTCCCGCATCCGCCCCTTTTCAACCCCTTCCACTAGATGAATGTCTGGCCGCTTTCGCGTCCATACATTCATCTGGGGGTTCAAAGGGGCAGATGCTGTTTTAAAAGTCCCGCATCCGCCCCTTTTCAACCCCTTCCACTAGATGAATGTCTGGTCACTCTCGCGTCCATACATCCATCTGGGGGTTCAAAGGGGCAGATGCCGTTTTCAAGTTCCTATTGAAGTCCCGCATCTGCCTCTTTTCAATCAAACAGATGCTGTGTTTGTGTGTCATAAAAAGAGCCACCACACCCAGATGTCTGCGGCAACCCCTTATCTCTTACAAAATTTCCTTAATCCATCCTTTTGGAGCTTCGATCGTTCCCATCTGGATACCCGTCAGTGTATCATACAGCTTCTTGGTAATCGGACCCATGTCCTCCATGCCGCTTGGCAGGCAGATCTCTTTGCCGTGATCCACAATCTTGCCTACCGGGGAGATCACCGCTGCTGTTCCGCACAGACCACACTCAGCAAAATCAGATAACTCTGAAAGTGCCACCGGACGCTCTTCCACTTCCATACCCAGATATTCCTTCGCCACCACCATCAGAGAACGGCGGGTGACAGAGGGCAGGATGCTGTTGGACTTTGGCGTCACAAATTTGCCGTCTTTGGTGATAAACACAAAGTTCGCTCCGCCAGTCTCCTCCACATAAGTCCTAGTAGCCGGATCCAGATACAGATTCTCGTCAAATCCCTTCTCATGGGCATCCACGATATTGTACAGACTCATCGCATAATTAAGTCCCGCCTTAATATCTCCTGTCCCGTGAGGCGCTGCCCGGTCCACATCCGATACCCGGATGGTAATCGGTTTTGCCCCGCCTTTAAAATAAGGACCTACTGGTGTCGTAAAGATCCGAAACTGATACTCCGTCGCTGGTTTTACCCCGATAATCGAATCAATTCCAAACATAAACGGCCGGATATACAGTGTGGCTCCGCTTCCATAAGGAGGCACATAAGCCGCATTGGCTTTCACCGTCTCCACCACTGCCTGCACAAAACGCTCCTCCGGAAATACCGGCATCTGCAGTCTTCTGGCAGAATCTGCCATCCGTTTTGCATTTAAATCCGGGCGAAACGTGACAATCCTTCCATCCTTTGTCGTATATGCTTTGATTCCCTCAAAACAAGTCTGTGCATACTGAAGCACACAGGCACATTCACTCATGGTAATCATCGGGTCATCACTTAACATCCCCTCATCCCATGCTCCATTTTTATAATTGGCTACAAACCTCTTCTCTGTTGGCATATAGGCAAATCCAAGATTGCCCCAGTCAATATCTTTTTTCTCCATCGCGCCCACTTCCTTTCCTATGTATACCAAGCCATCCGTTCGACCTGCTTTTCTCATCATACTCCGTTCTGAAATAAGTGTCAAGACGGGTTCATCATCAAAAGCACTCCAGTTTTTTAGATTGTAAGCATCCCTTCCAAAGTTCCTGTCAATGCATTCTTTTTCATTAAAACTTTCTTATGTGAAAAAACCAATTCTTCTCCAACATTTAAAATAACCCTGTCCTTTTCCCACTCGTCGCGAAAAGGATCTCTTGCTTCACTTCCCAATTGCGGCATAATCATTCGAGGATTTACTTCTCTCTCAGCAAGAAACCGTTCTTTTTCATAAGTAGTATAAACAATCACTTCACAAAAACGGATTCCCAAGAAACCTGCAAGTGCCAATATATTAAAATAACTTGTCCTTACTTTGGGTTTAATACTCTTTAGCCATGTTTTATATCCAACACCACTTTTCATCTCAATCAAATGCAGTTTCCAGCTGTCAGCAGTTTTTTCAAGCAACACATGATCTACACTTTTTTGCATCCCATACTTTTTCTCTGGTCGCAAAAAACCACATCTTCTTTTATCGTCAAAGTTGTAGATGCAAAGGTTATCATTTGTTACATTTAAAATCAAATCACTTTTTCCAGAATCTTTTTCTTCTTTTAAATGATATTGATGATGCATAGGCAAAAAATAATTTTCTTCTATAAATTGGTCTAAAGCGAAGTCTACTCTAGTGCTATACATCTTTAGTCGTCCTGAAAAGCATACACTTCCTTAACTATTTTCTCTAACACGTCATTAAATGTCGGAACAGAAAATCCATATGGAGTTGCATTTAATTGCTCTAATCTTGTTCTTCCATTTTCGTTTTGAACAAATTGATACATGGATATATCTTTTATACTCAACATATCATTCTTAGAATAACCATATTCTTTCATTAACTCTAATGCATTTTCATGATTTTTAAGTTTTATCATATTATTAAAATGCTGAAGCATAGTATCACTATGTGTTGTAATCCATACCGGAATGCCCATATTGATCAAATTAATAACAAGCATTGCCATTCTCTGCTGTAATTCGGGATGTAAGTGTGCTTCCGGCTCCTCTATAATTAATGTTTTGAAATTTATATTGGACTTAAACAGAAGTAGTAGAGGAGAAAGTTCTGTAACAATAGAAGAAGCTACATATAATGGAAGCTCCTTTTCCATCCCATTCGGATGATATTGTATTCTTGGTGCCAGATCTTTTTCTACCAATAGATTTCCCTTTGTCATATGTGTCTCGATATAATTAACAATCTTTTGGTTTTTCTTTCCAATTTTTGTTTTAGTCTCAAATTTTGTAATTAATTGTAGAAAATCCACATATGGTAATGTCAATGTACTGGAATTTTCATGTATAGAGGAGCCAAAACTAATCTGTAAAGAATTTTCAATCAGTTGAGAGTATGTCAGCATAAAACCTGTCCTGGATGCCGGAAGGTATACAGGTTCTCCCATACGGCGGCCTTTCACAATAGGAGTATACAAAGGCGCAGCAATTCCCTCCATTAATATATTCCAGCAAATATATGCATTCATTCTCAAAATTTCTTCTTTACTATAGTTTTCTTTGTTTGGAAACCTAAGATAACTGTCAGTAACAGAATATCGCTCTCCATCATCGATCCACTGAATTTCCACATTCCTTTTACGCTTATAATCACCTATTTCTATCTTTTCAGCATCTATTTCATAATTAAATATTTTATATAATAACACCTTTTTATTACTATTCAGCAACTCATTAAACCACAAAACATACCATTCCATAACTTCTTTCGTAATTTCTGTTTTATGGCCCAAATTATTTTTCAGCCAATTTTCACACCTTTTATACACTTTTGTTTCAGGAGAGGTTTTCGGAAACACTTCTTTTCCTAATGCCAATATTCCCCAAAGCAAACTCATAAGATAACTTTTACCACTATTATTATCTCCCACAAAACATATTAATGGTGAAATTTTGACTGATGCAGACTCTATCTTTGCAAATTTTCTTACATATAATGTCCATTCTTTATTCATAAGTCCGCTCCTCAACCTTCTCTGCAAAATATCTCCCAATCCTGGCAATCAGATGCAGCACTTCTTCTTTGAGTTCTTCTGGAAACGCACTTAAAACCGGAGCCGTCTCAAAACTCAGCACCTGGTCAAATCCCACGGTCCTAAGCCCGCGCAGAAAACCGTCCCAATCAGTCGACACTTTATTTTCCCGCGTCTTGGTAAAGGTAAACGGGATCTGATGCAGATCACCCACGCCATCATTGTCATGGATATGAAGCACTTTCAGCCTCTTTCCCAACTTTGTGATAAAATCCTCAAAGTGAAGCCCCACCAGATTTGCATGTCCGGTATCCAGACAAAAGCCCAGTACCTCTGCGCCGTACTGATCGTTGATGCGGTCGATCCGCTCCACTACTTTTCGCACATCGCAGCAGGTGCCCTCCACGATATGTCCGCCTGTGCCGGTATAGAGATTTTCCATACAGATCATAATCCCCATCTCTCTTGCCCTGGGAAGAATCGCATGCAGAAGACTCTCCGTCTGCTGCCACTCCGCCTCCTCCGATCCTAAATGGCGCGCCAGCTTAAATCCATGCACCACCATATAACGGCAGCTAAAGATCTCTCCCACCTTCAGGCTCTTAGGAGCCACCACCTGCCAGAGGTACTCATTTAACTCTTGCTTGCCCCCTGGAATATACAGAGGATAGGGCATATGCATCTGATGAATCCGTATCCCTGCCTCTTTTGCCCCCTGCACATGAGGCGCAAAATACCGCTCTAATTCTGCTTCTGACTGATCAAAAAAATCATTTCGCTCCTGCTTATAGAGGGAAGTATTGGTCAGATAATAATTCAGGCTAAAATCCACACAAGAAAATCCCGCCCGATGAAGCATGGCAAACCCCGCTGCCGGGTCCTTATCATCCACTACATTTTTCGTCTGTACTCCGAGTGACAGCATCCCTCTATACCTCCTTTAACCGGTCAAAATGAAATGATGGCATATACTCATCATTGAAAAATCCAATCTTATCTTTTTCAATCCCCATCTCCAAAAGCTGTTTCTTGATCTCCCGATAATATGTATTACAGATCAAGATCCCGCAATCTTTGGGAAGTTCTTTTAATGCCGCCGGCGGTTTTACTTCCAGTCCGCAGAACATCGTTCCCCATACCTTCTGATTGTTGTCACAGGTAAATAACGGCGGATACTGCTCCCCATAACATTTCATATAATTGCGGCACATATTTCCTGCCCCAAAAAGGACAATCGAAGAATAGGTCTTAAGCACCTTTTCAATCTCGATCTGCCACTGAAAATATCCAGCCATCTCCCTGCCAAGGGACAAAAGAGAAGGCCTCAGAAGCGGCGAAAAAGCGGCTGCCGTGTCTCCCATGGAAAGAATCAGCTCCCCATCAAATCCAACTGCTCTAAGTCCCCGAAAGAGGCTCAGCCAGTCCGTCTGCGGCTCTAAGCTGCGGGTACAGGTAAAGGGCAAAAGCGCCGTCTCCTGGTGTCCGTCACAGTCCCTTAAAACCACTGCCTTGATCCGCTCTCCAAGAGCCATGGCAAATTCATGCATATCCTGCCCGCACAAATTGCAGACCCCCACATCCATACAAAAGCCGAAGCACTCCTCCCCGGCTTCCCGGTTCAGTTCATCCACCCACTCTGCCGCCGTCACAGCATCCGAACAGATCCCTCTGATCAGATGCCCATTCATAGAGCGGCACTGATTCTCCAGCAAAATCATTACCTTTTCTTCCTTGGCGACCTGAGCCAAATGCAGATAATAGTCATGGTTTGCCTGCCATTCCTCCCCATAGGAAAGACCGGCAAACAACGGGCGGATAATCAGACTCTTGCATCCGATCTGGCCGCAGAAACGGATACATGCTTCCTGTACCTGAGACAAAAGCGGTGTCAAATCTGTCCGTTTTGTATCCCGCAGAAGATACGGCGCGCGGGCAATCAAAAAAGTCAGCCCTTCCCTTTTGCAAGCCTCCGTCATCTTTTCAAAAAAAGAAGCGATCCCGGCAGGGTCTTCCGTAACAGGGATGCGATCGTGCTCTTCTTCCTCCTCTTCCTTTCTCGGCTCGCCAAAATACTCAAACTCATAGCCAGAACAACACATGGCCAAATCCAATAATACATGCTCAAAACCAGCACTTTTTAAATCCATTACACCATTTCCAGGGCAGGAAGGATTCACAACCCCAATGGGAGAACAGATGATGTTCATTGACTTATTCCTCACTTTCTATCCACTGTCCAATCTGGACCTTTTTCCCCTCAAAGGCAAAACCATAGACGCGTATGCGCTCTGGCGGGATGCCTTTGGCCTCTAAAGAGGCCGCATACTCTTTTTCCCGGATCTGCTGCAAAGCGGCGGCTACGGTGTCTGAGAGCACCTTTTCTTTTTTTGGGTTAAAGACTTTAAATTCTATAATAATGGCCGGATCCTTTTGTTCCCTTGGCTCCATCTGGATATCATAGCGACCAAAACCGCTCTCCCGATTGGACGTAATGATAAATCTTCCATTCAGATCCATCATCAGACCAAGTACAAATCCATGATAAAAACGCTCTGGTTCTGTCCGGTCAGATGCCCCTTTTCCCGTATCAAAATAACTGAAGATCTTCTTGCACATCTCATTCATGGACCACTCCATTAGATCCAGATCTCCCTGCAGCAGTGCCTCTACAAAATCATGATAACTGGTATCCGAGTCTTTAAACCATCCCCGGATCATCCGCTGATACATGGATTTCACTTCAAAATTTGTAAGCGCTAATTCATAATCCTCCACCCAGTCTCCATATTCTGTCACATATGCTTTATGCTGTACTACCTTTAGATAGCCGGCGGCAAGCAAAAGATTCCATACCGCAGACCCGCTCTCATCCAGCTGCTGAAAGATGATCTGCTCATCGATCTCCACATGAATGGTCTTTCCTTTTAATAAATCCTCAAACTTCTCTTTTAACCTTCTGCTTCCCTGACGCAAAAGCTGCCCCACAAGACTATTGCTACTGGTATTGGCCCAATAAGCGGCAAATTTTCTTTTATCCAAATAGTTAATCATAGACCAAGGATTATAAATTCCCGTTAATCTTCCAAAAGTGAAGCCATCGTACCAATCTCTTACCTTATCCCGCTGATCAAAAAGCCCATATTCCGCCAGCGCCGTATCAATCTCTTCCTGGGTAAATCCAAAAGAACTCTCATATTTCTCAGAAGTGGTTGTCACCACTTCCAGATTGTTGAGATCAGAAAAGATGGATTCCTTGCTGATCCTGGTAATCCCGGTCATCAGGGCGCGTTCTAAGTAGGGATTGGTCTTAAAAGTGGAGTTGAAAATACCCCGGATATATTCAGCCATCTTATCCCAGTAGCCATAGACATAGGCCTCATGCATAGGAGTGTCGTATTCATCTAACAGGATGATCACTTTCTTTTGATAATAGCGAAACAGGTACTCAGACAGATTGTGAAGCGACAAAGAGGCGTCACTGGCACTCATATACGCAGACACCCTCTCCCAGTACCCACGGTCCTTAGTCGTCAGCACCGGGCTGTCCTTCAGAAAAGAATAACGAGAATACAGACTGGCAATCGACTGGTTGATGTTTTGCTGCGCCGACTTACAGGTTGTCTGTTTTACATCCGCAAAGCTCAGAAAAATCACCGGATAAGTTCCCTGAAGTTCTCGGTATCTGCCCTCCTCCCAGATGGATAAGCCTTCAAACAACTCCCCCTTGCCTGCATCTTCCAAGGAGAAAAAAGTCTTGACCATATTCATAGTCAGTGTCTTCCCAAAACGCCTGGGGCGGGTAATCAAAGTGACATCATCCCCATTTTCCCACCATTCCTTGAGGAAGGCGGTCTTATCTACATAGAAGCAGTTATTCTGGCGGATCTTCTCAAAACTCTGAAGTCCTATGCTTACGGTTCTTGGCAAATGGTTTCCCCCTTTCCATCAAATATATCGGCTGTCCATGACAAGAAAAAACAGTCTTGTTATATTATAACAATTTTGAACTGCTTGTAAAATATAATCTCAAAAAATCTTTAAAGCCTTTCCTTAGTACGTAGAAAGACTCTTTTACATTTATAAAAGAAAAGAAGAATCCCCGGACTGTGGTGCAACACGGTTCGGGGATTCTTCTTTTGCTACCGATATTCTGCTTACTTTTTGCCTACTGGCATTATAGCATATGTATTTACGAATTACAATATTCCTGACACCGATTTTTACACCATTTTTTTCCTCATTTACTGCACAATACCATCATGGTTGAATTCTACTATTTATCACTTCTCTCCCGAATCGCCGCCTGCAGCATCGTGGAACTGGTGCTCTTGGTATATGGGAAAAACTCCAGCTCAGAGCCTAAGCTTCGAAGCTGTCTCTGCAGCCATACCCAATACGCTTCTCCTTCGTGGTCACTTCCTGAAAACAGGCAGCCATACCGCAGCTCTTTCCATGCATCTACTTTATTGGTATTGTGAAAATCCACCGGAATCACGCGATCCACATAGTTACATTGTCTGACAATCTCCATCCGCTCCTCAAAAGAGATAAAAGGCGTCTTATGTTTATCCTGCTCGGTCAATTCATCAGTCAGAACTCCCGCAACCAAATAGTGACAACGCGATTTACAATTTCTCAAAAGATTCAGATGTCCGATATGAAACAGGTCAAATACCCCTGTCACATATCCCATATGATATTTCCCATCCGACATCGGATTGATCAGCTTACTGCCAAGCAATGTATCCATCTCTCTGGTAAAGATCCGGTAACTGTCTGCGCCGATTCCCATCCCTTCTAGCTGCGCCGCAATCGGTTCATAATTCCCCACGGTGATCACCACCCGAAAAGTTCCCGGCATCAGACGAAGCAGCGCTTCCGGGGACTTGATCTCGATCCCATCCTTATGACTTCCCCATTTATCCGCAGAATTATCCACGATAAAGACGGGCGGATGCTCTTTTCCATAACGATTCAGATAATGCCCCGCCATCCGGCCAGCGCCAAAGAGGATGATCCTTCGGTCGTCTAAGTTGGAAAGTGCGTTAAAATAATCACGTTCTTCTCTGGTATCAGGCAGATCCAAGCGGCGACGATTCTCCTGTACGGTGCCAAAGAGATGCTTGACCCAAGGATAAAATCCCATATACAGATTCCGCCTTCTAAGCTCTGTCTGAAACCGCTCCTCTTCCTGTGCAT
Source organism: uncultured Lachnospiraceae bacterium (assembly GCA_910585995.1). GTDB lineage: Bacteria > Bacillota > Clostridia > Lachnospirales > Lachnospiraceae > Hominiventricola. The sequence continues at coordinate 31,398 of CAJUGG010000092.1, forward strand.
AAAGATCCCACACCGCAGACAGCCCATACCTGTCTTTCATCTCTTCCAGTGAAATACGCTCCTCAATCTCTGGCGAAAACGCATAGATATCCCGCAAAGCCCGAAACAGCACATAATTGGCTGGGCAGTTTTCCCTGGTAAATTCCTGATCGTAAAACAAGATATCTCCATCCACCCAAAAACTGTTTACGGGGATCATCTCCAGATAAGCTTTCTGTAAAATAACACCCCAGTCAGCTTCCGGCGCAAGATGTCTCATACAGTTCTTTTCGAAAGATACATGTTCGGAAGAATCTAAAATATAAGTACGAAGCTTGTCCATGCAGTCTGTGAATAATTTCACATCCTTTCGCGCGGAATCTCGCAGATATTGTGACAGGGAAGGCGTGTTGATACGTTTCATAGAGACCTTGCCCTCTTTTTCTTCCATGAAGAGGACGGGGATTCCTCTTTGGGCAAGGGATTGGGTGTTTTTTATAAGCTCTGTGAGGCCGGCTTGGCCATCGGGATATAAGGACTGCTTCTCTACAATACCATCCGCATAAATGTTCGTGGCAAATGCCCGGTTTCGGTCGCGCTCGGCAGAAAGGGCTGCATAGATCACGGAATTACACGGTGTCTCTCCTGCTTCTACCAGAAAAGAATTGGTAAAACAATGCATCACTCCATTTTGCGCCAATTGCCTCACCAGCTCACATTCATATAGAAGCCTCTCTGTTTTTTGCCCCATATAAATATGAATCCTCTCCAGCACATCCGCACCTGGACGCCAATCGTCTGTATAGATGACCTGTGCATAGTGGTGATCTGACATCGGATAATACATCTTAACATAAGGAAATCCCACGTCCTCCATCATCCGTAACAGCTCTTCCCGATCAAAACGATAAAGCCTGGAATTATTTTCCGTTATGCCATCAAAGCGAACCTTTGTATAGGGGTCTGGCGCTCCACAGAGATATCTCACTCCCAACCGGTTTGGTACTGCAAAAAGCAATTTACCCTCTTTTTTTAACAATCCCCGGACTTCCTTTAGAACTCTGGCATACGAAGAAGCGTCTGAATATTCATCAATCTGTTCATCTACTGCAAGAATAATCGTATCATATTGTTTTGTACAATTTTTACAATATTCCAGGACTGCCTGTTCTCTAATCTCGACATTTGAAAGAGCATTTTGTCTCTTCTTTGTCATAGATGCACGATAGGGATCAGGTTCTACTATGGTTACTGCTTTGCTTCGCAGGCTTAGCATAGAAGTAAACGCCCCAAACCAACTCCCGATCTGCAAGATCTTTCCATCTTTTTCAAATGGATACCAACCCAAAAGCCCATTGGCAAGCTCACTCAAATAGAGCGCCACTTCCAGGCGCTCGTCTTCTGATATGATATTGCTAAAATCATCCTGATATTGTGCTTCTATATAAGTACCTATCAGTTTATCTACTTTACTACGTGGTGTCATATTGCCTCCCTGTCTATTGATAAAGTTTCATAAAATAATTTGTACACTCCATGGGCAGTAATGGTAACGTATATGTAGAAACAGATGTTTTCGGAACTCCTAACATAAAAAGTTGCTCCTCAATCTTTTTATTATGTACACGATTTGCAACCAAAAAATGTGCTTTAGGATATTTTTTCACTGCAGCTTCTGGAGAAAGCACTGGATATCCCATGAGAGTATCTCCCCATTTTTCCTTATTATTATCACAAAAAGCCTGAATCGTACGAACCTCATTCATTCTCATCAGGCAAAGAGCATAGGTTGCAGTCTTCCCTGCACAGAACACCACAATTTGCTCCTTCTCTGACATTTCTTTTACAAACTTTCGATAAGGTGCATATCTCGCATCTGCGCTGATCGCAATATATGCTTCACAAGCCTCTGGATTTTCTGTAAATAACCGCATCTCAATCCAATGTTTAGGAAGCATCTCTTCCTGACGCAGCAAGCCCTGTTCTCTGTCTTTTTTAATAATCTCACGAAATTCATCCAATGCTGCCTTCGTCTCATCATCCGGCTCACAGCACCCTCTAAACGTAATATATGGCTCCAATGCCATCATCACCGTCTCACGTGCAACAAAAGAATGTATCTTTCGGTCTGTGATCTGTTCCTCTTCGATTCGTCTACGCAAATATTTACACTCTTCCAGATTATACCGCACACAGTTTGGATGATAGGTAGAAGACCCACCATTGTCTCTGCGATATCTATAAAAAGATTTGTCCAAAAACATACCTTTGCGAAGATGAATGTCTACCAAATACCGAAATCCGCAATCCTGAAATGCCGCTCCTGGCGTCTCATTCAGGCATATCCCATACGCTCTTAAAAACGACAACTTATAAATCCCATTCCATATGTAAATGTCACTGGACAATTCTCCACTCGTAAAATAATCTGAAGAAATCACCTGATTTACATTTGCCATGGAATACGGTAACAGATAGCGTTCTCCCTTTTCAGGGGTAACAAATACATCAAATCCCGCTTTCACAAAGTCCAGATCATGTTCCACAGCTACCTGATATAGCTCTTGATACATCTTCTCATCAATATAATCATCTGTCTCAACAATTCCCAGATATTCTCCTTTTGCTGTACGAATCCCCAGATTAATCTGATATCCATAACTTTTCTTATCGGATCGTATCAGCTTAATTCGTGCATCTCTTTCTGCATACTTTTGCAAAATCTCAAATGTCCCGTCTGTAGAGCCTGCATCAATACAGATTATTTCCAGCTCTTGTAATGTCTGTCCTATAATACTGTCCATACATTCTTTTATATAATCAGCCACATTTAACGATGGCACAATCACTGATACTTTGATATCCATTTTGCCGCTTATCGTTCCCTTCCTATTTTTAGAAATTCATAAAATTCCTTCTGGAATCTGCTCTATGATTCTGTCTGATTTTATTCCCATCTCAAGCAACTGATTGCGTACCTGCTCCCACCCATTTTTCATAGAAAGCAGAATTATCTCTTCTTTTATATCATATGGCGAAATAATTGGAAAACCAAATTTTTTTTCTCCATACAGTGCAGTATTATTATCACAAAAAGACGAGATCCTGATCTTATGCCGATCACAAAACAGCATCAGCCGTTCTCCACGTATTCCACAGCCAAATATAACTACAGGTTCCCCTTTTATCAATTTAGAAAATCTCTGTACAAGATCTCTTTCCCCTTGTACTTTCTCCATCACTAACCTGACATAAGATTCTGGCGATTCTAACAAAAGTAAGAATTTCTTCCATAATTCTCCGCCATACATATTCTCTTTCAAATAACCACAATCCATCGCATATAACATTTGCTCCCGAAACCACAGATATGGTATGCTAAGTCTTGTATCTTGCCAGTCACCATTCAACTTTGTTAAAATTTGCTCATACTTGCTAATGAAAGAAATACTCATGGTAAAAAAATAATAATCCTTGTGTATCTCTTTTAACATCTGATCTAATTTTAACTCTTCATTTATCCAGCAGAATTCTTCCATATAGCATTGCAGACCATTCAGCCCGTGAGAAGAAGCCTCCTCTCTGTCTTGTCTGTACCGGTAAAAGCTCTGGTCAATATAGACTGCCTTCTTCGCATAAGTCTTTACCTGTTGTAAAAACCCCATATCCTGAAATGCTGCTCCTGGTGATTCATGAAGTCTTATGTGGTTGTCATCTAAAAACTTTCGATTATAGATACCTCTCCACAATACATAATCCGTAGATCTTAACGTAGCAATCTGATCCGAATCAAGTATCTTTCCATACCATTCCTGCATATCAGGTGCAAATAGATGATGTCTCGTAAAATAATATGCTCCGCTCTGAAGCTGATAAAACATATCAAAATCAGCAGCAGCATAATCCAACTGTTTATCCTTGGCATATTCATACAGGCAATGGTACATATCTGGTGCAATCCAGTCATCTGTCTCTAAAACAGCAATATATTCGCCGGAAGCATAATTCAGTCCCATATTCACCTGTCTGCCATAGCTTCTGATATCGCTGTGCAAAAGAATGATTCGGGAATCCTTCTCTGCATATTTATTCAGTATCTCTCTTGTCCCATCTGTAGAACCTGCATCCACACAGATAATCTCCAGATCCGGCATGGACTGATGAATCACACTGTCCATACATTCTCTGATATAATTTGCCACATTTAAAGATGGTAATATCACCGATACCTTTGCATTCATTCCTGCCACACCTTTTTGATTAAATCATCCCAAAATCTGGCCTGATCCGCATTTTTTTGCCGTTCATAGATGGTATTGTGGGCGCGTTGTCCCATCTGTTTTAATTCTTTCCGGTTGTGATACAAATCATATATCCTGTCCGCCATTGTATCTATATCACCCACATCTACGATATAGCCATTGTATCCATCGGTCACATCATCTCTCGCCCCGGAGACATCTGTGATCACGGGGACAGCACCTTCAGCCATAGCTTCTGATTGGGAGATGCTGTGTCCTTCTAATTCAGAACAGGCAACCATAATATCTTGCTTATTCCAGAAAGCAGGTATTTCTTTTCGGTCTATATATCCCTTTAAAATGATATATTTTTGAAGATTCTTATCTTGAATCATCTGCTGCAAAGTTTCACTGTAATCTCCTGTACCTGCAATATTTAGTTGAAAATCAACATTTCTATCCAGAAGTTTTTCAGCCAATATAACTAATAAATCTGCTCTTTTTGATATAGTTGTCACTCTGCCCGCATATCCGATCTGTAAACATCTGTCAGCATCATTCCACGCTTTATCCAAATTCTCATTACAGCATATTTGCCATTCCAAACGTCCAATCTGTTCAGGTCTTACTCCACATAATATAAGCTTCTTTTCCATACGCGAACTAATCACCAGATACTGATCCACAAACTCCTGCCATAAACCATACGTTTCATAGTAGACTGGATCATCACTATGTTGTACTGCTATGATTCGAATCTGATTAGGATACAACTGCTTCACCATGCAGGCAGACCAGAATGTATAATGTGGAAAATTACACATAATTGTACATGGAAGATATTCTACAATCTTTTGAACACATATTCTGATTCTGTCTTTTTCTTCATCAACTCCATCATATTGAAGCATCTGAACAGGATAGGTATCATCTTTAACAATCGGATTTGCAAAATCAGTTGTCAAGTATATACCCGGATAACCCAGAGCATTTAATTTTTTTGCCAAATCATAGCTCCAGACTTCCACTCCCCCCAAAGTCAGACCATTTTGTAAAT
>CAJUGG010000093.1 GCA_910585995.1 uncultured Lachnospiraceae bacterium
ACAAATAGTGCTGTGTAGATTGGAGCGGACAGTCGGTGAAGTTTGTATGAGCCAGGCGAACACATATACGTGTACGACTGGAGCATACAAACTTCACCGGCTGTCCGATACATTCTATGCAGACATTTGTCAAAGGCCCCGCGGCCTGTCTTATGGCAGTTCTGTTTCCGTCGCCCCCAGACATATATCAAAAGCCCTGCGGCCCCCTTGGCGACAGTTTCATTTCCGTCACTCCCTACATCTCCAGATGCTCCAGAATCTCCTCCAGCGAATGAACCCCCACAATCCTTTTATATACCCTCTCCCCATTCATCACCAGCATCGTCGGCACCTGCTCTACGTCAAATCTTTCACAAAGTCCTTTGTTTTCATCAATATTCACCTTGCAAAACTTCACGTCGCAGGCCTCCTTCGCTGCCTCTAACAGAACCGGAAGCTGTGCCTGACAAGGCCCGCACCAGCTGGCATAAAAATCCACCAGAACCGGCCCATTGGCCTCTGTCACTTCAGTCTGAAAATTGTCTCCGGTAATCTCCTTGATTTCCATTGGCGCTCTCCTTTCTGAGTTACACAGTAAAAGTGTGCCCCGCCGTAAAACAGGCTAGTCTGGCAGATGTGACCAGAAACACTTATCTCTGGGAATATACCCGGATTACAGACGCCACTTCCCGGATCATGGACATCTGCCCAAATATTACCATTGCATCTTTTAAATGACGCTTCTCCACCTTATCCGTGATCACCACCAATTCCGCCACGCCGTCCACAGCCGGCTTTTGAATCACTTGGTTGATACTGACATTGTTATTTCCCAGGACACCTGCCACACCGGCTAAGATCCCCGTACGATCCTCCACAATCAGCCTGAGAAAATACCGATGCCTCGATTCCCCGGACGCTTTCATAGGCAGATCTTTGTAGCAGCTACATCCGATCCGTCCGCAGCAATTATCCTGCATATTTCTCGCAACAGCGATCACATCTCCCACCACTGCACTGGCCGTCGGATATTCTCCTGCACCTTTTCCCTGGAACATGGCATCATCCACCGCATCTCCATGGACAAAGACCGCATTAAATGCATCATTAACATTGGCAAGCGGATGACTTGACGGAATCATCATGGGAAATACCCCCACCTCCATCTCCGGATCCGTATTTCTCGCCACGCCCAACAGTTTCAGCGTATAGCCAAATTCTTTGGCATACTGGATATCTTTGGCTGTAATTTTCGTGATTCCCTTAATATCCACATCATCAAATGTCACGCGGGAATGAAAGGCGATGGAAGCCAAAATCGCCATCTTGCGTCCCGCATCCAGTCCTTCAATATCCGCCGTCGGGTCCGCTTCTGCAAATCCCAGCTCCTGCGCCTTTTTGAGAGCATCCTGAAAATCCATGCCCTCCTGCGTCATCTTCGTCAAGATATAGTTCGTCGTCCCATTGACGATGCCCATAATCTCCGTGATCTCATTTCCTGCCAGACATTCTTTTAATGGACGAATAATCGGAATCCCGCCGCCCACCGCAGCTTCAAACAACAGATCACAGCCCTGCGCCTCGGCTTCTTCCATCAGCTCCCTGCCATGTTCCGCCATCAGATCTTTATTTGCTGTCACCACGTTTTTCCCAGCCCTGAGCGCCTGCAGGATATAAGTTCTTGCCGGCTCAATCCCGCCCATTAGCTCAATCACAATATGGATATTCGGGTCTTCCAAAATACCCTGAAAATCATCCGTCAAAAGCTCGCACGGAATCCCTTCCCGTTCCTTTGATAAATCTTTAACAAGAACCCGGCTGACTTTCAGTCTTCCGCCGATTTTATATGGCATCTCTTCACTTCTTCTCTCAAGAAGCTTATAGACACCGCCTCCTACAGTTCCCACTCCCAAAAGAGCTGCCTGTATCTCCAGATATCTACTCATTTTCTTCTCCAAACAAGAGTTCCTCTACAATCCGCGCTGCATCCTTGATACACTCTGCGCAATCATACCTCTGCTTCCCATTCTCCACAGCCTTCAGATCCTTACAGATCACCGAACCGCCCTTCTCCTGAAAACGCTTCACCATCTCCTTGGTCACCTGGTACGTCTTTCCCTTACTCTTAGGCGCCTCCAAATCCCCGTCACTGTATTTTAAGCCTGCTAAAAGCACCGCTCCAGCCAAAGCCCCGCAAGCTCCCTCCATACATCCCATACCAGCCCCAAAGCCCTCAATCGCCCGAAAGACCGTCTTCTCATCCACGCCCAGCAGATCACAATACGTACAAGCCACCGCCTGCGCACAATTATACCCCTGCCCACGTCTCACCAATGTACTCTCCACTCTCGTCTTCATCCTTTACCTCCTATTAGAGTTCCGCATCTGCCGCTCACAATGCCCCTCGTCTGTAAGAATGTTTGACCACTTTGTGTTCAAACATCCTTACGGGCATTGTTCGGGCAGATGCTGTTTGTAAGTTCCGCATCCGCCGCTCTAGACTTCCGCATTTACTAGTTCCTCTATAATACCGGAAGATCGCTCCCACATGCCCGGCGTCGCCTGTCAAGTTAACCCTTCCGCCTGTATTATATACTCGCCCTCATCATCTGCGGCCGATACCCGTGCTCAATCAACCCATCAATAATCCTCTTCTTATGCTCCGACCCAAACGCCTCCATTGTAATCGTCAGCTCCACCGCCGCATTCCGGTTCGTACTCACAAACTGATTATGATCAAGCCGGATCACATTCCCCTGTAGCTTCGCAATCACCGACGCCACATTCACAAGCTCCCCTGGCTTATCCGGCAAAAGCACTGACACCGTAAAGATCCGGTCCCTCTGGATCAATCCATGCTGCACTACCGAAGACATCGTGATAATATCCATATTGCCGCCGCTTAAAATACACACCACTTTTTTATTCTGTACATTCAGATGCCGAAGTGCCGCCACACTTAAAAGTCCTGAATTTTCCACAATCATCTTATGATTTTCCACCATATCCAAAAAAGACACGATCAGCTCATCATCCGGCACTGAGATAATCTGGTCCACATTCTCCTGAATGTAAGGAAATATTGTCTTACCCGGCTGGCGTACCGCTGTACCATCCGCGATAGTATTACTGTGAGGCAGACAGATCACCTCTCCTTTGGCTACAGACTGCTCCATGCAGTTTGCTCCCGACGGCTCCACGCCGATTACCTGGATCTTGGGATTGAGATGCTTCGCAAGCGTAGCCACACCGGCTGCCAATCCTCCGCCTCCTATGGGCACCAAGATATAGTCCACCAGCGGCAGCTCCTTAAAGATCTCCATGGAGATCGTCCCCTGCCCGACTGCCACATCCAGATCATCAAACGGATGGATAAACGTATAGCCGTGTTCTTCAGCCAGCTCATAGGCATGAGCACACGCTTCATCATAATCATTTCCATACAGTACCACTTCCGCGCCGTATTCCTTCGTATGATTCACCTTGATCAGCGGCGTCGTAGTAGGCATCACAATCACAGCCTTGCTGCCATATTCCTTTGCCGCATAAGCCACGCCCTGAGCGTGATTGCCCGCAGATGCAGTGATCAGGCCCTTCGAGCGCTCCTCTTCTGACAACGTGCTGATCTTATAATACGCGCCCCGGATCTTAAAAGCCCCTGTCTTCTGCATATTTTCCGGCTTCAGATACACCTTGTTGCCGGACTGCTCACTAAAATACTGACTGTACATCAGCCGTGTCTTCGTGGTCACTCTGCCCACGATCTCACAGGCCTCTTCAAATTTCTCCAATGCTATCATCTCTTCTGTCTCCTTATTTGAGTTCCGCATCCGCCGCTCACAATGCCCCTTGTCTGTAAAAATGTTTGTTCGCTTTGCTTTCAAACATCCTTACGGGCATTGTTCGGGCGGATGCTGTCTATCTTTCATTCTGGTTTAAAAACAGCGCATCAACAAAAGTATCAGCATCAAACTTTTGTAAGTCGTCAATATGTTCTCCCACACCAATATATTTGACTGGCACATTCAGCTCCGACTGAATCGCCACGGCGATCCCGCCTTTAGCAGTGCCATCCAATTTGGTCAGGATAATACCAGTTAAATTTGCCGCTTCCCCGAACTGCCTTGCCTGTTCCATCGCATTCTGGCCGGTGGTGCCGTCTAATACTACCATCGTTTCCCGATAGGCATCCGGATATTCTCGCTCGATAATCCGGTTGATCTTGCGAAGTTCCTCCATCAGATTGCGCTTGTTGTGAAGCCGTCCGGCTGTGTCGATTAAGAGCACATCTGCTTTCCTCGCCTTTGCTGCACACACTGCATCATAGACCACAGAAGCCGGGTCAGCGCCTTCGCTGCCGCCGATGATCTCCACGCCGGCACGATTGGCCCACTCGGTCAGCTGCTCGCCGGCGGCTGCGCGAAACGTATCTGCAGCGGCCAGGATCACTTTGCGCCCCTGGTCTTTTAATTTTCCGGCCAGCTTGCCGACCGAAGTGGTCTTGCCCACCCCATTGACTCCGATGACTAACACGACCGAAGTGCGCTTTTCAAATTCATAAGCCGTCTCTCCGACCTGCATCTGCTCTTTGATGCTGTTGATCAAAAGTTCCTTACACTCCTCCGGTTTTTTAATCCGGTTTTCCTTTACTTTCTTTTTCAGGTTGTCGATGATGGATGTGGTCGCATTGATGCCGATATCTCCCATCACCAGGATCTCTTCGATCTCATCATAAAAATCATCATCAATATCCGAAAATCCGCTAAAGATTGCATCCATCCCGGACACAATATTGTTCCGCGTCTTGGTCAATCCCTCTGCCAGACGCCTGAAAAAACCTTTCTTTTCCTCCGCCATAATACATGATTCTCCTGTCTTATTCCTCTAGATCATTTTCAATCAGGTTCACAGACACCAGCGTTGACACGCCTTTTTCCTGCATGGTAATGCCATACAGCCGGTCTGCCGCATTCATTGTTCCTCTTCTATGAGTGATGACAATAAACTGCGTATATTTGGTCAATTTATGTAGATATTTTGCAAAACGCACCACATTGGAGTCATCCAGCGCCGCCTCGATCTCATCCAGCAGACAAAAAGGCGACGGCTTTAGATTCTGTATGGCAAATAATAAAGCAATCGCTGTCAGCGCCTTCTCTCCGCCGGAGAGCTGCATCATATTCTGCAGTTTCTTGCCCGGCGGCTGCGAGATGATGCGGATGCCAGTCTCCAGCACATCTTCCTCATCCATCAACTCCAAAGTGCCCCGTCCTCCGCCAAACAATTCTTTAAAAGCTTTGTCAAACTCCTTTTGAATCATGGAAAACTGTTCCAAAAACTGCTTTTTCATGCCGCTGTCCAGTTCCTGAATCACTTGTTTTAAAGCATCCTCTGCATCGATCAGATCCTTTCTCTGCGTATCCATAAAACCAAAGCGCTCGGACACTTCTTTATAGTCCTCGATGGCATTGATATTGACATTTCCCAGCCCTTTCATCTCCTCTTTGATCGAACTGGCGTTCTTTTTCAATTCCGGCAGATTATGGTATTCTTCCTTCCGAAGTGAAAGTGCTCCATTGTAGGTCAGTTCATATTCTGCCCACATATGGTTCATAAGATTTTCTGAAGTTTCATCCAGTTTTTCCTTTTGGCTGTTCAGCCGGAAGATCTCTTTGTCTAACTCATTCATTCGCTTTGACAGATCTTCTCTTTGTTTCAAAAAGTTTTTATGAGAAGCAGACTGCGCTTCTTTTTGCCCTTGAAGTGCTTTTGCCTGCTCTTCTAATCGCTCGATGTTTTGAGACACTTCTTCTATGGAAGTTTTCAGAGTCTCCATCTCTTCTTCGCGGTCTTTGGTGTGCTCTTTTGCCTGTCCCTGGCTCTTTAAAAGCTCCTCCCGCTCATGCAAAAGCTTGGTAAGTTCTCCCTCGATTCGCTTGAGATTTGAAGCCATAAATTCGGCTTTCTGTAAGAGCGCAGCCGTATCTAGATGATGTTCTTCCAGTGATTTTGCCGCTTCTGCTTCCAAAAGCTTTTGTTCTTCTAAGCGCTTTTGATAGGTTTCCACGGCAACTGTATGCGCTTGTTCCAGATCTTCGGAATCTTTTAATTCCTTTAGATTCTCCTGCTTCATCTCCTGGATTTCCTGCTTCTGGCGCTCTAACTCCTGGCTCTCTTTTTGCAATTGCAGGAAATCTTCGCCCGCGGTCTGTTTCTGTTTCTCAGACTGCTCCACATTCATCCGCGCGGTATTCTCATCCACACGCAGCGCCTGCAGACTGGCAGTCCCTGCATCCAAGACGGCATAGCAGCGGCTTCTCTCCTCCTGATAGCCTTGAAGCTCCACAGAAGCTTTCTGTGTCTCCCTCTGACAGCGTTCTACCCGCGCCTTTAACTCATCGATCTCCCGTTTCCTGCTCAAGAGACTGCTGCTGTTTTTAAAAGCACCTCCTGTCATGGAGCCGCCAGGATTTAAGGATTCGCCTTCTAAGGTGACAACCCGCAGACTATAGCGATATTTACGCTGCAGCGAAATGGCATGGTCGATCTCATCCACCACCACCGTCCGTCCCAGAAGCTGTTCACAGATCTTCTGATAGCGCTCCTCAGTCTGGATCAGCGTATGCGCAAGTCCGATGACTCCCGGCTCATTTAGAGCCTGCGTCTGCTGAAACTGGGGCGGGTTTTTTACGGCAGTCAGAGGCAGAAACGTCACTCTTCCATATCGGTTCTGCTTTAAGAAGGCGATCAGCCTCTTGGCTGTCTCTTCATCCTCCGTCACCACATTTTGAATACTCCCGCCAAGAGCCGTCTCGATGGCAGTCTCATATTTTTTCTCCGTCTGGATCAGATCAGCCACGACTCCGCAGATGCCGTTAAGATTCTGTCTCTGCTCCATCACCCGCCGGATGCTGCCTCCATATCCATCATAGCGCTCTGCCAGATTTTGTAGGGATTCCAGCCGGGAGGCTTCCCGGTGGTAAAGGGTCTGTCCGTTCTCTAAACGCTTACGGCTCTTCGTGATCAGCTCCTGAAGTTCCTGAATCCTTTTCTCTACTGTTGCCCGATCTTCTAAGACCCCTTTAAGTTCCTCCTGCACCTTACTAAGCTCTTCTTCCCGCTTCTTCAGAAGTTCCTCCTGATCAAGCTTCTCACTCTTGATCTGGATCAGCTTTTGATTCACTTCCGCCTTTCGGATCTGGATCTGTTCCGTCATGGCGTCATAGCGCTGAATCTTGCCTTTAATAGAAGAACGCTGATTTAACAGTGAGATAATCTCATTTTTGCTGTTCTCCATATTGGTCTGGCTGTCCAAAAGTTTTTGCTGGATCTGTTCAAGGGCTTCCTGTGCAGCTTGTTGTACCTTTTGTGCCTGAGAAAGCTGCGTATCCAACTCCTCTTTCTCCAAAAGGGTGAACTTATGTTCTCCCTCTCGTTCTTTTTGTTCGCTCTCAATATGCAGCAGACGTTCCTGAAAATGCTGGCTCGCAGCAGCCGCCGAACGGGCCTGTTCTTTCAGCACTTCGATCTGGCCCTTTTTCTGCTGCTTTAACAGACGCTTTTTCGAAGCCTCCTCTTTGGCCTGATCGATCTGCGCTTCGATACCCTCCAGCGCTTTCTCGATCTGCTCATACTGCTGCTTCGTCTGATCAAAGGCTTCTTTGGTCTGCGCCATATCGCCTTTGGCGATCTTATCAGCCTCTTCTATGTGCTTTAGCTGCTCTTTGATGCTTTCCATCTCCAGCAGGAAGACGTGAATCTCTAATTCTTTTAACTGCTCCCTCTTTTTCAGGTACTCTTTTGCCTTCTGTGCCTGACGCTCCAAAGGACCCAGCTGTTTTTCCAATTCCGAAAGGATATCATTGACGCGCAGAAGGTTCTGTTTCTCATCTTCTAATTTTTTCTCTGCCGTCTTTTTTCGCTTTTTAAACTTGACAATTCCCGTCGCCTCGTCAAAAAGCTCTCTGGCCTCCTCTGGCTTGGTACTTAAAATCCTGTCAATCTGTCCCTGTCCGATGATGGAATATCCTTCTTTGCCAATCCCGGTATCATAGAACAGCTCCTGTACATCCTTTAAGCGGCAGGCAGTCCCATTTAAAAGATATTCACTCTCCCCCGACCGATATAACCGCCTTGCGATGGTTACTTCTTCATAAGCGACAGGAAGCTGGTGGTCGGCATTGTCCAAAGTGATTGCTACATAGGCATAGCTTAAGGGCTTTCGGTTCTCTGTCCCTGAAAAGATCACGTCCTGCATACTGCCGCCTCTGAGCTGTTTGACCCTCTGTTCTCCCAAGACCCAGCGGACCGCGTCGGCCACATTGCTTTTGCCGGATCCATTTGGCCCTACGATTCCTGTAATTCCGTTGTGAAAATCAAATACGATCTTGTTGGCAAAGGACTTAAATCCCTGCACTTCTATACATTTTAAATACATGCAACGTTTCCTGTTCTACTTGGTATCCTGAAGACTTGGCAGACTCTTACCCGTCAGCGCATGATAAGCCGCCGCCTGCTCTGCCGCTTTTTTGGTCCGTCCGCTGCCCTCTCCGATGACCTGCTCCCCAAGCAGTGCCTGAACCACAAAGATCTTCTGATGATCAGGACCCTCTTCCCGAATCAATTCATAGTGCAGCAATTCCTCATGGTGTGCCTGAATCCGTTCCTGTAGGATGGTCTTACTATCGAAAAAGAGTTTTTTATGCTCCAAATCATCCAGAACAAATGTTCTGATGAAGTCTTTTGCGCTAGTAAAACCACCGTCCAGATAGATTGCCCCGATCAACGCTTCCAAAGCATCCGAGACAATCGAAGCTCTCCCTCTGCCTCCGCTTACACGCTCTCCTCTGCCTAGCTGGATATACCGCCCAAGCGAAAGGACATCCGCGCAAAAAGCCAGGCTTTGCTCACAGACGATACTGGCCCTGGTCTTGGTGGCATCTCCCTCCGGCATCTGGGGAAAATTTTCATACAAAAATTCACTGGTCACAAGTTCTAATACGGCATCCCCCAAAAATTCCAGCCGTTCATTGCACTGTAATCTTCCCAGATGCCGCTCATTGGCGTAGGAGCTGTGCCGCATGGCTCTGTTCAGAAGTTCTCTGTCCTGAAACTGATAGCCAATCTTTTCTTCTAGTTCCCTTAACAGAACTCTCTCTCCCATATTCCTCTCCACTTCACGAGTAAAAAGGGGCTGACGCAATACCAGTCCCCTTTTTACATGTACTGTCTGATCTCTTTTCCAGTTACCTGCTAGTTTGTTGCATTTTTAATCTGTTCAACAGCATCCCCGACCGATACAATCTTCTCTGCATCCTCGTTTGAGATCTCAATGTCAAATACTTCTTCGATGCCCATAATAATCTGAAACACATCCAGGGAATCTGCTCCCAGATCATCTACAAACGTGGTATCCATTGTAATCTCATCTGCATCCACATTCAATACTTCCGCAATGATCTCCTGCAATTTTTCAAATTCCATGATTTCCATTCCTTCCTCAATTTTATTTTGCTCCGATTCCAGCGCTGATTTTTTCATTGATGTGCTGTTTTGTAAAAGTCACACATTGCAAGATCGAGTTGCACACCTCTGTGGATTTGGAGCTTCCATGGGTCTTGACAACCAAGCCTTTAAGGCCCAGAAGAGGAGCGCCGCCGTACTGACTCGTATCAAACCTTTTCAGGGTCTTTTTCAGGGCAGGCTTTACAAGCAGCGCACCTAGCTTACTGCTAAGGCTCGTCATCATCCCTTTTTTCACCATGGAAATCAAGGTTGCCCCTACTCCCTCGTACAGCTTCAGAATGATATTCCCCGCAAAGGCTTCGCAGACAATCACATCTGCATATCCGGACGGGATATCTCTGGCTTCAATGCTTCCAATAAAATGAATATCTTTACATTCCTTCAACAGAGGAAAAGTCTCCTTCACAAGTGCGTTGCCCTTTTCTTCTTCCGCACCGATATTCACAATCGCAACCCGCGGCTTTTTCACGCCCATCACATGTTCCATATAGATCGAACCCATCTTGGCAAACTGCACGAGATGAGAAGGTCTGGCGTCCACATTTGCTCCGCAGTCGATCAGCAGAGAAGCTCCTTTTTCTGTTGGTATAAGAGGTGCCAAAGGCGGGCGCTCCACGCCCTTAATCCTTCCTACAATGAGCTGACCGCCTACCAGAACCGCTCCTGTACTGCCCGCACCGACAAACGCATCCGCCTCACCATTTTTCACCATCTTCATCGCCACCACGATGGAAGAATCTTTCTTGCTGCGAATAGCCTGTACCGGAGGTTCCGCCATCTCTATCACTTCCGAAGCAGCCACCACTTCTATCCTGGAAGGATCATATGGATACTTTTTAAGCTCAGCGTTCACTTCCTTCTCTTTGCCCACAAGGAACACTTTCAGTTCCTCACAGCTTCCTGCCGCTTCTACGGCTCCTTTTACAATCTCCATCGGCGCATGATCTCCGCCCATGGCATCTACCGCCACTTTGATAAGCTCCTGCATCCTCTCTCCTCCTTGTTGTCACTATCATAATACGAAAACCATTTCATGAAGTCAATACTTTCCTGATTAAAATATAAAAGAGGTCGCCTTTTATGCGGCGACCTCGTACATTTTAAAGACTCTTTTTCAACTGAAATCTTCCCACAAGGCTCTTCATAAGCTGTGACTGGCTGGACAGTTCTTCGCTTGCGGCTGCGCTCTCCTGTGCAGTTGCCGAATTGGTCTGGACCACGCTGGAGATCTGGTCAATTCCGGTCGTGATCTGAGAGATGGCTTCCGACTGGTTGTTACTGGCCTTGGAAATCTGTCCGATAATGCCTGTCATTTCATTTACGTCATTGACTGCCTGCAGCAAGGAACGAGCAGTCTCATCCGCGATCTGAGTTCCATGTTCCACTGCTTTTAAGGAATTTTCAATCAGAACTGCCGTGTTCTTAGAAGCCTCTGCACTCTTACTTGCCAGATTTCTTACCTCATCCGCTACAACAGCAAAGCCTTTTCCGGCAGTGCCTGCGCGGGCAGCCTCCACAGCGGCATTCAGGGCAAGGATATTGGTCTGGAAGGCAATGTCTTCAATGGTCTTGATGATCTTGTTGATCTCGCTGGAGCAGTTGCTGATATCACTCATTGCCTGTATCATCTGCTGCATTTTCTCGTTGCTCGCGTTCATCTTTATGCTGACTTCGCCTGCGGTCGCATTAGCCTGGCGTGCATTGTCTGCATTTTGATTCACCTTGTCGGAGATCTCATTGATGCTGGCAGCAAGCTCTTCCACAGAACTTGCCTGCTCCGTCGCTCCCTGAGACAGAGCCTGTGCACCATTTGACACCTGTTCCGCTCCGCTTGCAACCTGAGAAGAACTCCGGCTGATCTGAAGCATCGTATCATTCAGCTTTTCTGCAATACCCCTAAAAGAGATCAGAAGCGGGTAAAAGCCCCCAGTATACTCTTCTTCACAGACCGAATCCACCGTAAAATCTCCTGATGCCATCTTTGCAAGGAATTTGTTTTCATCGTCAATAATCACCTGAAGCTTACGGATCAGCCTGCGCACCTGTTCAGCAAGCACTCCCAGTTCATCCTTAGAAGTATAGGCAATCTCCACATCCAGATTGCCCTCTGCCATCTTGAGCGCAGCCTCTTCGATCTCAGAAATAGGACTCTTGATCAGGCGTACAA
This sequence comes from uncultured Lachnospiraceae bacterium, assembly GCA_910585995.1. Classification (GTDB taxonomy): domain Bacteria; phylum Bacillota; class Clostridia; order Lachnospirales; family Lachnospiraceae; genus Hominiventricola. Next base: position 11,672 of record CAJUGG010000093.1, read on the forward strand.
TCACAACCGAGAAAAAGACTCCCACAAGGATGATAACGATGATCACCGCTGTCATCACAAAAGTAGCCGTCCGATACAGGAAAAAGCTCTCGTCTGTCGCCGCATCACTTCCTTCTATATTGTAGACAATAATATCATTAAATGCACTGTTTAAATCATTGTAAAGCTTAACACATTCGCCTTCTAAGATTGCACGTGCCTCCTCTGTCTGCCCCTGTCCTGCCAGCGCCATCATCTCTTCATCGGCCTCGCTGTACTGCGTCCAGAGATTCATAGCATGCTCATAGAACTCTTGTTCCTCTTCATCGATTAATCCCTCATAAGTGGCTAAAAGAGTATTCATATCCTTTTTTTCATTTTGCAGATACTGCAGACTGGATGCTTCCACTTCATCAGAGACTGCGGTAAGATACCCCAATTCATTCAGGCGAATATTCGATATGGTGGTGCTCAATTCCCTTGCCGTATTAATGCTTGGAAGCCAGCTTGTGGAAATATCACTTGTCATATCATTCATCTTGCCCATCAGCAAAAATGACATCCCGCCAATTATCAACATACCAATCAGCGCAACGCCAATCAGGATATAGAGTTTTAATCTGATCTTTAAATTTTGTATGTAGTGAATCATGTCTAAAGTCTCCTGTCCTCTCTTTTCCATAATCTTAATATCATAATACGAAAACCATTTTGTGAAGTCAATACTTTTTATGGAAAAAGATGGCATAGACCAATGAATCTATGATATACTACAATCATAAAAACCTGCACACCAACCTCCATCTGCGTACACAGGAAGAAGCTCGCTATCTAGAAGCAGGAAATTATCATACCTGCTTTCTAAAATATCACAATCTTATCACCTTTACTTTCCAAACACCCCCACTGCCCTTTTCATATTTTCCATAACTTTCACCTCAAATGGACATCGTTTTTCACACGCCCCGCACGCTGCACATTCCTGTGCGGTATGCTCTAAGATCCCATAGTGCTCCCGCACCATCTCTGGCACTTCTCCCTGTGCAATCGCAAGATTTAAAAATTTCGTAACAGACGCCACATCAATCCCTTTTGGACACGGCGCACAGTGCCCGCAATACATACAGTGTCCTTTCCAGCTGATCTTAGGAAGTACTGCAAAAGCGGCTGCATAATCTTTCTCTTCTTCTGATGCATCCTCATAAGCGATACTTTTTCTTAGATCCTCAAGCGTCCTCGCCCCCGCCATCACAGACGCCACGCCTGGACGCGTCAGCGCATAATGCAGACACTGATACGCGCTCAACGCCTTTTTCGCCGGCGACAGCTCCTCACTCAAAAGATCTCCGCCTCCAAATGCTTTCATCACTGTAATGCCCACTCCTGCACGCTGACAAGCCTCATAAAGTGCCTGACGCTGCGGGTCCATATTCAAAAGCGACTTCTCATAGTTTTTCTCCGCCCAAAGTTCCTCCACATCCTCACTGGCTGGCTGCAGATCATAACAAGGATTCACACTGAACATCAGCACATCCACCAGTCCGCTCTCCACTGCCTTCCTAGCCACTTCAAGATTATGACTGGACATCCCAATACACCCAATTTTCCCCTCCTTCTATCACATCCACAAACTCCTTCACCTGCTCATAAGACTTCTCCACAAAGCCCTCGCACCCCATACCAATCTCACTCACCTAAATCCCTGTCCTGCCCAATTCCCGATACTGATGTGGTATAAAAAAAGTTGACAGTCCATTCTCAAGGATTTGAGATAAGTCAACCCCTATTCTCACCCTTATAAAAAATATCTCTCCAAAATGCGGACGCACCGTCCGGCCCCTTTTTTCACACCCTCTCCATCTTCCTAAAACACACATACCCCACTGCAAATAATCCTGCTAACAATCCAATCCCTACCCTAGAGCTTCCGCTTATCTGCGTCGCAGCCCCCACAAGCAGTGTCCCCACAAACACGGCTCCCTTGCCAAAGATATCAAAGAACCCAAAATACTCCGCCGCCTGCTCTTTTGGAATAATTCTTGTAAAATAAGACCTCGACAACGCCTGGATCCCGCCCTGAAACACCGCCACGCAGACAGCCAACAGCCAAAATTCCCATGCATGGCTCATCTGCACTGCAAACACCACCACGCAGAGATACCCCACAATCGCATAGCGGATCAGTTTCCCGCTCTCGATCTTTTTAGCCAGCATCCCAAATATAATCGAGCAGGGAAAGCCCACCACTTGCGTCAGCAGAAGCGCCAGCATCAGATGCCCGTCCGAGATCCCCACATCTTTTCCATAAGAAGTAGCCATGTCAATAATCGTATAGACTCCATCGATATAGAAAAAAAACGCCGCCAGAAACCAAAAGATCTTCTTATTCTTCTTGACCTCTTTGATCACATCTACCAGGCGCCCAAAGCTCTCTCTGATCGGATGCTCTTTTGCTTCCACATAACAAGTCTGCTCAAAACTTCTGACAAGCGGCAGCGTCATCAAAAACCACCACACCGCATTCAGCCAGAATACCACCTTGACTGCCTGCATATCTGTAAGCCCTACACGTCCCCAGCCAAGCACCAACAGGATACTTAAGACAAATGGAATACAGCTCCCAAGATATCCCCATGCATAGCCGCAAGCCGAGACCTGATCCACCCGGTCTGGTTCTGTGATATCTGTAAGCATGGAATCATAAAACGTCAGACTCCCCTGAAATCCCACTTTTGCCAGGATATAGACAGCGAGAAAAGACAGCCAGGATGCAGGAATAGAAAGGCTGATGCAGCCTAATGCTCCCATCCCCATAAAACAGAGAAAGATCGGCATTTTTCTTCCTTTTAGATCTGCCACTGCCCCCAGTATCGGACCTAAGATGGCGGCAATCACTGTCACTACTGTACTGGCATACCCAAAATACGCAGTGGAATTGGATAAAGACATCCCAGCTTCCCCAGCCATATTTTTAAAATAGATGGGGATCACAGTCGCTGTCAGCATCACAAAAGCAGAATTACCCACATCATACAAGATCCAGTCTCTTTCTTTTCTCGTCAGATGATTCATATCGTCTCCTCAAAATTTTGATACAGCCGGTCAGATAACAGTCCGCCCACCTCCAGCACCCGACCATATTTTAAGATCTCATCAATGGCCGTCAGAACGGCATGCTGCATCCGATCTCTAAGAAAACGATTGCTTTCTCTGCATACAGGGTGTATACAGCCGTCCATAATCAGGCCGCCGATACTGTTATCTTGCCCCGCAATCCTAGAAAGTATTTTTAAAAATAATCGTTTCCCCCAATGGCGGCATACAAAAAAAGTGATCACCTGGCGAAACATATGAATACATACATCAATCTGCACCGAGCTGACATTTTCAAATAAGTGAGAGATCTGGTCTCTGGTATGTGCTCTGCTGATCAGATGATGCACTGGTATATATTCCAGAGGATTGTGTCCGTCTTGTACCATCAGATAACGGTCAAACTCTGTCTCAATCGTCAGATGTCCGATCCCTTTTTCTTCCGCATAATAATTTACAAATGGATGGCACTCATTGTCCAGCACAAAATGACACAAAAATCCATACAGATATGCTTTGAGTGCAGGGTCTTTTTGCTTGCGATAACATTCTCTTCCTCTGTCAAAAAAATCAGCCGCAAATTCTTTATGCATACGAACTCCCTGCTGATTGATCCGATTTTTCCCAATCGGATAATAATAAAATAACAGATCCGGTCCATGCAGCCCCAAAAGAAATGCATCCTTTTCCTGGCGGATTAGCCGCTTCTCTTCCCTGGGAAGCTTTGCATAGACCTTTCTTCCAAATACATAATGCGCATAAGTAGCTGGCATCACGTGTTCCTCCTATTAAAGTTCCGCTCCGTTCCCCTTCAGCCCTGGTTCTGGAAGGATATCTGCACGCTTTGCGTTCAGATATCCTTCCGGGCTTTTGGGGAACTTCGCTGTTTTTAAAGTTCCGCTCCGGGGAACTTCACTGTTTTTTATTCGGTTTCAGTATAGCACATTCCTGGGCTTCTGCATATGATGAAGTGTAAATAGTTTTTGGAGGTCAACTTCATGAGTGATTTAAGTTCAAGGAATGGATGCTGCTGTGACAACGGATGTGGTTGCGGATGCAGCAACAACAACAATGGCAGCGGATTGTTTGGCGGCAGCGGATGTGGCTGCTTAATCTTAATCCTGCTTCTGTTCTCCTGCTGCGGCAATGGCAGCGGACTCTTTGGCGGAAATGGATGCGGCTGCGACAGTGGTTTCGGCGGCGACAGCTGCTGGATCATCCTGCTTCTGCTCTTCTGCGGCAATGGTTTCGGCGGCGGAAACAACTGTGGATGCAGCAATAACTGCGGATGCAACAGTTGTGGATGCAACAACAACTGCTGTGGATGCTAATACCATGACGGGGATGTCTGCACTTGCAGCATCCCCCCTTCTGTCCACCGTGACGATTCCGGCACAGGAAACTGCATGATTTCCTGTCGTCGTTCATATATTGAAGAAAGACGCAGGGAGCCAATCTGTTATGACATTTGACGAAGCAATTCTTCCAAAAGAGCTGCAGATGCTAAAAGCCTTCCTGCCCTTTCTTCCTGCCAACACCCAGAAAATGCTGGCCATCTATATCAAATGGGTGGAATTTCAAAAGACGGTGGAATATTTTAACCGGAACACACCCGTTCAGCAGTCTCCGGATATGGGAAATCTGATGAAATGTATCAAAGGGATTCTTCCGCCGGAAGAACAGGCTCAGATCGAACAATTTGCAGATATTTTTGAAAATATGGATATGTATCGGGATATGTTTGAAGGATTTTCCTCTGCCTTCACGCCCGATGAAAAGGAGGACCATACATGAATATACCAGAATGGTTTCAGGACCCGCGTATCAAAGACATCTCCCCGGCCAAGCTTACTTTTTTGTTAAATCTTGCACAACAGATCGAGGGGAAAAATCAAAAACAGGCAATGCCGGTCTTAGTCGGCGCTGTAGCGTCAGCCAGCCGGCAGAATCTCCAGTTTACCCCGGAGGAATTTCAACTGATCTTTGAGATCATGAAAGAAGGAAAAAGTGAAGCAGACAAACGACAGATGGATGAGACACTGAAAAAAGCCCAAAAGATGATGAAAGGCAAAAAATAATCCTACTAGAGCGATTAAAGGGGCTGTCACACATGGAACAGCTCCTTTCTGCCCGTGAAAGATTTCACCAGCATCACTGATCGCTATCAAAGACGTGCAAAAACGCCTGGATACAATTTCCTGCACTGGAACGGTCCAGTACAGCAAATACGATGGTGTCAAACATGCCGGAAAAATCAGCCTCCAGCAATTCTTTCCACCAGAGCGCAATCTTCTGCGGGTCATTTCTGAAAACTCCACATCCATAAGCTCCCAATATCAGATGACGGCAGTTCTGGCTGGCAAAGATCGCCAGTGCCAGTTTCATCCGATGCTTCATCACCGCTTCTGCCTGCGTCACATCTTCCCCTTTTAGCTTCACCTGCCCCATATTGACTGCCGGAAGTGTCAGCACTGACGCGGTAAACGGAGCCTCTGTCAGATGGAATCTGCCATCGCGGAAAAAGGGGACTTCAGGAGAATAGATCGCATGATCTGTATACATCATCGTCTTGCAAGCACGATTGACGATATAGTAGTCTTCATGCTTAAGCAGCGTCTGATACAGACTGCTCGAAGCCGCCAGACTCTCCTCCTGAGCCATAGCGCCATTGAGAAATCCACCTCCCGGATTTTTCGCACTGGCAAAATTCAAAACGGCCACGTCTTTCCCTTCTTTTTTACAATTTAAGATCACTTCTACCGTAGGGCAGTTGAGTGTCAGCATCCTGATCTTTGCTTTCTCTCCTCTGGCACTGCTCTGACAGGTCTGGATCAGCTCCTCTCCCTGTTCCGGCGTCAACAGAAAGCTCTTTTGTATCGATTCTTCCTGCAATGCTTTGATCTCTACTTTTTGTCCATTTACCTCATAATACCCCTGTTCCATAATCTTAAGCGTCTCTCTCGCAATTGCCTTTCGATCCATCTTCTTCTCCTAACCTCATTTTTATCCATTATACACCTTCTGACTTTTTTTGTCATCACAATTTGACAGCCCCCGAAAAGTATGTTAAAATGACCACAAACCTCTGCGGAGGAGTGGATTTTTCTAGACCTGGTCTATTTTCGCCACACAGTTACCCAAACGGGCAATTGTGTGGTTTTGTTTTTTTAGGAGGTAACGATGGAACAGACATTTATGAAAGAAAAAAATATCCTGTATCTGGTGCTTACCATGTCACTGCCCATGGTGATCTCCATGATGGTAAATTCCCTGTACAACATTATCGACAGCTTTTTTGTGGCAAAGATCAGTGAACAAGCGATGACCGCTCTGTCCCTGGTCTATCCGCTCCAGAATCTGATCAATGCAGTGACGATCGGTTTTGGCATCGGACTCAATGCTGTCGTCGCCTATTTTCTGGGCGCCCAGGATCAAAAGCGGGCAGACAAAGCAGCCACTCAGGGTCTTGTACTCAATATGCTGCATGGACTTGTGCTGAGCATCGTCTGTATCGCTGTGATTCCGGCTTTCCTTGGATTTTTTACTACAGATCCCGTGACCATAGATCTGGGCATACGCTACTGCCGGATTGTATTTTTATTTGCAGTGGTGATCTCTTTAGATCTTTCTTTTGAAAAAATCTTTCAGGCTGTGGGAAAGATGATGGTCTCCATGGTCAGTATGCTGTGCGGCTGTATCGCCAATATCCTCTTAGACCCAATCCTGATCTTTGGATTTGGCCCGATTCCGGCTATGGGCATCGAAGGGGCAGCCATCGCCACAGGGCTTGGTCAGGTGCTGACGATTGTGATCTACCTGCTCTATTATTTCCTGCGTCCGATACCGGTACATATTGATCCCCGGTATCTGATGCCCGAAAAAGAGATTGTCTGCCGCCTCTATCCGATCGGCATCTCCGCCTCTTTGACCATGTCCCTGCCGTCGGTGATGATCTCCTGCCTCAATGTGATCCTGGCAGGATTTTCACAGTCCTATGTACTGGTGCTTGGGGTCTATTACAAGCTTCAGACCTTTTTATATCTGACCGCCAACGGCATCGTACAAGGTATCCGCCCGCTGATCGGGTATAATTACGGAGCCAAGATGTATCAGCGGGTGAAGATCATCTACTGGACTGCGCTTTCTCTGACTGTGCTCATCATGGCCGCCGGGACAGCTCTCTGCCTTGCGTTCCCGGTCCCCTTGATGGAGATGTTTACTTCCAATCCTGAGAGCATCCAGGCCGGCGCCAAGGCGCTTCAGATCATCTCGATTGGATTTGTAGTGTCTTCTGTATCTGTGACTGTCTGCGGGACGCTCGAAGGGCTTGGCAAAGGACTTCCCTCCTTGAGCGTATCCCTCTGCCGCTATCTCCTGATCATGCTCCCCGCAGCCTTTTTCCTGAGCCGCGTCCTTGGAGCCGCAGGCGTATGGCATGGATTCTGGGTGGCGGAATTTTTAACTGCCGCCGTATCCGGCATCATCATATGGAAGACATTTCTTCTTTTTCCAAAAAATCCGTCGGAACCTGTTTGACCAGCCACACGCCATTGACGGAACGGTAAAATACATGGCCCTTCTGCGCCATCTGTCCGCTCTTTACCCGGTAGATCACCGGCTTTCCATGCCGGCTCCCCACTTTCCAAGCAGTCTCTTTGTCCTTGGACAGATGGACATAGAGTCTGCTCATGGGAAGCAGACCGCTCTGATCAATCGAAGCTACATATTTTTCCGCAGTTCCATGCCAGAGATACTCCGGCGGCTCCACGACGGGAAGCTCCACATCCACAGGAATCGAATGTCCTTGATTGGCGCGGATCAGCCTGCCATCCTCACTAAAGGAATACCGCTGTTTTTCATCCGTTCTCACGATCTCCTTCAGCATCTCCAGATGAAAGCGATGGGTCTTTTTGACCCCCGCAACCAGCTCTTCCACATCTGCCCATCCATGTTCATCCAACGTAATCCCTGCTTTTTCCGGATGATGACGCAACAGCAGACATAAATATTTACTCAAACTATTCAAATTCATAAACTGATTTCCTTATCTCATACAAATGTTCTTTTTCTGTCAAATGTTATCTGTGTTTGTCTCTTCAATTACTCTTCTAACAGCATCTCCCTCACCATCCTTCCATAATGCTCCGCCGCCTTGCGCTCTAATGGTGTCACCCGTGACCACATCCTAAGTCCCTGATAATAATACAAGATCATATCCGATACCATATCCGGATCTACTTTTTTAAATTCTTTTTGTTCCATCCCGTACACCATCAGATCCATCCAACGTTTCTTAGCCTTTTTTAAAAGGATCTGAAAAAATCCCTCATTTCCCAAACTGGCATACTCATAGATCGCAAGACTTAACGACCGCTCCCGATCCATAATCTCCTCTTGCAACGTTGACAGCATCTCTTCTAAGATCTTAGCCGCACTCTCTTTTTTATCCATGCGTCCAGTCAACGGATACGTTTTTGAGAGAATCTCCGAAAAGATCTCCTCTGTCCCTGTATAATACCGATACAAGCCGCCCCGGCTAAGCCCCGTCCTCTTGCAGATCTCTGACATCGTCACATCTTTAAAACCTTTTTGAGCAAACAGATCATAGGCTTCTTCCAAGATCCTCTCCTTCGTCTTCTCTGCCTTATCTCCCATCGAAATGCTCCATCTCTTCTAACAGTATCGAATACATACAATAAGAGCGGATCACTCCATTTTTACAGATCCCGTTTCTCATCGTACCCTCATATGTAAATCCCGCCTTTTTCAGCACACCGATGGAACCTGCATTATCTGCAAAAGGCTCCGCATAGATTCGCACAAGATCAAATTTTTGAAAAGCCTCCTTACAGATCATCCGCACTGCCCGCGAAGTAATCCCCTGCCTCCAATACTCCTGTGCCAGCCAATACCCAAGCTCCGCAGACCGCTCTAAGACATCCGCTCCCACAAAGATCCCAATACTCCCAACCACATGCCCATCCACAACGATTGCACGCGTCATCTGTCCCTCACCCTCTTTCGCGATACAATCCCCGATATAGAAGGCTGCATCTGCAAGCGTATAGGGATGCGGAAACACATTTCTAAGATTTGCCGCAATCCTCGGATTATTCGCCGCCTGCGCGACCTCTTCGGCATCCTCTTCTCTCCACTCTCTCAATTGAAACTCTCTCATCTGATCCTCCTTTCCAAAAAGCGGCACTATTGTCGTTTTTATTATACGACACTCGTGTCGCTTTGTCAACTCAGATCATTTTGGCTTTATTCTATCTATCCCCATAATGATACCGGCACGCCAGAATATACATTTTCATATTATCACGAAGATTTGTATAATTTACTGCTAACATAACAGACACCTTCACTCCCCTACCGCCTGCCAGCATGGGGCTGTCGCGTAATGGGGCGGCCTGGCTCGCACAAATAGTGCTGTGTAGATTGGAGCGGACAGCCGGTGCAGTTTGTATGAGCCAGGCGGACACTCATGTGTCCGATTGAAGCATACAAACTGTGCCGACTGTCCGATACATTCTATGCAGACATTTGTCGAGTCAGGCCGCCCCATTACGCGACAGCCCCATGCACCCCCGCTATTTATTTTTTCGCCTTCCCCAGATAAGCCGCCTTCACTTCTTCATTCTCCGCCAGCTCCATCCCGGTTCCATGCAGTGTAATCCGTCCGGTCTCCATCACATACGCGTGATGCGCCGCCTTCAGCGCCATATTCGCATTCTGCTCCACCAGAAGGATCGTCACCCCCTGCTTATTGATCTCCCGGATAATATCAAACACACCCTGCACCACAATCGGCGCCAGTCCAAGTGACGGTTCATCCATCATAATCAACTTGGGCCGGCTCATCAGCGCCCGGCCGATCGCCAGCATCTGCTGCTCACCGCCGGAGAGTGTCCCCGCCATCTGCCAGGAACGTTCCTTAAGCCTTGGAAACAGCCCATAGATCCACTCCGTATCCGCTTCCAGAGAATCCTTCCTCTGATAAGCCCCGATCTTCAGATTCTCCAGAACCGACAGATTCGGAAAGACTCTGCGGCCCTCCGGCACCAGCGTAATCCCCTCTGTCACCAGCTGCTCGGTCCCCATCTGGGTCAGCTCCTTGCCGTCAAACTGGATACTGCCGCCTGCCGCCTTTTCAAGCCCCACAATCGAACGAAGCGTAGAACTCTTGCCCGCACCATTGGCTCCGATCAAAGTCACGACCTCTCCCTCCGGCACATCAAAACTGATGCCTTTGACTGCCCGGATTCCGCCGTAAGACACACTTAAGTCTCTGACTTCCAATAAATTCTTACTCATCCTCCGGCACCCCCAAATATGCTTCAATTACGCGCTTATTATTCTGAATCTCATCCGGTGTGCCGGAAGCGATCGGTTTTCCAAAATCCAGTACATAGATCCGATCCGAGATCTCCATCACCAGATCCATATGGTGCTCAATCATAAAGACCGTAAGCCCAAACTGCTCCTTTATTTTCTTGATAAATGCAGTCAGTTCGTCAGTCTCCTGCGGATTCATACCTGCAGCCGGTTCATCTAAAAGAAGCAGACTCGGCTCCGTGGCAAGCGCTCTTGCAATCTCCAAGTGACGCTGTTTTCCATAAGGCAGAGAACTTGCGATCTCATCTTTCACATCCAAAAGACCCACGATCTCCAAAAGCTCCAAAGTCTTTTGCCGGTTCTCATTCTCCTCTTTTTTATTCAGCCCGAACGTGGCGCTGAACACATTGGCTTTCGAGCGCATATGTCTGGCAATCAACACATTTTCAAAGACCGTCAGGCTCTTAAACAAACGTATGTTCTGAAATGTCCTGGCCACACCAAGCTTTGTGATCTGGTCCGGCGTCTTCTCCATGCGGTGAGTATATTTTCCCTGATTCTCCCCTGCATACATCTTCTTCATCTTCCCCTGGGGATAATTGGAGATAATCATCTGCTCATGGAAAGAGACCGCCCCGTTGGTCGGCGCATACACGCCGGTAATCACATTAAAAGCCGTCGTCTTCCCTGCACCATTTGGCCCGATCAGTGCCACGATCTCTCCCTCATGTACCTCCATAGAGAAATTGTTGACCGCCACCACGCCGCCAAACTGCATCGTAATATCATCTACTTTTAAGATCGTCTTTGCCATTGTCAAGCGCCCTCCTTCTTCTGGAAGCGGGAACGGATCCTGTCAGGGACAGAGCGGATCAGCCCAAAGAGTCCCTCCCAGGTAAATTCATTGGTTCCCATGATTCCTCTGCGGTAAAACAGCACCACCAGCATCAGAAGGATGGAGAAGATCACCATACGGAAGCCGTTGCGAAAGAGCGGAATATTGACCCCTGCAACCGTCAGAGGCTCATCGAAGAAACGAAGCCACCACTCCTTGCTGGCTGTTACCAAAAGCGCCGACAGCACGCTGCCTGTAATACTTCCCATACCGCCAATGACCACAATCAAAAGGATGTCGTATGTCATGGCAATCTTAAAGGTGCTAGAGTCGATGGAACGCATAAACATCGCCAAAAGTCCTCCGCCAACGCCAGCAAAGAACGAACTGATCACGAACGCCAGTTCTTTGTGCTTTAACAGATTGATGCCCATGGCCTCTGCTGCAATCTCGTCTTCGCGAATCGCTTTAAATGCCCGTCCAAAAGAAGAATTGATCAATAACGCCATAATCCCGATACTGATGATGCACAGTCCGATGACCACATAGATACTGGCCGCCGGAATACTTTTTAATCCATAAGAACCATTGGTGATGGTGTCCATCTGCGGACTTGCGATCAGCGCACGAATAATCTCGGAAAATCCCAGCGTTGCAATCGCTAAATAGTCACTCTTTAACCGAAGCACCGGAAAACCGATCACGGCTGCAAAAGCAGCTGCCATCAGACCGCCTGCGATCAATGCCAGCAGCATCGGAAGCTCGATCCCTGCGATCACCGGATTCATCCCGGAGATATAATAGACACTTGCCCTCGATTCCAGAGGAATCGTAAAGATCGCATACGTATAAGCGCCAAGCGCCATAAACCCTGCCTGTCCCAAAGAGAACAGGCCTGTAAAACCATTTAACAGATTCATAGAGACGGCCACAACTGCCAGGATAAATCCTTTTTGAAGCACTGTGACAGCCATACCATATTTATTTTTATTGCTCTCAAGGAAGACCAACAAGGCGATAAATGCCACGGCTGCGATGAGAGTACACAGATATTTTGTTGTCTTTTTCATATTCATCACACCTTATCAATCATTTTTTCGCCGAACAGTCCAGTCGGTCTGAATAAAAGCATTATAATCAACAGAATAAAAGTAAATGCATCGCTGAATGTAGAGTAGCCAAAGGCGATCAAAAAGGTCTCACAGATTCCGATGACAAATCCTCCCACCACGGCTCCCGGCACACTTCCAATGCCGCCAATAACCGCCGCCACGAAACATTTTAATCCCGGCAGGGTTCCTGAAAACGGAGTGACCGACATCCGGTCTGTAAAATACAGAAGCGAACCCACACCAGCTAAAAAAGAACCAATCACAAAGGTTATACTGATTACATTATTAATCTTGATTCCCATCAGACGGGAAGTCTCAAAATCTCTGGATACTGCACGCATCGCCATGCCGACTTTGGTATGGTTGGTGATATAGACCAAAAGCACCACCAGGATAATCGTAAGAACCGGCGTCAAAAAAGTAACTAAGGACGCTGACACCGAGCCAATCTGAAAGATCTTCTTCAGAATCGGGATCTCCGGATAAGGTCTTGGAAGTGCAGTGAACAGATACGTTGTCAGATTCTGCAACAGATAAGAGACGCCGATTGCTGAGATCATTACCGACATTCGCGGCGCTGTCCTTATGGGCTTATAAGCCGCTTTTTCGATCACAACACCCAGGACCACTGTACAGACCAGCATAAGCGGGATACCGGCCATCCACCCAAAGGTTGCCGTGGCAAAAATCATGAAATAACCGGCTACCATGAAGATATCACCATGTGCAAAATTGATTAGTCGCAAGATGCCATAGACCATGGTATAACCGATGGCGATCAGCGCATACGCTCCGCCCAGGGAAATACCGGTCAGGCAGTGCTGAAAAAATACATTTAAACTCATGAGTTTTCCTTTTCCCTCTTTTAAAAATAAAGGCAGGGAAAGCAAGCCTCCCTGCCCTGAGATCATTACTCTACAGTTACTGTCTTTAAGAACTTGAAGCCGCCGTCTTCTACGGTCTTGATAAATGCCATATCTTTGTTGGCATCTCCGTTCTCATTGAAGGAGATCGCTCCGGTCACACCTGCGGTCTCAACCGTTGTCAGTGCATCGCGGATCGCGCTTGGCTCTACGGAGTCAGCTGCTTCAATCGCATCTACCAATACGTTGTATGCATCATAGCCCAGTGCAGATACTGCTGGGATAATATCACTCTGTCCGTTGGTGGTCAGATACTCTTTAAAACCAGTAATAAATGCTGCACCAGCTTCGTCTACACCATCCTCATCAAAGAACGTGGACAGGTAGATATCCTGTGTATACTCACCTACGTTTTCGATAATCGTTGCATTCTCCCAGGTATCGCCTGCCATGATCGGACAGGTGATGCCAAGCTCACGCGCCTGTTTGATGATCAGAGGAGCGGTAGCGATGGAAGAGGGAGCAAAGATTACTTCCGGGTTCTTATCTTTGATATTGGTCAGACTTGCCTTAAAGTCGGTCTGGTTGGTCTGGAACTGCTCTTCTGCCACTACCTCACCAAAGGAGCTGAAAGCGGTCTTGAAAAATGCACCCAAACCGGAAGAATAGTCATCTCCAAGCTGTGTAATCACGGCTGCGGTCTGTGCACCCTCTTCTTTTGCAAAGTTTGCCATCACCGTACCCTGGAACGGATCTAAGAAGCAGACACGGAAATAGTAGTCATTTCCTTCTGTCACCTGCGGATTGGTACAAGAACAGCCAATCGCCGGAACCTGTGCTTCTTTAAAGATCTCACCAGCTGCGATGGATACGCCGGAACCATAAGATCCAAGCACACCTACCACACCCTCAGAGATCAGAGACTGTGCTGCAGTGACTGCCTCGGTCTTGTCAGACTTATTGTCAGCCTCTACTAACTGGATGGTATATTCTGTTCCGCCTACTGTCACGGTTGGACGCTCCTGGTTCGCATAGCGGATACCGTACACTTCCTGTAACCCGCCGCCGCCGTTCTCACCTGTCTGAGGCTCGAAAACACCGACTTTGATCACATTGTCACCGGAAGCTGCCGGCTGTGCTGCGTCTGTGGAATCCGCTGCTCCCTCGGAACTGCCAGTGTCCTCAGTTGCCGGAGCACTGTTGTCGGTGGACGACGCATTGTCACCGCCGCCGCAGCCTGTTACCATCGCTGCTGTCAGTGCGCCACAGAGCATCAAAGATACTACTTTCTTTTTCATAAAATAATCCTCCATATGTTCTTATTAGGCGGACAATTGTCTGCCAGAGTGGTACAAGGACTATTATAAGCGCACTGTCGGCATTTTTCAACCATTTTTTCAGAAAAACTCACTAACCTTACTTAGATATGGAAAGTACAGAAGGCAGATTTTCCAATGACAGATTGGAAAGCTGCAGATAGAGATCTTCATTGGTGACCGCCTGCACAATCTTCGGAGCCGTGATATTATAGATACTGCTGCCTGTAAGGCTTAGATAGGCAAAACCCGCAAAGAGAAAGAGGCAAATTGTAAACTTTAGTTTAAATATCGCGAAAAAACTGGAAGGAACCTCCTCTTTTTCCTGATAAAGTCCATAAGGCTTTCCTCCATAAGTCTCTCGCAATAACTGCTCTCGATAGGCACCCATACATATGTTTCCTTATTTTTGTCCTTACTTAAAAAAATTCTATGACACTATTTCTGGAAAAATTACGCAAAGACTATAGGATTTGCAGACACCGTGTGATAAAATACAAGTAATACTCCAGATACAGAAAGGACAATCTCATGTTGAAAAAGAAAAACATACGAATGATACTTACCACCCTGCTGCTCAGTTTAGCTTTAGCAGGATGCGGCAGCGACCAGGCACCCGCACCAGAAGAAGAGACCACAAAACCCCCTGTCGCAGAAAAAACTGACACCCAGGAAGAAGACATTCCAGAAGATACCCAACAAGAAACTTCCCGCGAAGCATCCGTCTCAGGCACAGAAGAGGCTGACAACGCACAGCCTGCTGCAAAAGACACGATCAAAAAAGGCGCACTTATCACAGAGCAGACCTTTGACGTGAACCTTCACCCTCTCGGAGAAGTGACGTTTGCCTCCTATGAACCAGACACTTCTGAAAACCCCTTAGCCGATGCAGTATTTCTGATCGAAAAAGACGGCGAAGTCCTCACACAGCTTCCCGGTGTCACAGAAGAAAACATCGGCTTAGAATTATTTCACAAAGTAGAAGCCGTCTCTTTTACCGATTATAACAACGACACCTATGACGACATCATCCTGATCCTCAGCTACTATTTTGGCGCCGGTCCCCAGGCAGCACAGCCTCACTCTCTGATCCGCTATTACAGCGGAACTGCCAACGGTGATTTTCTCTACGAATCCCAGATGTCCCAAGATGCCTCCATGGCCCTGTCAGAGATCACCATAGAGACTGCCAAAAACTTTATCGGCGGCAAACGAGTAGAAGAATCCCCGGAAGACGCCACCTCCGAGTCCCTAGAACCCTGGCAGGAAGCATACCTTCAGTATCTTAGCAACGACTCCGACCCCCAGATCCAGTCCGGCTACACTCTGATCAACATTGAAGACAGCGGTATCCCCCAGATCGTAGAAGTCGGTGACTGCGAAGCCACCGGCTGCCGCATCGTCCACTACGGAAACGGTAAAGTCCATGTCACCCAGCTCAACCGCCTGTACTTTACCTACATCCCCTACGGCAACCTCCTGTGCAACTCCGAAGGCCTGATGGACTGCTACTACGACCTCGTCTACCGCCTGAAAGACGGAAAACTCACCCTGATCGCCTCCGGCTACTACGGCGCCGAAGACAACAGCAACGTCCAGTTCGACGACAACGGCGATCCCATCTACCAATACGAATGGGAAGGCACCCCTATGAGCAGATCCGACTACCAAAAAGAACTCTCCCAAACATACGACTCCTCCCAAGCCACCACCTACGACTACGAGCACCTCTTCACCCTAGAAGAACTCCAACAAGCCATCACCCAATATTCCCTCTGACAAAAAGTGGGGTTCATTCACCACTGTGATGATCCCCACTAATTCTAAAAAGCTTTAACTTTCAACGATATATTACTAAACCCTCTTGTTTAAGGATTAAACACTACTTGTCCCTTAAATTTTTCAAAAAAACTCATTGGAATACTCCTCTGACACTTAAAGCTTTTTTCTGCAACATAAGTAAAACTTTTTCCCAGTTCTTCTCCGGGACACATTATTAGCCCATCAATTGCACCATCCCTGGCATTAGTCAATGCAATCAGATATCTGATAGTTCTTGTCGTAAAATTATCATTAATTTGTTCTTCAAACTGTGGAGAATATTTCCCAAGATCAATCGTTGGTGAATCTTGTACTTTGACCTCCAGCATTTGATTTTTTATATCCGGATATCCACCTTCAAGACTATCTTGCTTAACACTATATCCCAATTGATAAGCTACCATTCTTTCTAATTGCTGTCCTCGTTGTTTTGTAGACAAAGAAATATCCAACCTTTCACCAATAAGCTTGTCAGTTATGCGTTCATCCATTACCACTATTGGCAAAACTTTATGAGGTTCATCTTTTATACTGACATCAGCATTTATAGTTTCGTCACCACTGGCTAAAAGTTCTTGAGGCAAATCTGAATCAGCTATTACCATACCACCATTATGAATAATATCTTCACGTTTTTTATTAGAAATAATAAGCTGTTGTTTCACTGTAGGTTTGCCAAATTTTCCAAATCTATTTTCAATATATTCTGGCGTCATTACTACTATAGCTTCTATGCAATTATCTGTATTTATTTTACCAAAAACAAATCTTACATCGCTTGCCAAAAGAGTTTCTCCATTCTTTAAGTCAACCTGCACCGAAGCACTGTTTGGGTTTCTATTCCATACTTGCAAATTATATGAATTGCCCGTTGTCACTATATATGTATCTATATATTCTCGTAAGAAGGTTGGTACTCCTTTTTGTTTAGGTGGTATAATTTCATATTCATCCGCTGCTTCAGGCATATAATTTGATAAGAGATGATTGGTTATCATCTTTCTAAAATTAGAGCCATCTGTTCTTGATTTCCCTGTCATAGGTATCGTCCGGCCAATCAATGGCCTCAATGCTTCTGCTAATTTTTCAGGTGAAGACATAGCACTTTTACATTTGGGTGGTTTTTTCCCTTCTTCAATATAATTTATTAGCAATTCTCCATTCTTCCTTTTCCTATAAAACTTTTTATTTTTAAAACTTCTTCCTCTGATAAATCAAACGCATCATAAACAATCTGATCTATTTCATTTTCCAATTCACCTGACATGCCCACAATTAAATCATCCACATACCTGGCTATGGTTATAGCATCCTCTTTTTTGATTTTTGGAATAGGCCATCTATTCAAATTCGTTGTAGTATACCTATATTTCTGCGAATACAAACAACCGCTTATCATCTTTTGATAATATTCCATGGCTTTGGAATT
This sequence comes from uncultured Lachnospiraceae bacterium, assembly GCA_910585995.1. Classification (GTDB taxonomy): domain Bacteria; phylum Bacillota; class Clostridia; order Lachnospirales; family Lachnospiraceae; genus Hominiventricola. The sequence goes on from CAJUGG010000093.1 coordinate 29,458, forward strand.
TAAAACTCCTAAAAGAAAACAATAATATTGATGTTCATTTAAATCCACATATTCCGACATTAAAACCGAATCTTTCTTTGTCAAAAAGAACGTATTCCCTTGGCATAATCTCCCCGACTCATCCAGTGCAAATGAATTATTTGAAACAATATCTCTTGTAACAATTTTAATTTGTTGAAATTTCGATAGCTTTTGAGGAACCCAACACTCATACCACATTCTACTCTTAGACCTTGTCAAATAGGAGCGTTTCTTTAATACTTCTGCACATTCTTTAAGATATTCTGCCGCTTTAGGTATCTCTTCCAACGGAATGGCAACCATATTACCATCTATTTCTCTATGTGGATATAATATATATCTGTCCTTTGAGCTTTCACCCCATGAAATGTTCCACTTATTCACATTAAAACTCTGTATCAATGGATAGACCACTTTGTTCTCAAATGCATGTTCATTAATAAAGTTTTGGGTCATTGGTTTCACAAATATTATATCTGCGGTCGTCTTTATCCCGACACATACATCAAATATATCATCCAGAGAACATAATCTCAGTTCATCCATTTTCGTTTTAATTGTGTTTTCATCACTTGTAGAAAAGTTCCACGTTTTTCCACCAGCAGGTATTCTGACATTTGAGCGAGACACTTCAAAAATTTGTTTGTCTTCATTTCCATAAAGAATGAAACTTTTACCATATATCAGCTCATTTTCAACATACTCAAATAACTCATTCGCATTCAGACACTCATATTGTACATCTTGCTCAGCAGTTTTTATTCCAATATAATCCACTTCACACTTATCACTCTTACTATTCTCACACATAATAATTGCTGGCAAAACAGCAGCACCAAAGAATTTTGTATCATACAGATCTACCAGTTTTCTAACATGTCCTGTTTGTGACAAATATTCTCGTATACCCACACCATAATTAGTCGTCAAATATTTGTTACTTGTAATCAAACACATCCTTCCATTTTCATTCAACAATTTATCACTTTTTTCTAAAAAACAAATAAAAATATCGAATCTTCCCGTAGCACTAACAAAATTATTTCTTATAAAATCCCTATATTCAGCAGACATGTTTTGTAATCTGATATAAGGGGGATTGCCAATAATATAATCCGAGCTGTCTTCCACGCACAAAAAATCCTGACAGTATACAGGCAACTTTCCTACCATATCCAACACATCGTTCATTTCGAGTATCAAATTTCTCTTAATCAGCGAAGAAATCATCACAATCTTGGTAACAAATACATTTGATGGTTTTGTATCATATGCTCGTATTAATTTATGTCCTAATAGTTTTTCTTTATATGTGTCTGTAGTTTCATTGACATACAAACCGTCTATAAACCTATCTATTATCTGTTTTACAAATGTACCTGTTCCACATGCCGGATCCATAATCGTTTTACTAACAGAAACTTTCTCATCATATCCCATAATATCCAGCATATATTTAACTATTTCATCCGGCGTTCTTTCACTTCCAGATTTTTTTCGAGATTCTAAACCTATTCCATCTGTCAATAACCCAAATAATATCTCATCTAACTCTTCTTCTGTTTTATCAGTAAATGAAATTTCGTTATTTTTCATATTTGAAAAACCTGCGCATATTTTTTCAATCTGATTCTCATTAAATTCTATTCCATTTCTACTCAATAGTTCAATCAATACGGCTGTCGCTGTATATATAGCTGATATTGAATAGTTTAGCATCTTATCTTGTGCTGACAGTTCATTCTCCACTTTTCCAAACATCTTATCTATAAACTTTGTCTCATCATCTTGGACATTCAAATAATAAACATGTCCAAAATTTCTTTTATAAAAACCAAAGTTCTTATTAATAACATAGTAAGAATTTTCTAAAACGCTCATGGCATCCATAATACAAACCTCCACCCAATCTTCTGTCAACTTCATAATATCCCGAAAATCACACTAAAGAGCATTACATATTTTCACCAGAAATTCGAACGTATTTTCTCAATCATATCATTCCACTACCATTTTTGCAATGATAACTTCTCTCTTTCCTCCCTACACTCCCAGGGTCAGCCGCAGACAGCGGCCGACCCGTCCTCTTTTATCTATCCGCCAACTCCCTTGTAATATCCTCCCAAGTCACCCCTCGTTCCACCATCAGCACCATCGCATGATACAGAAGATCCGACATCTCATACTTAATCTCCTCCGGATCTGGATTCTTCGCCGCAATAATTAATTCTGCCGCTTCCTCCCCCACCTTCTTCAGAATCTTATCAATCCCCTTATCAAACAGATAATTGGTATAAGACCCTTCTTTCGGATGCTGCCTGCGGTCCAGGATCACCCCATAGACATCTTCAAAGACTTTCAGAGGATTCTTCTCCTCATACTCTTTACGCACCATATCCCGATAAAAACAAGTACGGTTCCCCGTATGACACGCCGCTCCCACCTGGCTCACCTTTGCCAGAATCGTATCATTGTCACAGTCGATTGACAAAGATTTCACATACTGAAAATGTCCGCTCGTCATCCCCTTTGTCCACAGCTCATCCCGGCTCCGGCTCCAATACGTCATCCGCCCGGTCTCCAGCGTCGTCTCAAAAGCCTCCTCATTCATATACGCTAACATCAGCACTTCCATCGTCTTATAATCCTGCACGATCACTGGCACCAGCCCGTCCTCATCCTGTTTCACCGATCTCCAGGACACACTGCTCTGTAGCGTATTCATCTGAAGCCCCCGGCCCGCTGCCTTTTTCTTAAGTCCCATAAAATCCGCCACTTCCATGGAAAAATAAGCCGTCGAGATCCCGTCTGCCCATTTATTTGACAACACTTTGATGATCGCCTCATCCGAAGCCGCCGCACTGATACTGATCACCGGAATCTCTCCCTTATAAGGGCAAAACTCATCCGAACCAGACCACAGCATCAGACTTCCCAGCTCGTCCAGCTCCTTCGTACACTGACTCTCCTCACAGATACTAAATCCAATCTTCTCCTTCCCAAACCGTTCGGACACCTCTTTGGCCATCTCCACATTGCTCTCCCTACCAAAGTTCAGGATCGCCTTGTCGCACCCCGCATACAGGATCTTCTTCACATCCTCCACACGTCTGATATGTCCGCCCGCATACAGAGGGATCTCCACCTCGCGGCTGATCTCTTTTAACAGACCAATCGCCGCCTCATGCTCCTCATCCGATTCTGCCAGATCAAAGATCAATATCGCATCTGCTCCATTATCACTGTAAAATTTTGCCAGCTTCACACCGTCCTGCCCGTTGGCCATACCGCCGCGTATAGGCATCACCGGAATCAAATGTTTTCTCTTCATCTTACAAACTGCCTTTCGTTGATAATACATCTGTGATCCGCTCATCATAGGACACCGCAGCATCCAAAGCCTTTGCAAATGCCTTAAACATCGCCTCACAGATATGATGATTGTTGCTCCCTACTAACACATGAAAATGCAGATTCATCTGCGCATTATAAGAGACCGCATAGAAAAATTCCCGCACCATCTCCGTATCCAGATCCCCGATTCTTGGCACCGTAAACTTCGCATCCGACGAATAATACGGCCTTCCCGACAGATCAATCGCACAGGCAACGCAAGCCTCATCCATCGGCAGAAGCGAGGATCCAAAACGCTTAATCCCCTTCTTATCGCCGACCGCCTCTCTGATCGCCTGCCCAAGCACAATCCCGGTATCCTCCACCGTATGATGGCAGTCCACCTCCAGATCCCCATCCGCACAGACCTCCAGATCAAACAACCCATGGCGCGCAAATCCATCCAGCATATGATCAAAAAATCCCACTCCCGTATGAAGATCAGCCTGCCCTCTCCCATCCAGATTCAGACAGACACGGATCTTCGTCTCCTTAGTATTTCTCTCAATCTTCGCTTCTCTACTCATCCTATCTCTCCTTCAAACCGCACCCCAATCGAATTGGCATGGGCGGTCAACTGCTCCTTCTTGGCAAAATATTCAATATCCTGATGCACCCGCTGCAGCGCTTCTCTGGAATAATAGATGATACTGGATTTTTTCACAAAGTCATCCACCGACACCGGTGAGAAAAACCGCGCCGTCCCATTGGTCGGCAAGATATGATTCGGCCCTGCAAAATAATCCCCCAGCGGTTCACTGCTATATTCTCCCAGAAAAATTGCCCCCGCATTTTTCACCTTCATCATATCTTCAAAAGGATTCCTTGTCACAATCTCCAAATGCTCCGAAGCAATCTCATTTACCATCTCAAGCGCTTCTTCCTTCGTATCCGCCACCAGCAGATACCCATAATGATCCAACGATTTCTGTATAATCTCTCTCCTCGACAAATTTTTCACAAAGTTATCCACCTCTGCAGACACCCGCTCTGCCAGCTCCTGACTCGTAGTCACCAATATCGCGCTCGCCATCTCATCATGCTCCGCCTGCGAGAGCAAATCCGCCGCCACATATCTAGGATTCGCCGTCTCATCCGCCAACACCAGGATCTCACTCGGTCCCGCGATAGAATCAATCCCCACGACCCCCGACACCAACTTCTTCGCCAGCGCCACATAGATATTCCCAGGCCCCGTAATCTTATCCACCTTCGGCACACTCTGCGTCCCAAAAGCCATGGCCGCCACCGCCTGCGCACCGCCCATCTTATAGATCTCATCCGCGCCAGCCTCCGAAGCTGCCACCAGCACCATAGGATTCACTTTCCCTTCCCGATCACAAGGCGTCGCCATCACCACCCGCTCCACCCCTGCAATCTTAGCCGGCACAATATTCATCAGCACCGAAGAAGGATACACTGCTTTGCCCCCCGGCACATACACCCCCACCGCTCTAAGAGGCGTCACCTTCTGCCCCAGCATCGTCCCCTCATCCGTCGTATCAAACCAACTATACCTCTTCTGCTTCTCATGATACCCCCAAATATTCACAAGCGCCCTCTTAAAAACCCCCAAAAACCGCTCATCCACCTCCCGATAAGCCTCTTCTATCTCTTTCCTCGTCACTCTCACATTCGATGCGTTAATCTTTTCACAATCAAACCGATGAACATACGAAAAAAGAGCCTCATCCCCCTCTCTTTTCACCCGCTCCACAATCTCCCTCACCCTCTCTTCATACTCCCCCTGATTCCCCGCACCTCTCTGCAAAAGCCGCTTCATCAACTCTCTTTTCGACTCCTGATCAATCCTTACAATCCTCATACTCCATCTCCTTTCCTATTATAAAAACACCACTTCATCCCTCTGCCCTCAATACACCTGTGTATCTACACGCTCCCTCAAGATCCCCTCATCAATCACTCCCTCCCCCAGCCTCAGGGTACAGCCGCGAAGCAGGACTTCCGGTCTTGGTCTAATCGTGCTGTGTGGATTGGAGCGGACAGTCGGTGCAGTTTGTATGAGTCAAGCGGACACCTATGTGTCCGATTGAAGCATACAAATTGTGCCGACTGTCCGATACACTCCATGCAGACATTAGACCAAGGCCGAAAGGCCTGCTTCGCGGCTGTACCCGTCCTCTTTCCTCACAACACCCCCTTCAGCCGATTAATAATCCCCCCAATCCTCTCATTCTCCATCTTCATACTCACCTGATTCACCACCATCCGCGCCGACAAAGGACACACCTCTTCCAGCACTCCAAGTCCATTCTCCCGAAGCGTCGATCCCGTCTCCACGATATCCACAATCACCTCCGAAAGCCCCACAATCGGTGCCAGCTCAATCGACCCGTTCAGCTTAATAATCTCCACCGTCTGATGCTTCCGGTTATAAAAATAATCCTTCGCAATATGCGGATACTTCGTCGCCACCCGTATCAGCTCTTGGTGATTCAAAAGCTCCCGCGCCGACTCCGGCCCGCAGACACACATCCTGCATTTCCCATACCCCAGATCCAGCACCTCATACATCCGGCGCCCCTCTTCCAAGATCGTATCCTTTCCCACCACTCCAATATCTGCCGCGCCATACTCCACATAAGTAGGCACATCCGGCGCCTTCGCCAGGAAAAATTTTAGTTTTAATTCCTCATTGACAAAGATCAGTTTCCGCGTCGCAGGATCCTGCATCTCCTCACAAGTGATCCCGATCTGCGCAAAAAGCTCCATCGTCTTCTTTGCTAACCGCCCTTTTCCCAGGGCAAATGTCAAATATCTCATAAGGTCTCTCCTTCCATGCAGATCATCTCTTCGATCTCATGTTTTCTCGCATATGCCTCATAATCCCTGCCGATCTGCCGCGGCATCAATTCCACCGTCTTCCCCTGATTACGAAGCTCTACGGCCCTTGCAACGGCCTCTCTCGCCTGAGAAGTCTGATAGACGATCAATACCTTATGCACGCTGACATCCATATCCACTTTCTGCCTTGCAAGCGCACTCATCAGCCGATCCACCACAAAAGCAAACCCCGTTGCTGGCGCCGGTTTTCCAAAATGGTCCATCAGCGTATCATAACGTCCCCCTTTGGCGACCGCCTCCCCGGTGCCATAGGTATACGCCTGGAAGATAATCCCCGTATAATATTTATACTTACTGACAACACCCAGATCAAACGTCACATAATTTTCATACCCATAGCAGCCCAAAAGCTCATAGATCTTATTCAGTCTCTCTAATGCCCGCTTCGCATCCTCCGTCACCGCACACGCCTCTGCTTTTTTCAGGATCTCCACCGAACCAAACAGATCCGGTATCGCCGCGAACGCCTCTCTCAGCCCAGGTGAGATAGGCAAAGGCTCCAAAAGCTCCCGTACCCCATAGATATTTTTATTAGAGATCAGTTCCCTTAGTTCCGCTTCCATCTCCTCATCAAGCCTCGATTCCCGCAGAAGACTCTTAAAAAAATCCACATGCCCAATGCTGACCTGAAACTCCGTAAGCCCTGCTTTTAGCAGAGATTCCACTACCAGAGCGATCATCTCTGCATCCGCTTCCACACTCCCGTCCCCAATCAGTTCTGCCCCCAACTGCGTATTTTCTTTGAGACGCCCCTGAAAATCCGTATGATTGATAAAGGTATTGGCCACATAGCACAGGCGAACCGGCATGTCCTCCTCTGTAAAATATTTCGCCACTGCCCTGGCAATGGACGGGGTAATATCCGGGCGCAGCACCAACGTATTGCCCTCCCGGTCAAAAAATTTATACAACTCTTTGGAAGGAACCGTCCCCACCTCCCGGCTGAATACATCAAAAAATTCAAAGGTTGGCGTCTGGATATCTTCATATCCATAACTGTAAAGCACCTGGTGCAGGATATTCTGGATGTGATTTTTTCGTCTACATTCCTCATTATAGATATCCCGCACACCTTCCGGTGTATGTAAAATCTGCTGATACATCGATCTTATTCCTTTCACACTTTACTATGATAAATCGTTAATTTGTTAAAGACAATATTTGTATTATACCATGACTCTATGAATTGTCAACCTCCGATTCCAGATCCAGACTCAAAGGCTCTAAGTATGGCACCAAAATCCCTTTGCCGGTCTCAAAAAAATAGGCCGGATCTAACTCTTCCATCCGAAAGCTTTTGCGCCCGCCCTCCTGCGCCCGCTTCCAGAACAGAAGCAGTTGACGAAGATGCAGATAATAGAACTTTTGTTCGGATGTGTAGTGGATAATCAAAAATGCCTTCCCTCCCTGCTTTTCAAAATCTTTCATAAATTCCACCTGATGCGCATGGACATTCTGCAGCGGAAAGGTGGAGATATGACATTCCTTGGCGTCAAAACAGATAGGGATTCCCTGTACAGCTCCGATATAGTCCACGGTACTTTTCTGTTCAAAATAGGCAAGTGTAATATGCCGATGTTCCTTATCGATCTTGATAGGTGTAATTGGTGTCGGCACTTTTTGAATCAGTGCCAGTCCCTTTTCCCGATACCGTTCATTGGTTCGGTTGATCATATCTTCTAGAGTGGAACCGCGAAGTCCCCGTGTATTCCAAGTTGACATAATATACTCTATCCTTTTTTTGCATCTTTTATAATTCGTTTCATCAAATCTGGTATCTTTGCTGTAATCGTTTTCTGGGAGAGCGCTGAAAATGGCTCCTCCATCACCGGAAAGACCAGACGTCCTGCATGGAGCAGCTGTCCTCTCAGACCATACCGCTTTCGATAGGATTCATTTACACTGCGAACACCATATTTATAATCCCCAATCAGCGGATGCCCAATCGAGGCCAGATGCGCACGAATCTGATGGGAACGTCCTGTAATCAACAGCACTTCCAAAAGCGTACAGTCTTTAAATACCTGAAGAGGATGATAGGCGGTCGCGATCCAGTCCGCTCCCGGCCGCTTACTTCTCAGGATCTCCACCTTATTTGTGGCAGCATCCTTCCACAGATACCCTTCGATCCTCTGACTTTCTGTCAGTGTTCCTGACACCAGACACTGATAATATTTGTGCATCTTTCGTTCCCGAAGCAGCCCTGACATCTTCTGAAGTCCCGTAATAGTCTTCCCGCAGATCACAATCCCGCTGGTGTTACGGTCCAGCCGATTGCAGACCGACGGCCGGAATCCATAATTTCCCTCCCCCGTCTCTCTCCATGCCCCGCTCCTTTGCAGATAGCCCAGCAGATATTCATTGAGGGACACATCCTTTGGGGTCGCCTTCTGTGTCAGCATCCCTGCCGGTTTATCCACCAAAAGTACATGGGGATCCTCATAGAGAATCGAAAGATTCGCCTCAGGATACTCCACCCCCATCTTCTCTTTTTGCCCTGCAAACTCTTCATATGTCTCCTCCGAAAAAAAGATACGGATCTCATCTCCCGCTTTTAATGTCTCACTACCATCTGCCTTTTTTCCATTCAGCGTAATATTTTTCTTCCGCAGCATCTTATATAAGAAACTCTTAGGCGCCTCCTTTAAATACCGCGCCAAAAGCCGCTCCATCCTCTGCCCCTCTTCCTGAGGAGAGATCTGAATTAAACGCATACTATGATTCTCCTATTAAAGTTCCGCAACCCCCTCCCAAGCCCCTAGATCTAAGAGCATTTCCAGCCACTTACGTGTCTGCAAATCCTCTTGGGGCTTGTCTGGTCCGTTGCTGTTTTTAAAGTTCCGCAACTCCCCTACCAAGCCCCCTCCTCTGGGAGCATTTCCTTCCGCATCCGCGTCATGAAATCCTCCTTGGGCTTGGCCGGTCCGTTGCTGTTATCTTACAACGCAATCGCCTGTAACAGATGCACCACAATCTCCTCCCGTGTAAAGCCCGGATACCGGTCATCCCCTTGAAAGGGTACTTCTTCCGGCTCCGTCTTCGCCAGATGCTTTACACGCTCCAGATAAGCCCTTTTCTCCCCCGCCGGAAAGATCTTTACATTCTGCTTATATGCATTTTGTTTTAATAATTCCCGGATATGTTCTGCCGCTTTTTGCGTATCCGTCTCCGGCACACTGCTGTATCCCACGATTTCCCGCCCGGATAGTACGATAGCATCCACATAATACGTCTTCTCATAAGAAGTAAATACATTTTCATAGAGCGCTACGCGCTCCCCTCTTGCCGCCTCTACCTCTTCATACAATCCCTGGTCTATCGAATGATACCGGCTTGCCATAATCGCCCGTACCACCTGATTACAGCCCGGTAGACAACCCACAATCGCCACAACCGTCATCACATTTTCCCGCGTCTTATGCACCGCCCAGGCAGCCAGAAAGATAAAAACCGGAACCACCAGCAAAAGTGCCGCCTTCTTCCATGCGTAAATCTTGTTTCTTTTTATATAACCATACGTTCCTTTTCCTAACTTTGTCTGCATCTATTTCTCCCGCTTTTTCGCATGAATATTTCGGATCGTTTTCTTTTTCTGCCTCTTTATGACTCCTGCAGATCCATGTTTTCCTTGTGTGTTCTGTCCCCGATCTGTATCGTGCCCATGATTCTTTGGACGCAGCAGGCACTTTGGCTCATAACCGATCAGGTCTTCCCGTCCCGCCGCTCTCAGCGCCTCTTCTACCAGTGCCCGGTTTTTCGGGTCGCGATATTGAATCAGCGCCCTTTGCATCTCTTTTTCATGTAGACTTTTTGGCACGTAGACAGGCTTCATTGCCCTTGGATCCAGTCCCGTATAATACATACAAGTGGATATCGTAGAAGGAGTCGGGTAAAAATCCTGTACCTGTTGCGGCATATATCCCAGATCCCGGCAGTATTCCGCCAGTTTTATCGCCTCCTTCATGGTACTTCCCGGATGAGAAGACATCAGATACGGCACCAGATACTGCTTAAGCCCAAGCTTTTCATTCATCTTTCGATATTGCCTGGAAAATTCCTCATACACATGGTTCTTTGGTTTTCCCATGCAGGCAAGCACTGCATCACTTACATGCTCCGGCGCCACCTTCAGCTGTCCGCTCACATGATAGCGGCACAGCTCCTCCAAAAAATCACTCTCTCTGTCCGCCAGCACATAGTCAAACCGTATCCCGGAGCGGATAAACACCTTCTTCACCTTGGGAAGTGCCCGAAGCTTCCGAAGCAGCGCCAGATAATCCCTGTGATCCGCCTTCAGATTCTGACAAGGCTTCGGAAACAGACACTGCTTATCTGGACATGTCCCCCTTGTCATCTGTTTCTCACAAGATGGTTCCCGAAAATCCGCCGTAGGCCCGCCCACATCATGAAGATATCCCTTAAAATCCGCTTCCTTCGTCATCTCCTTCGCCTCCAAAAGCAGAGACTCATGACTTCTCGCCTGCACAATCCGACCCTGGTGAAACGTCAGCGCGCAAAAAGAACATCCTCCAAAACAGCCCCTGCAGCTCACCAGACTAAACTTCACCTCCGCAAGCGCCGCAATCCCGCCCGCCGCATCATACATCGGATGCCAGGTTCTCTGATACGGCAGCCCATAGACCTCATCCATTTCCTCCACAGAAAGCGGTTTAGCCGCCGGATTCTGCACCACATAGCAATGTTCCGAATACGCCTCTAAAAGCCGCTTCCCCACATAAGGATCCGTATTGCAATATTGCAGACAAAAACTTCTGGCATACTCCCTCTTGTCCCTCAGAAGCTCCTCATACCCCGGAAGCCTCACATATTCCCCCTCCGGCAGCGTACGCATCTTACAGACCGTTCCCGCCACATACGTAATCTCCCCCACAGGAATCCCGCTCTCCAAAGCCTCTGCAATCTCCACAATGGACCGCTCCCCCATCCCATAAGAGATCAAATCCGCCCCACTCTCCAGCAAGACAGACCTCCGAAGCGAGTCTGACCAATAATCATAATGCGCCAGCCTCCGAAGCGACGCCTCAATCCCCCCAATAATCACCGGCACCCTCTTATACCTCTGCCGAATCAAATTGCAATACACAATCGTCGCCCGGTCCGGCCTCCTCCCCATCTCCTTCCCCGGCGTATACTGATCCTCCCTCCGACGCCTCTTCGCCGCCGTATAATGATTCACCATCGAATCCATATTCCCCGCCGACACCAAAAACCCAAGCCTCGGCTCCCCCAACACCATAATACTGTCCGCATCCCGATAATCCGGCTGCGCAATCATCCCCACCGTATACCCATGCGCCTGCAAAACCCTCCCAATAATCGCATGTCCAAACGAAGGATGATCCACATAAGCATCCCCAATCACATACACAAAATCCAACTGCCCAATCCCAAGCCGCTCCATATCCTCCCTGCAAACCGGAAGAAACCCATCTGTCCTACGCTCCATCCCTGCTCCTCTCTCATCCAATCCCAAACCACATCTCCTCCCTCTCCTCTATTATGAAAACATACTGTTAGACCTCACTCCCCCAACCCCAGGGTCATCCCCCTCACCACGCAAACTTCCTCCCCCGTCAACTCCCTACATTCTCCAGCCCTCAACCCTTCATCCAGCACAATTCCCCCCATCTCCACCCTCTTCAGATACCGAACCCTGCACCCCACCCCCTCAAACATCCTCTTCACCTGATGAAACTTCCCCTCACAGACCGTCACATAGACTTCACTGATCTCCCCACTTGTTACAATCTCCAGCTTCGCCGGCATCGTTATCCTCTTCTCCCCAATATCCAGCCCCTCTTGAAACCTCTGCACATGCTCCTCCATCACCCTCCCCTCAACCTCTGCATAATACCTCTTCTCCACATGCCTTTTCGGCGACAGCAGCCGATGTGCCAATTCTCCGTCATTCGTCAAAAGCAAAAGCCCTTCCGTATCCTTATCCAGCCTCCCCACCGGAAACACACCTTTTCTTGCCTCCTCCGGCAGCAGATCCACCACCGTACGCTCCTTCCGATCTTCCGTCGCCGACACCACTCCCGCCGGTTTATGCAGCATCCAGTAGACAAACTTTTGATACTGTGCCGGTTTCCCCTCACACACCACACAGTCTCTCTCTTCCTCCACCTGATGCTCCGGCCTCTTCACCACTTTCCCATTCACCAGGACCAATCCCTTTTTTATAACTCCCTTCACCTGGCTTCTGGTGCCAAACCCCGTCTCACACAAAAACTTGTCCAACCGCATCATCCATTCATCCTCCACCCGGCAAAATATTTATTTCTAAGCGTCCCCCGGATCAGCTTTCCCCAGCCCAGCGGATACCCATCCACACAGACTAGCTGCCATCCACTGTCCCGCTCACTCTCTCCGTCCAGGATCTCAATCGTCTCCCCTTTCAGATAGCGATACACCCTCTGATCTGAAGCAGACAGATCAATCGTCGACGCATATTCCTCTTTTTTCAGCACCATCGCAAATGCCTGGCTTGGCTCAAACCGTTTCTTTAGCAATTCTCCCATATACAGTCCCGAACGCAGAGCGCGCAACCCCGGCCACCTCTCCATCCCGTCCGGCAGCCAGAATACCTTGGTATTTTTCACCTGTATCCCAGACAGATCTAGAGGCATCCTCACATCCTGCAAAAATTCAGACAGCTCCACAGGCAGTTTTTCAACACGCTTCCTAAGCTTTGTTTCCGTCTCTTCTCGCTCCCCGTCCTTTTTAAAAAGTGCCAGAAAATGCCCTTCCCCCTCAATCTTATGAGGAAACAGCCGGACACATTTTTCCAGTGGATAACAGCTCTTTATCAGCTCTGGTTTCCCATGGCAAAAACCTTCGTACCAGGGAATATCCACCAGATGAAAATCAGGATGCTTCTGTAAAAAATAGTCCACACTTCCCTCATTTTCCAGCGCCGAAAATGTGCAGGTAGAATATAACATCATCCCGCCTGGCCTTAGAAGCTCTGCTGCCTGATCTAAGATCGCTCTTTGCATCTTGGAAAACACCTGAGGCCCCTGCTTTTCCCACGCAGCGATCATATGAGACTGCTTGCGGAACATCCCTTCTCCGGAACAAGGCGCATCAATCAAAATCTTATCAAAATAAGCATGAAAATACCGGTCCAGCTTGTCCCCCATCTCGCTGGTAATGCAGATATTCGGCGCCCCAAACACTTCCAGATTTTTAAGCAGCGCTTTAGTCCTGGACGCGCTCGCGTCATTTGCTACCAAAAGCCCTGTATGGGCTAATTTTGCCGCCAGTTCCGTCGCTTTCCCGCCAGGTGCCGCGCACAGATCCAGTACACGTTCTTTTCTTTCCACCGGAAGTACATTGGCCGGCGTCATGGCGCTTGGCTCCTGGATATAATACAGACCCGCATAATAATAAGGATGCTTTGTGGGAGCATCCTCCTGTGTATAATAATATCCATTCGAGATCCAGGGCACCTTTCTTAATGTACGAAAAGGATGGATTCGTTCAAATTCTTCCACCGAGATCTTGGAAGTATTGACCCGAAGCCCCAGAAATCCCTTTCCTTCACAGCTTTTCTCATATGCTGCAAACTCCTCCCCCAAGATCTGTCTCATCTGCTCCAAAAATTCTTCTGGTAATCTCATCCTTATATCCTTTCTCTCTGTCTTTTAGTAAGCGTACACTAACTTTTTATTCTCCAGATATCGAAGCATCCAGTAAGGATTTACCGCCATCTCCCGGTCAGCTCCTAAAGGTACATACACGCCCACATGCAGATGCACTGGAAACTGTCCTGTAGTCCCTTCCGGACCGTATCCTGTATCTCCCATATATCCTAAGATCTCTCCCGCCTGTACCTGTTCTCCAGCCTGCCAGTCCTTGGCATAAGAGTCCAGATGAGCATAGTAATAATAGTTTCCCTCCAAAGACCGTATCCCAATCCGATAGCCGCCCTTTTCCAGCCAGCCCACCTGCTCCACGGCTCCGTCCGTCATACTGATCACCGGATAATATCCGGCTTCTTCCACAGAAGCCATCACATCAATCCCTTCGTGACTTCTCTTTCCTCCGTAGGTGCGTTCCGCCATCCAGGTATTTTCAAAAGCAGTCGTCGCCTGTTCATTGACACTGGATTTTGGTACAGGAAACCAGACAAGCTCTCCCCAGACCTTTTCCATGGTCTCCTGATACACCTCAAATCCATCTTTTTGCGTCTGTTCCTGCAGAACCTGTGCTTCTAAAATCTCAAAAAGCCACAGTATCTCCCCCTGAATCACACAGCCTAAAAGCAAAATCGCTGTCAGATAAGCTGCTATCTTTCTAATTGGATTCATATTTTACCGCTTGCCCCATAAAATGTATGGAATTAGTTCATTATATGGTGACTGCGTGAAAAAGATACTTTGCGTCCTGACTGTCTTTGGTCTTTTATTGCTTTTATTTTCCCATCCGGCGGTGATCGCTTCGGGCTGCTCTATAGGTCTGTCTCTTTGGTATACGGCAGTGCTGCCGTCTCTTCTGCCTTTTTTGATCCTCTCCAATCTTCTGACACGCACCGGGATGTTTCACTATCTCAACCGGATCTACGCCCCCGCCCTTAGCCGGATCTTTCGGATCTCCGAAGAAGGCTGTTATGCCGTCCTTTTGGGATTTTTATGCGGATTTCCCATGGGAGCCAAAGTCATCGCTGACTTGGTGAGGGAGAAGCATATCTCTTCAGAAGAAGGAACCTATCTTTTAGGCTTTTGCAACAATGTAAGCCCAGCCTTTTTTCTCAATTATGTCTGTCTGTCAAGACTTGGATATGCTTCGGTTCCATGGAGATTCGTGTTGTTTTTTTATCTGCTTCCCGTATGCTACGGATGGGTGACACGCCCATTTTATCGGTTTGATCTGACAGACTCCAGAGTACGTTCCACAAAAAAACAGGCTTCCATGCACCGGCTGGACTTTCCGATGCTGGATGCCTGCATTATGGATGGTTTTTCCACTATCACCCGCTTAGGAGGCTATATCATGCTCTTCACCATACTGGCCCAGTTTTTAAAGCTTCTGCCTTTGTCCTCTTTTGCGCTCGCTTTTTTGGGTGGCCTTTTGGAGATCAGCAGCGGCATCGATGCAATCGCAGCTTTAAAAGGTCTTACCTCCTTAGGACAGACTGCCTGGATCGGCGCGGTGTCAGCCTTTGGGGGGTTATGTATCTTAGCCCAGACGAAAAGTGTACTGGAAGAAACGTCTCTGTCTGTCACCACCTGGCTTGCAGGCAGGATTATTCTTGCTCTTCTTTTGTTTCTTCTGGTTCAGGTTCCGGCTCTGAGGGCCGTAATTCTGCCCGGTTGCTGTTGATCTCGTTATAGAAATCCTGGAAATTATTGATCATGGCTTCATAGCGGACATGGGAAGTATCCACCAGACGCTGTACCATCTCCTGAAGCTCTGCCAGCTTATCATCCGTATACTGAATAGCTCCTATACGGATCTCATTGGCATCTCTGGTGGCATTGTCTAAGATCTCCTGTGCCTGGCTTGCCGCCATTTCAACCACTCTGTGGGCCTGATCATACGCCTGCTGCATGATCTCATGCTCGTTGACCAGTTCCTGGTTTTGAAGATTCGCCTGCGCAACGATAGCCTCCGCTTTCTTCTGTGCGTCTGCAAGGATTGCCTCTTTATTTGCCAATACCTTCTGATAACGCTTGATCTCCTCCGGCGTCTTCATCCGAAGTTCCCGCAAAAGCTCCTCTAACTTCTCCCGGTTTACAATAATCTTATCCCCGGAACCGAGCAAAGGCCCTTTGCATGTATCTATATAGTCTTCGATCTCCTCGATAATCTGTTCAATCCGGCTATTGCCCATCTTCACCTACTCCTTTAATCTTTACCTCTATATTTTATATCTGTGGTATTTTCCTTATATCCTCTTATCGTAGTATTTGATACCAGCACACACTACCATCCTATTGCATCCTCTTAATCTCTGTCAATACCCAAATCAAAATTAGCAGGATTTTTACTGAAGAGCAGCCTTCACCTTCTCCTGGATCCGTCCCACAATCGCTTCCGGTACAAATTCTCTGATATCGCCCTGGAAAAATGCTACTTCTTTAACAATTGTAGAGCTTAGATAAGAATAGTCCAGACTTGTTGCCATAAACATGGTGTCCACTTGCGGATTCAGCTTGTGATTGGTCTGTGCCATCTGCAATTCGTATTCAAAATCCGAGATCGCACGAAGCCCTCTCACTACCACTGTTGCCTCCGTCTGACGGGCAAAATCCACCAAAAGTCCCGAAAATGACAAAACTTTCACATTTAAAAGTCCTTCTGTTACCTCCTTTAACATGCTGACACGCTCATCAATGGTAAATAGCGGCGTCTTTCCTCCATTGTTCAGCACCCCCACAATCAGTTCATCCACTGAGCGAGAAGCCCGCTGAATGATGTCTAAGTGTCCAAGTGTCACCGGATCAAAACTCCCCGGATATATCGCTCGTATCATGTGTTGTCCTTTCACAGTCCTGTTTTCCGAAGAAATACATGCTGATTCGTCTTGTATTTTTTAAATTTGCAGATCTGATATCCCAGTGCTTCCAGATAGGAAAAATCAGTATCCAGAGAAGCCTCCACCACAATTATGGTATCCGCATCTGCCAGTGTGCTGTCTGCAAGCTCTTCTAACACCTGCCGCTCCAGCTCCTGATTATAAGGAGGGTCCATAAAGATAATGTCAAATACCTCTTGTCCCTCCATCCGGCGAAGAGCTGTCAGTGCCTCACATCCAAAGACCTCTGCCCGGTCTGCCACTTTTGTAAAGGCCAGATTCTCCTTGATGCACAAAAGAGCTTTTTTATTCTGCTCCACCAATACCGCATGGGCAGCGCCCCGGCTCAGAGCCTCAATCGCGATGCCGCCGCTTCCGCTGAACAGATCCAAAAACCGGCAGCCCGGCACTTCCACCTGCAGGACATTAAAGAGAGTCTCTTTGGTCTTATCCGTGGTGGGCCTGACTTCCATGCCCCTAAGAGTCTTTAACGGCATACTGCGGGCCGTACCTGCAATCACCCTCATCGGATCTGTCCATTTCCATAGATAATATATTTGGTGGAAGTCAAAGCCTCTAATCCCATAGGACCTCTGGCGTGCAGTTTCTGGGTGCTGATCCCGATCTCTGCCCCAAATCCAAACTCAAATCCATCAGTAAAACGGGTGGATGCATTGACATACACCGCGGCTGCATCGATCTCATTTAAAAACCGCTGCGCGTTGGCATAGTCAGAAGTCACGATAGCTTCTGAGTGCCCGGTATTATAGCGATTGATATGAGCAATCGCTTCATCGATATCAGATACCGTCTTGATCGAAAGGATGTAATCCAGATATTCGGTCCCAAAATCTTCTTCTTTTGCAGGCGTCAGCCCGTCTACGGCTTTCATCGCTCTCTCATCTGCACGTATCTCCACCTGCTTTTGATCCAGCCGCTTCTTTAACATCGGCAAAAATGCATCTACGATCTTTTCATGAATCACCAGGGACTCGCAGGCATTACACACACTGATGCGCTGGGTCTTGGCATTATAGATAATATTCGCCGCCATCTCAAAATCTGCGCTCTCGTCCACATAGATATGACAATTCCCTGTCCCCGTCTCAATCACCGGTATCCGGCTGTTTTCCACGACAGTACGGATCAGCCCTGCGCCTCCTCTGGGGATCAGGACATCCACATACTGATTCATCTGCATAAATTCCTGTACGGTCTCTCTCTTGGTATCCTCGATCAGCTGAACCGCATCCTGAGGAAGATCCTGATGGGCAAGCGCCATACGGATCACCTGAACGATGGCCTGATTGGAATAATACGCATCACTGCCGCCTCTTAAGATCACCACATTGCCCGCCTTAAAGCAAAGGGCAAACGCATCTGCCGTAACATTGGGCCTGGATTCATAGATGATCCCAATCACACCTAACGGCACTCTCTTTTGTCCGATCATCAGACCATTGGGACGCTGTTTCATGGACAATACCTCTCCCACCGGGTCCGGAAGAGCTGCCACCTGACGGATGCCTTCTGCCACATCCTCTAACCGCCCTTTGGTCAGGGTAAGACGATCCACAAGTCCTGGATTCATCCCGTTTTCTTTTGCTCTTTTCACATCTTTTTCATTTTCTGACAGAATATAGCCGCTCATATCCAGAAGCTTTTCTGCCGCATATAAAAGCGCCGCTTCTTTTTCCCTGCTTGGCAGGATCCGAAGGGCAGGTTCTGCCGCTTTTGCGCGCTTTCCAATCTCTTCTAATGTCTTTTTGCTTTTCTCCCTGGGTCTTAAGATCCTTTGCTCTGTCACGATCATCTCCGGCAGGATAT
>CAJUGG010000094.1 GCA_910585995.1 uncultured Lachnospiraceae bacterium
GTCATTGGCTGTCCAGTAACTTTGATAACCTCACCGCTGCTAGGACCAATCTGGAAGGTCATGATACCTGCGTTGCCTTTGGTGATGTCTGCCAGAGGTTTGATACCATTGAAGTCGGTGTAGTTAGCGATACGGTCGATCTCGTTCAGAAGCTCATCAACCTCGCTCTGAAGGTTGCCTCTTGCTACAGAGTTGTACGTACCGTTAGCTGCCTGGGTTGCCAGTGTCGTCATACGCTGAAGCATGGAGTGAACCTCGGTCAGAGCACCCTCTGCCGTCTGGATCAAACCGATTGCATCGTTTGCGTTGTTTACTGCCTGATTCAGACCATTGATCTGAGATCTCATGCTCTCGGAAATAGCAAGACCTGCTGCGTCATCGCCTGCGCGGTTGATCTTATAACCGGAAGACAGTTTCTCTAAGTTTTTGTTCAGTCCGCTCTGGTTTACGCCTAAGTTACGATAAGAGTTAATCGCCGCTATGTTATGTTGAATAATCATGTAATGTTCCTCCTATTACATACTGCTCTGGGAACGTCCCTGTCCCCGCTCTCCTGTGACGCGAGCCCTGCGTCTTGGGAGAAAGATAAAATTTATTAAATAAACTTTATTACTCAATTTATCGTCACTTCTTCCAAAAACTTAAGCATTTTTTTATATTTTTTTACTTTTTTATTTTCCGGGAAAACTCTTGTATTTTTCCCCCTTTATGTTATATTAATGCATAAGAAAAGACACCTGCTGTAACAGGTGCCTCTCTTACGGGGTTCCCACTCCATGAGTGGATACCTCACAAGCTGGGTAAATGTCCTAATGGACACCGCCTAACCTGTGTGTAGACAGGTTAGGCATTTTTATTCATGACAATAGGTTTGCTGGCGAAGCCTGCAATCTATTGTATTTCTTACTGTTTCTCTTATCGAGAAAGGTCAGAAACGCAACTATCAAACTGCCAAAAGAGATCAAAAAAGTTATAATGCCAACAGTAAAACGCTCACCTTAAACAAACCGTCCAAGGTGAGCGTTTTACCATTTTACTATATACCATTTCATCTATTGAAGAAGGCTCAAAATTGTCTGCGGCAGCGAGTTGGCTTGTGCCAGCATGGAGTTTGCTGCCTGATACATGATATTGTCCTTTGTGTATGTGGTAAACTCCTGTGCCACATCGGTATCACGGATCTGGCTCTCTGCGCTGGTCATGTTCTCATTGGTCACGCTTAAGTTATTGTGCGTATGCTCCAGATGGTTCTGGGCAGCACCGAAAGATGCCCGGATCTCGGATATGGCCTGAATCGCGTTGTTAATCATATCTATCGACTCACCTGCTGCTTCGAGCGTCGTAAAATCGGTCTCTTCAAGCTTCAGCGCCTCTTTGCTCAGATAATACCGCGGCACATCCAAAAGCTCCTGGCTAAATGGACCGATCTGCAACGTGATTTCATCATCTTTATCTGGCGGATTAAACTCAATCATCCCTTTCGGCGGCTCTGTTGCATATGTAAACAATGGAATATCATCAAAATCCGCCGTCTGGCTGATTCTGTCAATCTCATCTAAGAGCTGCACCCGCTCTGCATCCAGGTTCTCCCTGGCCTGCGTTGTATACGTACCATTGGCTGACTGTACTGCCAGCGTCTTCATCCTCTCCAGCATCGCGTGGATCTCATTCAATGCGCCGTCTCCGGTCTGTGTCATGCTAATACCATCATTCACATTATTCATGGCTTGATCCAGCCCGCGGATCTGAGATCTCATCAACTCTGAAATCGCCAGTCCGGCCGCATCATCACCTGCACGATTGATCCGATAGCCAGAAGAAAGCTTCTCCAGATTCTTTTTTAGCTTTCCTTCGGTAATTCCTTTGTTTCTGGAAGAATTGATCCCCGGTATATTATGCTGTATAATCATATAAGTAACCACCTTCCATCTAATATCGCAGCCCATTCGCTCTATGTCTTTCACGAACCCTGACTGTTGTAATCTGTTGCTATTCTTACTGATGTTTATTATATCGGCAAGATTTGCGTCTAAGATAAGAGATGGTTTCTAATTTTTTCAAATTCCTTTTTTCGGGCACAATCTAAGGAAAACACAGATACTCGCCGTCTAGGATCGCATAATACAGGCTTCCTTCTTCGCTGAGCACTGCCTGGCCGCTGGTGGCTTCTGTCACTGCTTTTGTGATCTCTGGCAGCTGATGAACGGGAACGAGGACCACGAACTGTACATGATCTGTGTATTCTGCATCCATCATGGGGATCTGACGCTGTCCAAACAGGTATTGCAGTTTCCCGATTCCATTGTAGTCGGTCGTGATGGCCAGGCGTGTCCCCCAGTATTTTGTGATCACCTGACTGTTGGCAAGGCCTGCCTTTACAGCGCCGCCATATGCCCGCACCAGGCCGCCGGTTCCAAGAAGCGTCCCGCCAAAATACCGCGTCACGACCACTGCCACGTTGGTAAGGCCTGCTCCTGTCAGTACATCCATCATGGGCTTTCCGGCAGTCTGAGACGGCTCGCCGTCGTCACTGCAGCGCATCAGTTCCTGGCGCTCTCCTAATACGTAAGCAAAACAATTATGCCTGGCATCCCAATATTTCTTTTTTGTTTCCTCTATAAAAGCTAACGCCTCTTCTTCTGAGTCCACTGGTCTTACCGTCGCGATAAACCGCGACTTTTTCTCCACCAGCTCTCCCACGCCGCCTTTATAAATAGTTTGGTATTTTTCAATCATTGCTGCACCTTATTGAAGTTCAGCATCTTCCTCCTCAAGCCCCCGTTCTGGAAGGATTTATCCTTCCGGGCTTGGTCCGGGTGATGCTGTTTTGTTTTTAGTTTTGCCATCTCTTGTGCCAGCGGGTTCTGCCTCCTGCCTGGATGAGTTGGCTTAGATGGGGCAGGACTTTCTTCCGGCTCTTTCATCTCTTGTAAAAACCGGGATGCCTGTTGCTCGTGATTCAGCACTTTTTTGGCATAGCAGATGGTCAGTTCTTTTTTGGCCCGTGTCATTGCCACATAGAACATCCGGCGCTCTTCTTCTAAGTCGGCAGGCAGTATGGCTTTTTTATAGGGTGTAATCCCTTCTGCTGCATCCAGGATAAATACATGCGCATACTCTAACCCTTTGCTGCTGTGCATGGTCGTAAGCTGTACGCCGTCCTGTACTTTCTGCTGCTGCCTGCGCACTTGTTCCATCTCAGCTTTATAGTCTTCCATATAGGCGAACCATTCGTCATAGGTCCGATAGGCTCTCGCACTCTCTTCGAGTTCCTGTAATACTTCAAAGAGATCTTCTTCTTTCATCCGCCGAAACTGCGCATACTCCCGCAGGTAATCGTCATATCCAATCACATGACGAATATAGCTGACAGCCGCATAGGGTCCCATCCTTCCAAGCATCTTCAGATCATACTGAAGCTTTTCGATCCGCTCGCATACGTAGGGTTTGTCCTCATAATACATCAGCATATGCTCCCAGGATATCTTCTCTTCCACACATTCCCGATTCAGATAGCGTTTGGGGCGGTTCAGTACCGGCAGCAGATCTTTTCGATTCACAGAACCCATGGCAAGATGAATATAACAGAAGATATTTTTGGCAATCCAGTGTTCAAAGAGACTGGGCATCTGATCCTGTACCCGAAAAGGAACCTGATACTCCATCAATTTCTGCAGCAGACTGCGGGGCTGGGTATTGGTGCGGTAGATCACTGCCAGATCTGACAGACGCCCTCCTTGTTCCCGATATCTTTGTATTTCTTTTAACAAATACAGACACTCCTGCTGCTGATCGGGAAATTCCAGCACTCTGACTGGCGCACCTTCTCCGCCGCGGGCCTCTATCTTTTTGAAAAAGCGTTCCTGATTATGCGCGATCACCCGCCCGGCTGCCTCCACAATCTGCCGTGTGGAGCGGAAATTGTCATTTAAGATCACCTGCCCGGCTTTCTGATAGTCTTTTTGGAAATTCAGCATAATCTCCGGTTTGGCCCCACGAAACCGATAGATGGACTGATCGTCATCTCCCACAATAAAAAGATTGTCTTCCGGCGCAGCTAACAGCTTTAAAATGTCATACTGTAGCTGGTTAATATCCTGAAATTCATCCACCAATATGTAGCGAAACTTCTTCTGCCAGGCAGACAGGATATCCGGACGCTTGGACAAAAGTTCCCAGGTATACAAAAGCATATCGTCAAAATCCAGCAGACGCGCCTGCCTTTTGCGTGTTTCATATGCTTCATAGATTTTCCGGAAGATCTCTTCGGAGCAATTTTTTGAAAAATAATGTTCCAGGGAAATGCGTTCATTTTTCAGAAGGCTGATCTCTGCCAAAATGCCCGACAAAAATTCTCCTTCGTCCTCGATCTCCAGACGCAGGTGTTCTACAATCTCTTTGACATACTGATAGCGCACCTCTTCCCGTATAATATTTCCCGCAGTAAACCCATACGAAAGTTTTAAGATTCCAAAAAAGATCGCGTGAAACGTGCCAAAGGAAACGGGAGTATGTTCCTGATCTGTCAGTTTCAAAAAGCGCTCTTTCATCTCGGTTGCGGCTGCTTTTGTAAACGTGATCACCAGAATAGAAGATGCAGGGATTCCCACATCCTGTACTAAATACTGTACTCTTTTTGTCACGACGGTAGTTTTTCCTGAACCAGGTCCAGCTAGAACAAGCAGCGGTCCGTCCGTATGCCGGACCGCTATGCTCTGTGATTTTGTAAAAGAACTCATAGGTTAGATCAGCTTAATTTTTCAATGGCTTTTTGGATACGTGCCAGGGACTCTTCTTTGCCAATGATCTCTAAGATCTCTGTAGCGCCGCAGGGGGTCATCTGTTTGCCGGACGCCGCGGTACGGATCGGCCACATCACATAACCATTCTTATAGCCTTTTTCTGCCACATAGGCGCTTAGCATCTGATACAGCGCATCGTTGCTGTAATCTTCCTGCGCTTCTAAAAGAGGCAGAACTTCTTTTAAGACGGTAAGAGAAGTCTCGGTGTTAGTCTTCATCTTCTTATGGGTGTACATGGACACGTCATATTCTGGCACTTTGTCAAAGAAATCAATCCGTTCTTTGATATCCGGGAAGATCTCGATACGTGTCTTGACCATCTGCGCGATCTTACGAAAATCATAATCCTTTTTCAGGACTTCTTTCATGATAGGAAGTGCTTTTTCGTAAAATGCTTCAAAGTCCATGGCTTTGATGTATTCCCCGTTCATCCATTTTAATTTTCCAAAGTCAAAGACAGCCGGGGATTTGCTCATATGGCGGTAATCAAATTTTTCCACCAGTTCTGCCAAAGAGGCGATCTCCTGGTTATCTTCTGGAGACCAGCCCAGCAAAGCCACAAAATTTACGACTGCCTCAGTTAAAAATCCCTGTTCGATCAAGTCCTCATAAGAGGAATGGCCACAGCGTTTACTCAGCTTTTTATGGGTCTCATCCGTGATCAGCGGGCAGTGTACATAGATGGGAACTTCCCAGCCAAATGCCTCATAGAGACGGTTATATTTGGGGGAAGAAGACAGATATTCGTTGCCCCGCACCACATGGGTGATGCCCATCAGATGATCGTCCACTACATTGGCAAAATTGTAAGTGGGGTATCCGTCGGACTTAATCAGTATCATATCGTCCAGTTCTGCGTTGTCTACTGTGATATCTCCATAGATCTCATCATGGAAGGTCGTGGTGCCGCTATTGGGATTATTTTGGCGAATCACATAGGGGATGCCTGCGGCCAGTTTTGCTTCCACTTCTTCTTTGGACAGGTGAAGACAGTGCTTGTCATAGATGCTAATCTCCTTGCCTGCCACCACTTGTTTTAAGCTCTCTAAGCGCTCCTTGTCACAGAAGCAATAATAAGCTTCGCCTTTTTCGATCAATTGTCTGGCATATTCTAAATAGATGCCGGACGCCTGGCGCTCACTCTGTACATAGGGTCCTACACCGCCATCTTTATCCGGACCCTCGTCATGAATCAAGCCTGTCTTTTCCAAGGTGCGGTAGATAATGTCCACAGCCCCTTCCACCAGGCGCTCCTGGTCCGTGTCCTCGATACGCAGCAGAAAATCTCCGCCCTCATGTTTTGCGATCAAATATGCATACAGCGCCGTCCGAAGATTCCCCACATGCATCCGCCCAGTGGGACTTGGCGCAAATCTTGTACGTACTTTTCCCATTCTTTTTCTCTCCTCAAAAAATTCTATTTCCTGCAATCACTCCGATTATATACGAATGTGGCTTTTTTTACAAGAAGTCTTTCCAAATCTTTTCCCTCCCCTTCGCACTTGCATCTTTTTTGTACATTGACTATAATACATTCATACGGAGGTCTGTACATGCACAGGAAGAAATCATATTGGCTTTATTATATTATTTACTTTTTTTTGCTTTTATTTATCATAACTGGATGTACTGCTGTCACAGAAGAGGAAAAAGAGCCAGAAAAAGAGCTTACGGACGAGGAACGATTTGTGCAGATCGTCGATCAGCTTTTTTATGAGAGCATCACAGAATCCGGGCTTACTCTTCATTCTACGCTCTGCGACCCGAAAGCCTATGGGATCACGGAATTTCCAGCCACTTTGGGAAGTTATGGGCTAGAAGATATGGAGCAAAATTATCGGGAACTGCATGAGATGCAAGAGGAGCTTCAGACCATTGACAAAGAACAGCTCTCGTCGGATCTTCAGACAGATTATGAGATCTTGATGGAATATCTGGATACCGAAGCCAAAGGAGAAGATTTCTGCCTCTATCACTATCCGCTTGCCTCCATGGGCGGTGTACAGACAGACCTTCCGATTATCCTTGCAGAATATAGTTTTCGCTCTGTAGAAGACGTGGACAACTACTTAGCTCTTTTATCAGATATTGATGAATACTACAGCCAGTTACTGCAATATGTACAGGCACAGACCGATGCCGGCATCTATTTATCAGATCTTACCATTGACGGGATCATCGATTCTTGTAAAGTCTATCTGGACTCACCGACAACTGGTATCCTAGCCGAGACGTTCACTTCCCGCCTGGACACCCTCACGGAACTTACGGAAGAGGCACGCACAGACTATCTCTCCCGCAATGAAGAGATCTTAAAACAGGATTTTACGGATGCCTACACACTGCTGACCGAAGGACTACAAAAGTTAAAAGGGCATCAGGAACTTCCTGTGGGCATGGCAAAACTGCCAAATGGGAAGAAGTATTATGAATATCTGCTGCAATCCTCTACTTTTACTTCCTATCAAAATCCACAGGCATTAAAAGATGCTATTATCAGACAATTACAAGCAGAGACGAATCTGATCTATGAATTGATGGAAAAGAATCCGAATCTGTTTCAGGAGGTCAATACCTTTCAATTCTCCATTCAGGACCCCGTCCAAGCGATCCTGGATCTGCAGGAAAAGCTGAAAACCGATTTCCCGGAGATCCCTGCTTGTTCTTATGAGATCCGTATGCTTCCGGAAGCGCTGGAAGATTTTTCAAGCCCTGCCTTCTATCTGACACCGCCTATTGACAGCCAGGATGAAAATTTTATCTATATCAACCGCTCGGCATCTGTCACGCAAAATGATCTCTATACGGTGATGGCACATGAGGGATATCCGGGACATCTGTATCAGTGCAACTATTTCAACCGGATCAATGACAGCCGGCTGCGCGCCCTGATGAGTTTTTCCTGCTATGTGGAAGGGTGGGCCACCTATGTGCAGTATCTCTCTTATGGGTGGGAAGATTCCATCTCAGCTGATGCAGCTAAGATCCTCTCGGCCAATGAAGCGGTCTATCTTGCACTTTCTGCTCTGGTGGACTATCAGGTGAATTATGAAGGGATGAATCTGGAGGAACTGCAGCTTTTATTAAAACAGGTCTTTGGCATCAACAGCATGGAGACTGCGCAGCATTTTTACCAGATGGTATGTGAAGATCCTGCCAACTATATGAAGTATTATGTGGGATACTTAGAGATTACAGAAATGAAACAAGAAGCTATGGAGACATTAGGAGAAACCTTTGAAGCAAAAGAGTTTCACCGGTTTTTATTGGATCTGGGGCCGGCGCCGTTTTCTATGATCCGTGAACGCTTTCAATCTTGGATGAAAGAGGCTGTCTCATAATGGGACGGCCTCTTTTGACGTTCATGGTTATAGGTCTGCTCTTACGCTAGTTGGGTCTCTCCTAGCACGGCGATCAGAAGCTTATCCAGCGTAAAGAGTTCATCTTCGGCCATCATATGATCTATGGCTTCCAAATTGGGGTCTGAGTGTTCGATCTCTCTGGCATAGCTGTGAGCGATCTTGATCTGATCTTCAAAAGTGAAGGATTTTCCCTGTTCTAACCAGACTGCCAGATTAAGCTTCTGGATCATCAGAGTATGGAATACGGACAGTTTTACTTTGCTGAAGAGATCCTGGTCGTAAACAGCGGTGCAGACGTGGTTAAACAGAAAATACATGAACAGCTGTTCATATTCATATTGTTTTTCTTGGTAATATGCGGCAAATTCCTGAGAGATCTTGTGATATTCTTCTCTGGTTAATTCCTGATACAGTCTCTTCTCCCGGCGTTTCAGGGACTGATGCCAGGAAGGACGCAAGACTTCTAAGCGATAGAGGGTACGGAACATATGTTTGATCTGTTCTCTGTGCCGGGTCTTTTGATTGCGATATTTTTCAAATTTCTTATTTGCTGTTTTGGAAAAAGCGGGGGTTCGGTAACGTTTTAACAGGTCGTCTATGGCGTAAAGCTGTTTTCTTTGAATCCTTTTTTGCAGGTCATGTGAGACTGCTAAGATCAGGGCCATTCTGTCTTCTATGGGCTGCTCTCTGTCTTGTACCACTTCGTAGAAATAATCTCTGATCTCTCCTAATTTGGTAAACAGAAAAAAGTCAAACTGCTCGTATTCTTCTTCTGGTGTCTTACGACATTCATTTAAAAATTCCATCTTCTTGTCACTGCCAAGGATCAGTCTGGCAGCTGCCGGGCAGGACAAAGACAAAGAGATCTCCCGCAAATTTTCATATTCTTCGTAATGTCTGGGATAGCGGGTACAGGTCTTGCAAAGCATCTCTTTTCCTGCCTCTGCATAGATATCGCAGAGATTTTCTTCATTTAAAAAAGCACAGCGTCCATTGTACTGTTCAAAATAGCCATGCTCCCAGTCTATGGAGTTTTTCAGACGATTGCCGAAAAATCCCGGATACTTTCTGTATTTTTTCAAAGATACCGGATCAATGGCAATCCCCCATCCTTTGCAGCAAGTGTCACTGCAATCAGACGCTTCACACTCAAAATCATAAAAAAATGTCGGATACGTATATTCCATCTTATAAGTGCTCCTATTAGAGTTCCGCTACAGTCTCTAGAATCCCCCTTCACTAGAAGAATTTTTGGCTGTTTTTACATCCAAAAATCCTTCTGGGGATTCTATAGACTTCCGCTGTTTTTAGAGTTCCGCTACAGTCTTTAGAATCCCCCTTCACTAGAAGAATTTTTGGCTGTTTTTACATCCAAAAATCCTTCTGGGGATTCTATAGACTTTTGCTGTTTTTAGAGTTTTGCTACAGCCCGCCATGGGCTTTTGCTGTTATTGAGTTATCCATTTTTTACCGGGAGAGGATCTCGTAGCCGGAGGGGGTGATTGCCACCGTTACTTCCCACTGGGCGGAGGGCATGCCGTCTCCGGTGTAGACGGTCCAGCCGTCTTGTTCGTCTACGTAGAAGTCCGGGGAACCCATATTGATCATGGGTTCGATCGTGAAAACCATTCCCGGCAGCAGGATCTCCCCGCTTCCTCTGGGCGCTACGTAGCTGACCCAGGGTTCTTCGTGAAATTCCAGCCCTACTCCGTGTCCGCCGATCTCTTCCACTACAGAATATCCTTGACTCTGGGCATACATATGTATCGCATGCCCCATATTTCCAATGGGACGAAACGGTTTGACCTCCATAAGTCCCACTTGAATGGCTTCTTTGGCTACCCTTACCAGCCTCTTTTTGTCTGCGCTGACTTCACCAATGCAGAACATCCGGGAAGCATCGGAAAAATACCCGTTGTAGATCGTGGATACGTCCACGTTCAGGATGTCCCCTTCTTTTAAGATCACGTCTTTGCTGGGAATCCCGTGACAGACGATGCTGTTTAAAGAAGTACATACACTTTTCGGAAATCCTTCGTAGTGCAGAGGTGCCGGCACAGCACCCATAGAAGCAGTCTGTGTCTGTACCCACTGATCGATCTCCTCTGTGGAGATGCCGGCTCTTATATGGCTGCTTACATAGTCAAGCACTGCGGTATTGATCTCTCCGCTCTTACGGATCCCCTCTAGCTGGGCGGGACTTTTGATTAATACATTTCCCACCTTTAACACTCTCTTCCTTCTCTGTCTCATATCTGATCTGCCCCTTTCTCTAAGGAAGTCGTCTGACCTGCCGTGCAAAGACTGGCCCTATGGCTTCTTGATAAACTCTGTCATATTCTTCATATGTGAGTGGTTTGCCGTCTGTGAGTATTTCCATGGGAACCTGAAAGACACTGGCTTTTATGCCTGTCTCCTGCATCCCGTTCGTGAGATAAAAATGTTTTCTTCTGATACGCTCTGCGTTGTTTGGCGCGTCCTCATCAATCTGTTCAATCTCCAGGAAAAACCGTTGCTTTTGATATCGTCTCTGTATAAGCCAAAGCGCCTTAGAACCTAGATGTTGTCCCCGGCAGGCGCGGTCTATGGCAAAGTAGTCTAAAAGTACCATATCCTCGCATAATACGGTAAAAGCAAGCCCTACAGTCTGTCTTCCTTCCTGGATCGCTAAAAGTTCCATCACGCCTTTTTTGGCTTTTAGCCGCATCAGCCAGAAAGGTTTGCGTTCTTTCTTTGGAAAGGCTTCCAGGTAGATTTTTTTTAATCTCTTTTCATCCTTTTTCTCAGCCTTTTTTAAGTCCATCTGGGTACTCCTTTTTCCTTGGCTGCATGGGCGAGAGTCTGATAGATCATCTCTGTCAGTTCCGTGATCCCCTGCCCAGTCCTCGCCGAGAGATAGATCCGCTCTCTTCGGATCACGGGAAACGTCCCTGCCTCCATACAACGGTCTGCTTTATTATATACATAGATCACCGGAATGTCTCCGGCTCCTAACTCTTTTAAGGTCTCTTCGGTCACTTTTCGCTGTTCTAAAAAGGCTTCATCGGAACAGTCCAGCACATGCAGCAAAAGATCTGCCTCCTTGGCTTCCTCAAGCGTGGAGCGGAATGCTTTTACTAACCCTGCTGGAAGGTGGTGGATAAATCCTACGGTATCCGACAATAAAAATGCCTTTTGAGGGCTGGTCTGTATCCTGCGCACTGTCGTGTCCAAAGTGGCAAACAGCATGTCTTTTTCCAGGACTTTTTTCGACGCATCTCTTGTATACTGATCCAGCATACGGTTCATCAGCGTGGATTTGCCTGCATTGGTATAACCCACTAAAGCCACTCTGGGAATCGGACTCTTCTGCCGCCTCTTTTGCTGGGTAATCCGTTCTCTCTCGATCTTATTTAACTCTTTTGACAGTTCCTGTATCCGCTTTTCGATCCTGCGGCGGTCCAGTTCCAGCTTTTTCTCTCCTGCCCCTTTGTTTGCCAGCCCGCTTCCTCCTCCCTGGCGGCTCAGGGCTTTATGCATCCCTACGAGCCTGGGCAGTACATATTGCAGTCTGGCTGATTCCACCTGGAGCTTTGCCTCTCTTGTCTTGGCCCGTACCGCGAAGATCTCCAGGATCAATGTGGTCCGGTCTAAGATGGGTCGGTCTAACATCTCCTGCAGATTCCGAAGCTGGGTAGGCGTCAAAGAGCGGTCAAAGATCAACACGTCTATGTCAGCCTCTTCTAAGTATTCTTTGACTTCTAAGAGCTTTCCCTTTCCCATATATAAGACCTGATAGGGCTTTGCAAGGTTTTGTACTATGTTCCCCACCGGCTCCATCTCACAGGCCTTGGTCAAAGCAGAAAGCTCCTCCATGGAACGCTCAAAATCCTCCCCATCGTGCAGATTGACGCCCAAAAGCAGCGCCCGCTCTCTTTCTGTCGTCACAGTATTTTTCATTTGATATGACAATTTTTTAACATTCCTTTTTTAAATATTGTTTTAAATACGTATAGATCTCCTGCTCCGTGGGAGGACAGCCTTTTAAGCTGTACTGAAATTCTCTGGTACAATTTCCAATCCCCAGCTTCCCGGTCTTTTTCCGAAATCCCTGGCCAATGCAGATCTTATCTGGAAAATCTTTTAATAACCCATCTTTTTCCAGCATATCCAGTGCCGGCAGCAGATATCCATAACACGCACTGCAGGAATCCACTTCCTCTGTCATCTCCCGCAGTCTCATCACCCGTTCCTTGTCAGGAAGTGTGATCATATGCTCTGGTACATTCAACTCCCGCACCAGTGCCTTGTCCATATCTGCACACCCGGCCCCTAACTGTTCTGCCAGGCCAATATACGGGATTTCTTTTGTCTCATAGTTCAAAAGCCTGCACACATAAGCATCGCACAGCACAGGATCTGCCGCTGCAAACAGGCGATTCATCACCGTGGGATTTCCTCCGTCCTCAAAACTTAGATCTCCGCAGATACTGTCCACTAAGATAAAATCCTGACGAATCCCCACTGCCAGATGCCCAATGGGCTTATGAAGCCCCATGGTATGAAAACGCCGCTTCTCTGCATTGGGGATCAGTCCTTTCATATTTTTAAGCGCACAGGTGATCCTGGTCTGACAGTGCCCTTTCATCACCGGCACATTGATCAGATAGTCTACTTGAAGCGCACAGCTGCAAAGATGAAGCTCCATCCCTTTGCAGTCCACAGTCACAGGCTTTTCTTTCTGAGCGTCAATCAGTTCCACATCATAGCGCCTGGCAAGCTTTTCATATCCGCAAAGTGCAAAAGCTTCTTTGGTCTTCGCGCCTACCCAGGAGCCTTCCATAATCGCCAGATGATAAAATCCATGCTCCTGCAGATACTCGATCAGCCCTTCCACCACTTCCGGGTGGGTCGTAGCCCCTTCAGACGCCACAGAAGCAGACACCAGATTCGGCTTGATCCCAATCCTTTTATTACGGTCTCCAATCATCTCAGACAGCCCGGCGGCCTCCAACAGTTCTTTGGTCATCTTACGATAGGCTTCTCCATAGATTACGAAAATCTCATCTTTTTTCATCATACAGCCCCCTTTGTCTTATCACGGCAGACTTTTTGAATTTTATTTTTCATTTGTTTCATTAACTCCCCGCAGCAATATTATACACACTAATTACACAATGTTCAATGTTTTTACATCTATGGAAATATTCTTAAAACTATGCTACAATCATAGCACAGCAAAAATCTGAAACAAGGAGACGATCTTACATATGTTACCAACAAGAGAACAAGCAGAAGAACTCCTAAAAGATGCCGAACAGTGCAATCCTGGCCCCTGGGGCAATCACAGCCGCACAGCTGCTCACTGTGCCCAAAAGATTGCACAGGCATGCACTGATCTGGATCCAGAAAAAGCATATATCTTGGGACTGCTTCATGATATTGGACGTAAATTCGGAGTGCGTCATCTAGGACATGTATCCGACGGCTATTCTTATATGATGTCCCTGGGATATGAAGAAGTTGCAAAAATATGTCTGACCCATTCTTTTCACGATCAGACACTCGATTCTTATGTGGGAAATTTTGATACGACAAAAGAAGAACTTCAGTTGATTCAAGATACATTAAAAAACGTCGTTATGGATGAATATGACCGATTGATCCAGCTGTGTGATTCCATCGCTGGTGCAGACGGAGTCTTAGATATGGAAGAACGAATGTTGGATGTGAAAAAACGATATGGCTCCTATCCCCAGGAAAAATGGGACATCAATCTAACACTTAAAAAATATTTTGAAGAAAAAATGGGCAAAAGTCTCTATACTATTGTGGAAAGAGATCATTTTCACCCATAACTTGTCAATTTCTCTTCTGGACTGCACGCACGGTATCCACATGCCAACCCTCTTTTTCCTGTTTATCCTGCTCGATATAGTACGAATAGATCATATCCAGCATTACCAGCAAAGGAAACTGCGGGGAGATGACATTGCCGTGATCCAGATATTTCAGTGAAGGCACTAAGACCCGCTCATCGCAAAATTCATCCAGAATTTCTTTATTTCTGGCGGTGAGCAGGATCGTCTTCGCCCCATTTTTATGCGCCTCTCTGAGCAGATACAGCACATCCTTTGTCGCCCCGCTGATGCTCAGTCCAAATACCAGACTGGTCTGGTTCTGAAACACAGCCCTCATACGCATCAGATCCTGATCCTGAATTGAGTAAATATTGACCCCGATCCGCATAAAACGAGTCTCCATCTCTCTCGCCGCAAGTCCGGAACTTCCAACCCCGCATACAAACACTCTGCTCGCCTCCCCAAGAAAACGGCAGATCCTGCCGATTTGCTGCTCATTTAAGAGACTGTATGTCTTATTTAAAAGCTCCTGATAGGCATTGAGCGCCATACGCGTATGCCCCGTCATGGGCTGGTCTTTTTCCACAAATGTTTCCTCATACTGATAGACAAACTCCCGGTATCCGCGATACCCGCATTTTTTCGCAAAGCGGGAAAGGGAAGCTTCGGATACAAACAAATGTTCTGATATCCTCTTAGAAGAAAAATCCATGCGTTCCTGATTATTCATAAAAAAGTCCGCAATCGTTCGCTCCACGGTGGTAAAATTCTCATAATTAGACTCAATAATCGGAATTACTGATTTCACATAATATTCCATCTTCCCTCACCTCTGCTACCACGGCTTTTTCCCCTGACAGATCAAAAAATGGTAAAATGCCCCGATCATCCCTGCATCATTTTTATGTTCTGCCATGGCAAGCTCGGTCTTTTTCGCAATATGCGGAATCAAATATCGGTCCAATGACTTGCGGATCATAGGCTTTAGATATGCTTCCTGCTCCATCACGCCTCCTCCAAGCACCACCATCTGAGGATTTAACACATAGCAAATATTGGCGATCCCTCTGCCCAGCACATCTGTCATCTCTTCAATCGCCTGCATACATATGGCATCCTGTGCCTTTGCTTCCTGAAAGATCCGAAAACCGTCCCACAGATCCACACTCTCATTTTTTCTCTGAGCTACCGTCTTACACAGTCTGCTGGCTGCTCCCATATCCTGAAACTCCTGATCTCCCATCCACATATACCCGACTTCACAGGCACTGTTGCTAAATCCATGAAACACCCGGTGTCCAATCAGGATACAACCGCCAATTCCGGTTCCGATGGTCAGGCAAAGCGTCACCTTGCTCCCTTTTGCCGCTCCTGAGATACTCTCTGCAAGCCCAGCACAGTTTACATCATTTTCCACTTCACATGGCAGATGAAAGATCCCTTCCATCTCTTTTTTCCACTGTGTCCCTGTATACTCCGGAATCAAAGAGGACGAATGTATGACCTCTCCTCTCTCGCAGTCCACCATCCCCGCAGTAGAGATACAGATTCCCGACAGAATATATTCTCTCTGATAATGCTTAACCAGTTCCACAGCCCGTTTTACAATAGCACTGCCCCCCAGACAAGCTCTGGTATTCTCCTTTCCCCGCTCCAGCATGTTTCCATTTTCATCCACAATCCCGTACTTGATCGCGGTTCCGCCTATATCGATGCAGACATACTTTTTCATTGCTTCCTCCTACTGCTCTCTTATCAATATCCCATATTCTTCGCCATTATGTCAACATTATTTTTACAAAGCTGTCGCAAGACGGGCGTTCTGACTCGCGAGTCAGGGCATCCGTTTTGCGACAGCCCCATCACTACTCTCTGTTCTGGATCTGAACTTTAAAGATCGCTTTTTTCAGCTTCACAGATTCTTTCACCGCTACTCCTGTGCGATGTCCATCCCCTGGATAGCATACCAGATAATCTCCTTCTTCCAAAACCACAGACACTTTTTTCTCTCCTTCCATAGGCAGAAAATCGTTCTCTTCCTGGAAGTCCTTAAGATCCATATTTTTAATAAAATTCAGATCAATCTGTTCCGTCCCGCAAAGTATCAGATGTACATCCAGATAATGTCTGTGTGCTTCCCAAAAACGATTTTCTGGTGTAGTGGTCTCATATTCTACGATATTGACAAACATACGTTCTCCATCAATCTCATGCGTTCCGGCAGAGAGTTCTCTCAGATTATGTTTTTTCGCCCACTCGATGCAAGCTGCCACCTGTTCTTCCAGCACGCCATAATCCTGTACATGCTTGATATTTCCAATTACCATAGTTCGCGCCTCCTAATCTCAATTCTTATAGATCGTCGTATTCGCTGCCGGTACAGAAGTGTCTCCTTTGACTGACCGATAGATCATGCTGGCCGGAATACCCACGATCAAGGACACTGCGATGGAGATCAGGGAATAAGACCAGATGGATACACTGCTTGCCGGTACAAAATATTTGATGCCAACCATCACCAAAGAGGCTGCAATAAATGCCAGGGTCGCTCCAAACGTATTGGCCACTTTGGTAAATGCCCCCAAGATAAAAGTTCCAATCAGGATACCAAGTACCAGTCCCATAAATCCATTGAACCATTCATATGCGGACTTCACACCGCCGTTAGCCAGTACGATCGATACTAAGATTGAGAAAATACCTACGATCAGGGAGACATACTGTCCAATCTTCGTCTGCTGTTCAAAGCTTAATTCTTTTTTGGACAGACGCGCCTGGATATCCAAAGTCCAGCTGGCTGCCACAGAGTTTAATCCTGTGGAGAGGGTGGACTGGGAAGCTGCATAGATGGCTGCTAACAGCAGACCCGTAATACCCACCGGAAGCTCAAATGCGATGTAAGATGCAAAGATCTGATCCTGTGCGGCTGCCGGCGGCAGAGCATTCTGCTGATAGAACACATACAGTCCTGTTCCAATCAGATAGAATACGGTCGCAATAAAAATGGAAAGTGCACCATTGGTCAGCATCATCTTATTCAGTTTCTTGGTATCTGTGGTGGTGGTAAAACGCTGTACAATATCCTGACTGGATACGTAGGAACCCATGGTATTAAATCCTGCACCCACAATCATCAAAAAGACGCTGTCCTTTAACAGATTCATATTAAAGATCGGCTGATCGGCTGCCAAAAACTTTCCTTCTGCCGACAATGCATGAAAGACTGTACCCATGCCTCCGTCGATATGAAATACTAAGAACACCAGTGCGAAGGATACACCAATCAACAGTACGGAACCCTGGATAAAATCCGTCCAAAGTACGGATTTTAAACCGCCGGTATAGGAGTAGATAATGGCGATCACACCCATAATAACAATCAGCAGGTTGACACTGATGCCTGTCAGACTTCCCAAAACCATACATGGCAGATACATAATGATGGACATCCGGCCCACCTGATAGATAATAAACATCACTGCACCAAGCACCCGAAGGCCTTTGCTGCCAAAACGCAGTTCCAGATAGTGATACGCAGTATCAATATCCAGTCTGCTGTATATCGGCAGGAAAAATTTAATGGTCAGTGGAATAGCCACCAGCATACCCAGTTGGGCAAACCACATCAGCCAGGTTCCTGCATAGGAATTGCCGGCTAAGGACAAAAAGGAGATCGGACTTAACAGCGTTGCAAAGATGGACACAGAAGTCACCCACCACGGCACGGTTCCGTCACCTTTAAAATATTCTTTGCCTTTCATCTCTTTTTTGGCAAAATGCAGCCCCGCAAATAAGACTGCTACCAGATACACGATCAGTATAATCAAATCAACAATTGTAAAACCCTGCATAATTACCCTCTATTCTTCTATTATGTGCTGTTTATCAGTTGCTCATTTTCCAGTTTTTATAAATAGTTTGCTCTGGCTTCCTGGATCATCTTGGCCGCTTCGCTTACCACAGTCATATCCTCTTTGGTCAGTGCTGCCAAAGGTGCGCGTACTCCGCCTAACTTTAGACCTTCATTGATATGCAGCACCTCTTTGATCACTCCATACATATTGCCATGAGCAGCGCATAATTTGTAGATGATGGAATTGATGTCATACTGAAGCTTTTGTGCCTCCTCCATCTTTCCTGCTTTCACATACTCATCCAGTTTTAAAAACAGATCCGGCATCGCTCCATAGGTTCCTCCGATTCCTCCTTCGGCTCCGATCACACGCCCGCTGATAAACTGCTCGTCCGGACCATTAAAGACAATATAATCCTCTCCCGCTGCTTGTTTAAACATCTGGATATCCTGAACTGGCATGGAAGAATTTTTCACACCGATGACTCTTGGGTTCTTGCGCATGGTCTCAAACAGTCCCATGGTCAGAGCCACACCTGCTAACTGCGGGATATTGTAGATCACAAAATCTGTATGAGGTGCTGTTTCGCTGATATCATTCCAATACTTTGCAATGGCATGTTCCGGCAGATGAAAATAGATGGGCGGAATAGCTGCGATGGCATCAACCCCCAAGCTCTCTGCATGTCTGGCCAGTTCACAACTGTCTTTGGTGTTGTTGCAGGCCACATGATTGATGATGGTAAGTTTTCCCTTTGCAATCTTCATCACATTTTCCAGCACCACTTTCCGGTCTTCCACACTTTGATAGATACATTCTCCAGAAGAACCATTGACATACAGTCCTTTGACGTTCTTCTCCACAAAATAGGAGGTAAGGCTCTGCACTCTTTCTGGGCTGATGTTGCCTTCTTCATCATAACATGCGTAAAATGCTGGTATAACTCCCTTATATTTATCTAAATTTCTCATCACGAACTCCTTTTCTTATTTTAGTTCCGCATCCGCCCTCCCAGCCCCTTCCTTGCCAGACCAGTTTCTGTCCGCATGAAGCGTCCAGTAACTGCTCTGCGGGCTGCCCGGGCTACTGCTGTTTTTATAATGCCTCTGCAAATGCCTTCGTAATCAACTGCGGCCTGGTGATGATGGACCCTACCACCACACTGAAGGCTCCCAGCTCGATGACCCGTCTGGCTTTTTCCGGCGTGTTGATGTTGCCTTCTGCGATGACCCGGTGTTTGGCTTTTGCCACAATCTCTCTTAAGATCGCAAAGTCATCTGCTTCGATTCTCATCTCCTTGCTCTGCGGCGTGTAGCCCACCATGGTTGTCCCGATAAAATCGAACCCCAGTTCGTCCGCGTGAAGCGCCTCTTCCACAGTCGAGCAGTCCGCCATCCAAAGCTGATTGGGATATCTTTCTTTGACCTTATGAAAAAACTCATCGAGGGTCAATCCTCCTGGCCGCAGAGCCTGTGTAGCATCCATCGCTATAATCTCCGGCTTTACCTCCATCAGCTCCTCCACTTCCAAAAGTGTGGGTGTAATGTAGACACTGCTGTCTTCATAATCCCGTTTCACAATCCCAATGACCGGAAGATCTACCTGAGATTGTATCTCTTTGATATCTTCCTTTGTGTTTGCCCGTATCCCGTACGCACCACCCTGCTGCGCCGCCAAAGCCATCCTTCCCATAATAAAGGATGAATGGAGCGGCTCGTGGGGCAGTGCCTGACAGGAGACGATCAATCTCCCCTTTAACTGTTCCACCTTTTTCTCTGTCATTTTTAGACCTCCTATTGAAGTTTTGCAACTTCCCTTTTCAAGTCCGTTGCTGTTTCCCCGTTCATGAGCAAAGTATATGCAGTTCATTGCCAGTTTTCAATACTTTTGAAAGCTTCTGAAAGTGCTTTCAACTCTTTCTAATTTTGCCCGGATTCTGTGAAATAATCACGGTGCTTTTTGGTACATTTGTATAAATTTTCGCATTTTCTTTCACGCAAAAAAAGACAGAGTATGTGTTTTCTTACATACTCTGTCTCTGAATCAGTATCTTATATGAAGCCTTATGCCATCAGCGCATCCGCCAACGCCTCAAGCTCTTCTTTATTTTTCTCACTCATCGTAGATTTAATCGTTACCACGGGTGCTACTAGCTCGATCTGTTTCATTCCTTCCAGATAAGCTTTCATTAATTTTCCGGCTGCAGGCGCCCAGGAGCCATTTTCCACGATGGCAGCTTTCCGTTTTTGGAAATTCTTAATCTTCAGATGATATAAGAAATCCTCCATGCATGGGAACAGACTGGCATCATACGTAGAGCTTGCAACTACCAGCCTGTCATAACGATACGCACAGGAGATTGCCTCTGCCATATCATCTCTTGCCAGGTCAAAAAATACTACATGCTCTTCTCCCTTTTCCTTCAGCATCTCTACAAACTGCTTCATCGCACGACGGGTATTTCCATGGATCGAAGCGCATGCCACTACAATGCCTTTCTCCTCCGGCTCATAGGAGGACCATGTGAGATATTTCCCAATGTAATAGCCCAGATCTTCTTTTAAGACCGGCCCATGCAGCGGACAAATAATGGCGATATCCAAGGTAGCCGCTTTTTTCAGGAGTGCCTGTACCTGTGCGCCATATTTTCCCACAATGTTAATAAAATAACGTCTTGCTTCGTCCGCCCACGCTTCCTCTGTATCCAGCGCCCCAAATTTCCCAAATCCATCGGCAGAGAACAGCACTTTTTCCGACTGTTCATAAGTCACCATAGCCTCCGGCCAGTGCACCATAGGGGCTAAGAAAAACTGCAGGGTATGTACGCCAAGACTTAAAGTATCCCCTTCTTTTACTTCCACCGTCCGGCCAGTCAGGTCAAAATCAAAAAACTGCGGCAGCATGGTAAATACTTTGGCATTGCTGACCAATTTCATATCCGGATACTTTTCAGCGATCTTCTGAATATTGCCTGCGTGATCCGGTTCCATATGATTGATCACCAGATAATCAGGTGTACGCCCATTTAACACTTTTTCCACTTTGCCAAGCCACTCTTCGGTCACTCTGGGATCGGTCGTGTCCATCACAGCGATCTTCTCATCCATAATCACATAGGAATTGTAAGAAACTCCATTGGGCACATGATACTGGCTCTCAAACAGATCAATATCTTTATCATCGCAGCCCACATACAAGATGGAATCGGTAACGATTACGTCTTTCATCATTCATCCTCCATAATCTTTTCTATTTCTTTCTTATCTTCAATCCAGATGGTCTTTCCTTCCACCCGGATCAGCCCCTGCTTCTGCATCTCCATAAGCGTCCTAGAAAGAGACGGACGAGTGACGCCCAGATATTCCGAGAGTTCTTCCCGATTCATATCCATCGTCACTTTTGTCGTCCCTTTTCCCACCTCTAAAAGCCACAAGGCAATCTTTTGTCTTAAGGTGGTATTGGTAATAATATGCAGTTTTTTTGTCATCTGTAAGTTGTTTCTGGCCTGGATGTCCAACAAATTGCGAATCACCATCTTATGGTGCTCACAGGCATTGGAACACACTCCATAGATAAAATGCCGGGGAAGAAGCAATACCTGGGACGGCTTCACTGCTGTCGCCTCATACCAGTAAAATTCTTCCTCCGCGGCAAATGACACTTCTCCAAATACTTCCATCTCTTTGACTTGAAACAGAAGATTTCGCTTCCCGGAAGGCAGATGTTTGGCAATCTGTACCCTCCCTTCTAACAGAAGGTACAGATACTTCGGCCTGTCCGTCTCTGAAAAGATCAGGCTGCCTGCCGGATACTCCCGGAACTGCGCTTTGGAGCACTGAAGCATCCGCTGCGCCTCTTCACGGGAAATCTGCTGAAACAACAGACTTTGCAAATAATCTTTCATAGATCTTTTTATGCTTCTGCAAAATCCTCTTTACCAGCGCCACAGAGCGGGCATACCCAATCCTCCGGAAGATCTTCAAAAGCAGTTCCTGCTGCAATCCCGTTATCCGGATCGCCTACTGCCGGATCATACTCATACCCACATGGCTCACATACATATTTTTTCATCTTGTTACCTCCTAAAATTATTATTGTTATTATCTTACCTTGTCCGGTTTTTTATCACCGTAACATTTGTTACCAAATACTGTTATTTTCAGCCAAATTCTCCTTTTTCTATCATATCCCGGATCTCCTGCATCCTAAGATCCACACCGCTTATCGTGTCTGCACATTTACGCAGCTCTTCCACAATCAGATCTGCATTTTCCACATTCTTCTTATATTTCAGCTTATGATCCAGACTTGCCCAAAAATCCATGGCAATCGTACGAAACTGTACTTCCACGCGCATATATTTTTTCTGATCGGACAAAAAGATCGGAATCTGGATAATCAAATGCAGACTTCTGTATCCATTTTTTTTGGGATGTTTGATATAATCTTTGACCTTCAGTACTTCCAGATCGTCTTGTGCGGAGAGCATGGACGCCAGATAATAGATGTCCCCCACAAAAGAACAGATTACCCGGATGCCCGCCACATCATTTAATTTGGCCTCGATATTTTCCACCGTTACTTCATGACCTTTTCGGATCATCTTTTCGATAATACTCGAAGGCTCTTTGACACGACTCTCTATGGAGTCGATCGGGTTGCGCTCGTGCCTTAAGGAAAATTCCTCATTCAGCACATTGAGCTTTGTCTCCATCTCCCGAATCGCACACCGATACTGCATTAAGAGTGTTACAAATGCCTCCACATTCAGCAGAATCTCTGCTGTCTCTTCACCAGACATTTCTTTTAAAAGCTTAATTCCACGGTCCACACTTGTACCTGTCAATTCACTTTTCTCTCTCATGACCTTAGCAATTCTTTCTATAGTATACGATAGAGGTCCTCTCTGCGGTCCTCTTTTACCGGAAATGCATTCCGGTACTGGCACACATCATTTGCAAGGGAATAGATGAGGATCTGTTCGTTTGCACACCCGTCTAGAGGTAACACTTCTGGCGTAAGCACTGCCCCATCCGGTGCATACAGACCAGAGTCTCCCGAATATTCCTGCCCGTCCATCCATCCGGCACAGTTTACACCAGCAATATAAGACATATTTTCGATGGCTCTGGCTTTTAACAGACACTGCCAGTGTTCACGCCTCTTTGCCGGCCAGTTGGCAGGGACTACAATCAAATCCGCCTCTTTGGAAAGCTTTTGAAAAGGCTCTGGAAACCGTAGATCATAGCAGATCTGCACACCTATGACAAAATCTTCACAAATACAGACGGGAAGAGAAGTTCCTCCTTGAAAATACTGATGTTCTCCTGCATAGCGAAACGGATGGAGCTTGGCATAATCTAAAAGCTCCCCTTCCGGTGCCAGGATCGAATAGTGATTCTCACAGAGCGCCCCCAGATCTTTGACCCATCCAACGCCTATGGCTGTCTGATATTGCCGCGCTAATTCTCCAACTTTTTGAACAGTCTCTCTATGTACTTCTTTGGTCTTATCCGTATGCATGGAAAAACCAGTCAGGCTCATCTCCGGCAGCAAAAACAGAGACACCTGTCTAGATGCCAACAGCGCTAAACAAGTCCTGACCTTTTTTAGATTAGCCTCTTTGTCTTCCCAATGCAGCGAAAGCTGTCCCAATGCAATCTTCATGTCTGCCTCCTTATCTATTTTACACAATTCCCCTTCATTTGTCGAGGTATTGTACGAAAATTCATGAAATATATGGTCGTTAGACCTTTTGCAGCTTCCTGGTGTATGGTATAATCTTAGAAAATATTCGGATATGAGGTGTTAGAACATGATACAAGGGCAAAATGTGAATAATTATGAAAAATGGTGTCAGGAATGGCAGGAACGATTTCTTACGCTGGATTTGAACATACTGCTGAAAAAACTGCCAGAATTAAAGACCGAAGGCGACTATCTGACTTTATTGTATTTTCACAAAAAATACGGGATTCATACAAAGACCGGCGAGATCATCTGTTTTGAAAGTCAAAAACCGCTGACCCTGTTCAGCAAGCTGAATATTTATACATTGCTTTGGTACTCCAAGGAAAACGCCGCACTGCAAGGCGAATGGCTGCCATTTCGCAGCCTGAAGGACGCTTCTCCTTTCGGCCCTGCCTTTCAAAAGACCGTAACAGAAGTCTTCGCTGCCACGTTTGCAGGGCACGTAGAAGAACTTACCAAAGCCTGCCTGGCCATGGGCGGACAAAAACTCTCCCATTCGGATGCCGGTTTTGAGCTGTCGGCTTTTGCCTGCATCCCTGTACGGTATTTGTTCTGGGATACCGACGAAGAATTTCCGGCTCAGGCCAATATCTTATTTGACCGGAGCGCCACAGATTATATCCACGTAGAAAGCCTGGTGTCGATTGCATCAGAAGGATTGTCATTATTATCCGATCTTGCCGATCTGCCAATCAAGGGTAATACTTTTTCATAAATGGTACATACTAGACCATATAGCACAGCAACGCCCCGGACTTGTCTGGGCCGTTGCGGAACTCATACAGCAATGAACCGGACAAGCCCCAAGAAAATTTTCAGACACTTAGGTGTCTGAAAATGCTCTTAGAGAAGGGGGCTTAGGAGAGGAATTGCGGAACTTTCATGGAGGTAGTTATATGGCAGATGTACAATCCACCGTCACAGAACTTCCTGCCAACTGCAAATCAGCAGCAGAACGTGTCGCAAGCGTACTGGCAGAAGAAGACCAATACGCAGATCTGACCGCACACGGCAGGCAGAAGATCAGCCAATTAGAAGAAGAGCTGGCCAAAGAGACCGGCGAACACATCGCACTGGTAGCCTATCGGGTCTAGTCTAACATCCAATTCATAAGGAGCTGTCGCAACATGGACGCTCTGACTCGCACAAAGAGTGCTGTGTAGATTGGAGCGGACAGTTTGCTGGTTTTGTATGAGCCGGGCGAACACGTTTATGTGTACGACCGGAGCATACAAAGCCAGTGAACTGTCCGATACACTCTATGCAGACCTTTGTCGAGTCAGAGCGTCCATGTTGCGACAGCCCCTGGCCGACCTCCTATAAAATATCAATATACTCCCCTGAAAGCGCCTTATTCATACTCCGTACCGCACAGAATTTCCCACACATACTACAAGTATCACTATGGTCATCCTCCGGGCTTCTATCATCCCTAATCGCTTTTGCCGTCTCAGGATCTAAGGCACACGCAAACTGCGCATCCCAGTCCAGCCTCCGGCGGGCATCCGCCATACAATCATCGATCTGCCTCGCCCCCGGAACCCCTTTTGCAATATCCGCAGCATGTGCTGCGATCTTAGACGCAATAATCCCCTGTTTTACATCCTCCACATTGGGCAGAGCCAGATGTTCCGCCGGGGTTACATAACAAAGGAATGCAGCGCCATGCATCGCTGCCACTGCCCCTCCGATGGCTCCGGTA
The DNA here is from genome assembly GCA_910585995.1 of uncultured Lachnospiraceae bacterium. Taxonomy (GTDB): domain Bacteria; phylum Bacillota; class Clostridia; order Lachnospirales; family Lachnospiraceae; genus Hominiventricola. The sequence goes on from CAJUGG010000094.1 coordinate 25,312, forward strand.
ATATGGTCATAGCCTGGCGCAATATCTGTCACCAAAGGTCCTAACACATAGAATGGCGCTCCCATACAGATACTCTTTTGGATCTCCATGTTGGCTGCAACCTGGTCGAGCGGCACATGCCCTGGTCCCTCCACCATCACCTGAACATTATGATCCCAGGCGCGCTTCGTCAGTTCTCCCAGACGCACCAGCTCTTCGATCTGACACACATCTGTTGCATCCGCCAGGCAGCCAGGACGGCAGGCATCCCCCAGAGAGATGGTCACATCATACTCTTCACAGATCTTTAAGATCTCATCATAATACTCATAAAATGGATTTTCTTCCCCTGTCATACTCATCCAGGCAAAGACCAGACTTCCTCCACGGCTTACAATGTTCATCTTCCGCTTATGCTTACGGATCTGCTCGATGGTCTTCCTTGTAATCCCACAGTGCAACGTCACAAAATCCACTCCATCCATGGCATGCAGGCGAACCACATCCACAAAATCCTTTGCTGTCAGCGCCGCGAGATCTCTCTGGTAATGAATCACGCTGTCATAGACCGGCACCGTCCCGATCATAGCCGGGCACTCGCTTGTCAGCTTCCTACGAAATGGCTGTGTGTCTCCATGGCTGGACAGATCCATAATCGCCTCCGCCCCCAGTCTCACTGCACTCATCACCTTTTCCATCTCCATCTCATAGTCCTTACAGTCCCTAGAGACTCCAAGATTCACATTGATCTTTGTACGCAGCATACTCCCCACCCCTTCCGGGTCCAGACAAGTATGCCTTTTATTGGCACAGATCGCCACTTTCCCCTCTGCCACCAGTTTCTGTAGCTGCTCCACTGGCATCTGTTCCTTCTTGGCCACTGTCTCCATCTGCGAGGTCACAATCCCCTTCCTCGCCGCATCCATCTGTGTCGTATATTCTCTCATCTAAACATTCCTCCACTATGATACAAAGGCCCTGTTCCGCGTCCCAAGGAAAGCGGTATCCGCAATACCCCGGCCAAATACTCTTTGGCCTTTTGTACAGACTCCGCCAACCCATACCCCTTGGCGAGATTGCACGCTATCGCACTCGACAACGTGCATCCTGTCCCATGTGTATTGGGATTGTCAATCCGCTCTCCTCTGAACCAGACAGGTTCCTCTGATCCATACAACAGATCATTGGCATCGCCTGCCCGATGCCCTCCTTTGCAGAGCACCGCACAGTGAAATCGCTCATATAAAAGCCGCGCCGCCTGTTCCATATCCGCCTCATCTTCGATCTTTCTTGCTGTCAGCACCTCAGTCTCCGGTATATTCGGAGTGATCAGTTCTGCCAGAGGAAATAATTCCTTCTGCATCGCCTGGATGGCCTCTTCCTGCATCAGTTCAGAACCACTTGTAGAGACCATCACCGGATCTAACACCACATGTCTGGCCTGATACTGCCGAAGCTTTCGGGCTGTCACTTTGATCAATTCCACATTAGGGAGCATCCCGATCTTCACGGCATCCACAGCGATATCAGTAAAAATACCATCCAACTGTTTCTCCAAAAAATCCGGACTTACTTCCTCGATTCCATAGATACCGGTCGTATTCTGTGCGGTCAGAGCTGTGACAGCACTCATGGCATAGACGCCGTGGACAGTCATCGTCTTAATGTCTGCCTGGATACCGGCTCCTCCGCTGGAATCACTTCCCGCAATGGTAAGTGCCGTATGTACTTTGAGAGCATCCACCCGATGCAACAGGTTCCGGACGGCTCTTGTCTTGTCCTCAGCTCCAAACAAAGCGCTGATCACCGCCACACCGTCGATACCTGTCCCGGACAGTGCCCCAATATTTCCCGAATGAATCCCGCCAATGGCAACCACTGGTATGGTTACAGACTGGCAGATACTCTGTAACACCTCCGTGGACAACGTTGCGGTATCCGTTTTGGTCGTACTTCCAAATACTGCACCACATCCAATATAATCCGCCCCGCTTTTTTGTGCCGCCAGGGCTTCTTCCACATTGTGTGCGCTGCCTCCGATCAGATAGCCGTCTCCTAACATCTGACGGGCCTTTTCGATTCCTATATCAGACAATCCCACATGTACGCCGTCCGCTCCCGCCATCTTCACAAGGTCCGGGCGGTCGTTAATAATCAATGGAACCCTATAGCGGCTGCATACCGCTTTTAGCTCTGTGGCTTCCTGTAAGATCGTCGCATCATCTGCTTCTTTTTCCCTTAACTGTACGCAGCTAACGCCTGCTTTCAGCAGCTCTTCCACCACATCCGCCAGACGCTCCCCCGGCTTCAGCCAGCTTCGGTCTGTAACTGCATATAGTTTTAAGTAATTTTTACGAAAGTTTTGCATCTGTCCTCCTAGTACCATGGCAGAGTCCATCGAGTGCGTCAAAAAGATGGACATAGAAACTCCCAATCCCTTTTTGCGTCCGGTCTGTCAGGATACCCGCCCGATAAGCACTCTCTTTCCAGATACTTCCGGCTGCGCAGGCGGCTTCATAGGGCGCTAGGCCTGTTCCGCTAAATAACGCGCACAGCGCTGAAAGCATACATCCGCTGCCGGTTATACGAGTGATCCTTGCGTCTCCGCCTGTCAAAAAGATGGAACGCTCTCCGTCCGATACGGCATCTACTTCTCCACTGATCAATGCCGTACATCCATATGTCTGTGCCAGCATCTCTGCTATTTTTAACTGTACTTTTTCTCCCAGCACCATGCTGCTGTCCACACCGCCCTGACTCGTTCTTTCCATATTTAAGAGCGCGCAGGCTTCTTCTTGATTACACCGTATAATGGAAGGCTCCACTTTATCCAGCATCACCCTCATCGTTCTGCTGCGAAATTGACTCGCTCCCACTCCTACCGGGTCTAACACCACCGGATGCTCTAACTCATTGGCTTTGATCCCGGCGATCATGCAGGCACAGAGTTTCTCCTCATTGGGCACTCCTGTGTTGAGAAGCGTCGCCTGACAAAAGGCAGTCAACTCCTGCACTTCTAACTGGTCCTCTCCCATAATCGCGCTTCCGCCTGCTGCCAACAGCACATTAGCCACTTCCCTCATGGACACTGGATTAGTCAGACAGTGCACTCTTGGCGCTGTCTTATGTAATTGCTGAATCCATACATCCTTGACCATACTCTATCTCACTCTCTTAAATGGTTCTAAGACTCTGCTCTTTTCTAACATCGTCACCAGTCCATAAGCCAAGATGCTGCCCGCCACCGTCGAGATCATAAAAGGCATGATATAGACAAACAGCCCCGCTGGATTTACCCCCATCAAAAGCTTTGCCACCGGATAGGCCAAAAGCCCTCCTAGAACACCCGTTCCCAGGCTCTCCGCTGTACAGGTCATGGTCAGCTTTTTCGTAGCTGCATAGACCATCCCGCAGCACAGAGCACCTGCCATACTTCCGGGAAATGCCATCAAACTGCCAATTCCCATCAGATTCCGCAGAAGACTGGCACAAAAAGCAATGCAAAATCCCCACCAGGGTCCAAGGAAAACCGCTGCAAGAATATTTACCATATGCTGTATCGGAGCACATTTACTCCCTGCCACTGGTATACTCAGCAGACTTCCTGCCACCGCCACTGCAGTCAGTACGCCAGCCAAAGCCAGCTTTTTCGTCGTTTCCTGTTGTCTCATAAAATCTCTCCTCTCCAATATTTGCCAATCTATTCATATTGCGGACAGACAATAGAATGCAGGCTTCTCCAGCAAACCTATTGTCACGAAAAAAGACTGCCGCAATATACGACAGTCCTCTACACTTCTGGTATCTGTCCCTACGTTGGCATTATCCAAATCAGGTTATGGGTCGAAACAAGATCAGTTTCCTCTCAGCCGACTCTTTTATCAGCTCCCCTTGACGTTTTTATTATAAAACCATATGGGAAAAATTGCAACTGCTTTTTGCAGGATCTATATCTTAACTTTATCTTTCCACTGTTTGCAAATAGTATCTATATCTCCTGAAAAATTACCAACAATTTTCAAAGACCCATCAGCAAAAATTGCTGCTATACTTGACCTGCTGCAAGTGATCGCAATGACATCTTTCCAGTTAGCAGCAGATGAGCGATTCATATCTAAAAATGGCTTACACGTTCCTGCTAATTTCACATCTCCTTCTCTTGTAAGTCCAACCGCGTAAGAGCTGTCTGCCTTCACAGATACTATATCTTTCCAGTTTTCCACATCACTTCTTGGATCATTTTTTCTTCCGGCAAAAGAGACTGTTCCGTCTTCAAACAGAGCGATACTGCAATCCGTAGAAGCACATATTGCTCTTACATCTTTCCAGCCAGCCACCTGATCGACAACGGACTGCTCAATCATTTCACCAGCTATTTTAACTCTTTTGTCTTTTGTAAGTCCCAACACATGAAAGGAACCACATGCTAAAGCAGTAATATCCGTCCAGGTTTTAATCTGAGGGTCAAGCACTGCACCTGATATAGCAATACGCCCATCCTCTCCAACCACATAAATACAATTGGGCGCACATAATAGGAAAGAAACAGATGCTGTTCCTTGTACATTGCACTGACCATAGTTGTTGTCTCCCTGAGCTTTTATTTTCCCGCTGCTAAAAAGAATTGCCGAGTTTCTTTCACTTCTGCTATATTGAATGACATTCTTTTTTTCCTCTACAGAACCATCCGAAGCAAAAATCAAAAGTTTCTTCTCATCAGGAGCATAATAAGCCACTTGATCTCCACTTAAAAAAAAGAGATTTTTTTGAGAAAACAAAGACATCTTATCCATCCTTAACTTTTCTCTCATTTTTTCAATCTTAGTTTTCCACAATGACAGACTTATGTCTCCAGAAAAATAATTCATATATGCATATGCAAAGCCACATTGATTACAAGAAATATCAGATAGCTTCAAAGCAGGAGATTTACAGCCACATACAGGACAAATCATTTCCATTATATTTCACCTCACAGTCAACCATCTTATATTATCCTTTCATGACATATTTATCCCAAAAATAACGGATCGGATAAAAGAAATTCAGCTCATCAAGACTGCCATCTTTGCATGGTATGATAGAGCCTGAGAAAACACCAATCATACATCCGTCACTTTTTGATATCACAGGGCTTCCAGAGTTTCCATGTAATCCTGTTGTATCAATGTAATAGCGTGTAATGTCCTCCACGCTCTGAACAGATGCTATTCGTCCACTAAAATGACTTGCAGCAAGATCTTCCACACGATTGCCGGTGAGTATTGCCCCTAATGGAAACCCAATCAGCAAAGTTTCTTCACCTGACTGGATCTCTATATCGGCAGGCCGTAATGTAACAGGCTTAAAATTAATTCCTTTCATCTGTATCACAGCCATATCGCAATCGCCAAATACAGGGTCCAGTATTTCACACTCAAACCATCTGTAATCTCCACCTGCCATACCAGGATTATATATTCGCGCCCTTATTCGGTCTGCTCCTTTGATAACATGTGCACAAGTTAAAATATGCCCGGTTGTGGTAACAATACTTCCTGTTCCTTCTCCCTGCTTAATCCCTTTACTGTATATTTCCAAAAGAACAATGCTCTGTGAATATTCATGAACCTTTTCCGCCAGATTATTATCTGTAATCTTATTCTCACAAGCGAATATCATATCAGCTTCAGGAATCACAGCCCTTCTTCTCTTTCTGCTCACAATACTTCTGAACTTTTTGGGAATGTCTTGTTCCGTCAGATAATCTGCCACATCCATAGGAGCCTTCCCTTCGATTCCATATTCCAAATCCAGCCGTTCAAGCAATTCGTCAACCGAATCATGTAAATAATTTCTGACAAATCTTGCGTTACCAAAGTCAGAATTGCCGCCTTTAACGATCCTGTGAAATAGTTCCAATGATCGCTTTCTGTATCCATCACTCAATCTCAGTGGATAAGGTGTACCAATTTGAAGGACAGAATTTGCATTTAACGCCATATGATCAAGAATTTCAACGAGTTCTTCTGGTGTATAATCATCAAATTGAATCACACTATTGGCCGTTCCAAATCTGCTGGCCAATCCGCTGTCAGCTTCAAATAATACAGCCATATCTCTGGGATATCCCGCAAGAATGATACAAGTATCTTTTATAATCTCTGTGTCTTCAAGAACCGTAAGAAGTTTTTTTATAACTGTTCTGCCATTTATTGTTTCTGCCAATTGATGCGCTTCATCGATAAACAGAATCCCATTTTTTGCAAGCTTTATGATTTGGTCAAACTCATTCACATGATCGCACATTTGACGGGCAGTTCTTATAATAACATGCCCTTGAGAAAGAGTCCCTGTGGCTTTTAGGATTCCTCCCATCAGTCTTGCAATGGTTGTCTTTCCCACTCCAGGATTTCCAATATAGCAATAAAGACCCGGATTTACCGTTCCATTTGGCATCCTTCGCAATCTTCTTTCGATCACATGAATAGAATCTTTCACCCGTTTCAGCCCAGTCATTGCTTCAAGCTCCTGCAATGCATGTTCCGATAGGATCCGGTTAGAGACCATATACTTTTCCATATTTTTAGGAAACATAGTTCGAGTAATGAATCTTTTTTTCAATGTATAAGCTGAACCATGATCCATAATTTCACTTGTGAAAATGGTTCCTTTCTCTCTCTTCCAGTTTTGAATCAGTTCGCTAATCAACTGCTCGATTTCTTTCCCATTCCCCCAGGATAAAACAGCATCACCTAATCCGCCTTTGTCACTTACCCAATTCAAAAAAATATCTGGCAAAAGATTTTTTACATCATCCTCAAATTCCATACTGTCTCTGGTTTTCAAATCAAAGATATGAAACATGTCCTCATAGCCAAGATCATCAAAGACAAATTGTCTGCTCAAATGACTTCTGACAGACGGAAACATTTTCAGAAACTCTTCCATCCCATCTACAGTATCCAGAAAAACGACGCAAAGATCACTGAAATGTTCACCCATAGCGCTGACAATCACGCCAAGTGCTTCTGGTCCGAATGTGTTATCATTTGCATTTTTAGGCAGCATCGTACTTGGGTAAGTGATAACCAGCGTTCCTCCAACCGCCTGCTCAATGATATTTTGCGTTTTAGCAGCAGTCTGTCCAACATATCCTGCTTCAAGATCTGCTTTTCCTGCAAATATAACATCGTCTTTCTCAAGAAACCCAAGCTCTTTTCTGGCAAATGCCATTGTTCTGATCGAAGTATGTCTCCCTGAGCCTTCTGGACCTGCAATCGAATAATGCATTCCCACATCTGTTTTGCCGTCAAAAAACACATCCTCTTCACCCTGAACAAATAACGATTCTATATACTCAACTAATTCTGATTTTCCATATAGCTCAGATAATAATGTCTTGGTATTTCTCTCACCTTTTGGCACTCTTCCTACCGGACCAGCAAACTGCAGAAACGATTCAGGAATGTCCTCTTCCGTCAATGTTTTTCTTTCAAGAACATCCACTTTTTCGACCTGCTCTTTCGATATGATACTGTTTTCGTCTCCCATATATTTTCTATTCAGTCTTTTCGTACGCGCAGCAATGGATTCTGGAAGATACACATCTCTGATAAATCCCCCATTTCCAAAATGCAACGGCTTATGCTCAAGATAGTGTTCCAAAGCAACTTTACTTCTTAATCGATACGCCTGAAATTCAGGACCATCGGTTCTCTCTCCTCTCTCCGCCGCCATCACTTCCAGAATCTGTACAAGTTCCGAAGCAGTATAATCATCAAATCGTATTCTGTGGTTAATTGGGAATCTTCTGGATAGTCCTTGATCTACTGTTAAAAATCTTTTCATTTCTGCCGGATATCCGGCACAGATAAAGCAAGTATCTGCATGGATCTCTGGATCCTCAATCAGTGGAACCAATTCCCGAATGATAGAATGTCCGTTTTCATTTTGTTCCAGTTGATGCGCTTCATCAAGAAAAAGGATTCCTCCGCGTGCATCTTCTACAATCTCTGTCAAGTGAACACTTCCATTCAAAAGATCAGCGGCTCTACATTCAATGACATTATTGACTTTTCTGCGCAAAACTCCTAAGTGTCCTAATATTTCACCCATTCGGCGTGCCACTGTTGTCTTTCCGGTTCCCGGCGCCCCGGAAAAAATATAATTTCCAGGAGCTGGTTCTTCGACTCCCCAGAGAATATTTCTGCTTAAGTTTTTTAAAAACTTCTTTACATTTGTAAGGCCAATCATCTTGTCTATCTCAGCGATAGCTTCATCTATATTTTGACTTCTTGGATCCAGACAATGCTGAAGATTTTCTGGAATATCAGCAGGACTTAGTTCAAGTCTTTTGCTTTCCTTTCCCTCCGTGATCATTCTTACACTGCAACGCTTTTTCATTGCTGTTAATAAAGTCTCTGCTTCTCCGGCATTTCCCCATCCTCTCGTCTTTCCCCCGACCCACGCTTCACAAAAATTGGGCAGCAGTTCTTCAAGTTCCTCTCCTATAATGACATCTTCAGGATCTTCCCGAACCATCAGCTCTAAGATCTGCTGCATTTCTTCTGCGGAATAGTCTTCTAAGATATATTCATTAGGAAATCTCCTTGCCAGTCCATCGTTTTCTCTCATCAGCCGATCGATCTCTGCCGGATAGCCTGCAAGAACTACCGCAAACTGTCCTTCATAGGTAGATAAATCATTCACCAACTGATTAATAGCTTCTATTCCATGTGGATTTGTTGCCAATGCATATGCTTCGTCAATAAACAGGACACCGCCCATGGCTTCCTGTACTCTGTTTCTTACAAGTCCAGCTGTCCCGCCCACATTTTGAGAGATCAGGTCAGATGCTGAACACTCCACCAATTGTCCCTGCGGGAGTAATGATAATTGATAATACAACATTCCCATCAATCTGGCAATCGTTGTTTTTCCAGTTCCCGAATTTCCCTTTAATCGCATATTCAATGCATGTCCGCGAACAGCCTGCGTATTGGACAGTGGAGTAAAACGGCTGTAACTTATTGGCTCTCGATTGCCGGATTGCAGTTGCCTTAGTTTTGATACATACCATTCTCTGATGTAAGTTTTTACTCCTTTTTGAATTACTTTCCCCTTATCATCTTGCTTATCATTCAATCCAATCAAACGATTTAGCTGCTCCATTGGAGCGAGATACCTGGCTTCACCAGTAAATTCTCTCCAATTTTCTGCTGAAAGTTCTCTTTGTGGATCTTCAGACACACAACGGTCTAATCGTGTCAGCAGATTCCTTAACCCCCATTTCTGGCGTGCACACGAGGCGGCTAATTCGTCTGATAATTTACGCATATCCTTAACCGCGATCTGTAACCTGCCCTCTGAACGAAAACGCATATAATTTAATAAATTCATAATTTCAGCACTGTTAGGCGTTCTAAGAGAAATTACCCTGTTCGTTTCAGGAGATCCTGTCTCTATACGGTTCAGCAAAACGTTTTGAACAAATCGTGACCATTGATTGGTTGCTCCGCCAAGGCTTTGATTCACACTGTCAGCCAAGGTAGATATCGATGTCTCCCTAAACATGTAAATCACAATACTCTGGTTTGTGCTATGATAGGATTGCAGTTCTTCCAGGATTGCCATCTCCTGAACACCCATGGAACTGATTAAAGAATCCACATTGCTAAGTACAAGAGCGCAACGATAACGTGAAAATCTTAATAATGAAGTTACTTGCTCCCAACTTATTCTGATCGCCTGTCTGCCCATATGCAGCGGGCTGTTATTTTCTTGTATCGGAGTTCTGTCATCTCCTGTCACACCCGCTTGCTGCACATTCGTGTTTCTGTTTCTTCTCCTGTGTCCTAATGGAGCTGTTGCCACAATGCTGCCAGAAGAAGTATCTGAGGGCAGAACTGTAATATTTCCTGTATCATTTCCGCGTAATATATCATATGACGCCTGATCATAGCAAAATAACATATTGATGCTGTCCAAAAAGAAAACAGCAGAAAATCCCTGTTCATAACGTAAATAATGATGAATTTCATATTTTACGTCCGACAGTTGAAGCATATCATTGCAAAACTGATCGTTTGTGTATCCAGTAACTATGTAATGCCCATCCAGGCAAAGTTCTTTATCAAAATAGGAATGATTCCTTCCGAGCATATCAATACCTTCCCCTAACTAACGAGTTGCCACTTTATACCACTCCTCTGGCATTATGATCTGGTTTGATGACTTCAAAAGAGCGTTCTGTTCTCCACTGTTGTATATTGGTTACTTCTGTTCTATTTGATGCAGTATTCTCAAAACCAGGTACAGTACACACCTCAGATTGTTCCAGACCAAGCCCTGACAGAGATGACAAGAGATCCCTCGCAATTTCATCACCATGTTCTTCATTTAGACTTCCGTACTCTATAATATCAGATTCCAATTGGTTCCCAATGGATCCATTTTCCTGAACAACAGGGGTCTGGGTAATGACAATTTCAAAACGGGTTACAGGATTTCTCAAATGTAACCTATGCGCAGACCGCTGATCATTCCCCTGATAACTATGATCCATGACAGAAAGCCCCATCTCACCTAACTGATCTGCAATATCCTGTGCAATCTCGCCTCTGTCCTGACTTGCATAAAAAGCTTCCACTGCAAACATCGAAGTATCGTCAATCTCACGACTGATTTGAAGACCCGCAGACTGGATTCCATCCAAATCAGAAAACGCTAACTCCTCCGGCCGTTCTAGCTGTTCTTCCAGAGATTCTAAACGAGATTCTATTGCAGATAAATCCCCTGCACTCCAACAGTCAACATCAACCGCGGCGTCTGGTTCCTCCGGCAATGCAAATCTTCTGCTTGCTTCTAATTGTGCTGTTGCAGCACCAATCATCTGTCTTGTTGCTTCTAGTCGAAGCTGCCATCTTTGTTCTGCACTTACTGCATCCTGATAAAGCCTGTATGCCTCCTCAAGAGCAGATCTTGCTTCGCGGCGGGCCGTCGCTGAATTCTCAGGAATATTAGATGCATCTTGGATCTCTCTTCGTGCGGAATCACTGGCATCTGTCACTGGTTTTAATCTTCCAGGACATAAAAGCTCCACACGATAATTCTCTTGTATTTCTTCCAGCAGCATCTGTGTCATTCTCTCATATTCACGCGCCATCTCCAGCAGAGTTCCATGATTGCGGGCAGTAGCCTGAATGGCCGAATCCATATGGTCCAGTCGGTCGTGAACACTTTGTAATTCAGACTCTACCTGTTCTTCCAGCGCATGCATTTCTCCCTCAAGTCTCTGATTATTCTGACGCATTGCCTCTTCAATCCTTCGATTGTTTGTGTTGATGGCATTTGCCACATCCTCTCTTGTCTGATCTAAAGCATTCGAAAATTCGGATCTTGTTCTTGAGAGCTCACTTGTAAAATTCTGGTGCATCTCCCGCACACGCTCTTCATTTTCCTGTGACAGTTCCTGAAATCTTATATTACTGTCTTTTATGGTTTGCTGTAATTGCGCACGCAATGCCTGTGCCTCTCTGGTCGCTGCCGCTCCTTGTTCCTCCAATCGCTGATTCAAATGATCCAGATGACGATTCATGGTGCGTGCTTGGTTTCTGTATTCTGCCAGGGCTGCTTCATTTTTTGCACTCAGTTGATTCAAAAGCCGGTTGCTCTCCTGAAGACTCGTGGCCCGTGCAGCTCTGTTCCTTAGATCTCTCAGTTCATTATCAGATATTGTTGTATATGTAGTCTTTCTGCCACTCATATTTTTTCTCTCCTATGGACTTATTATTGGGAATCCCTATTTCATGAACATAGATTCCATGATAAAAAGTTTCATGTTCTCTGCCTTCTGAGCCATATGCATTCTCATAGACCTTATATCTGTCTGTCAAAAATAAAGTTCTTTGATTAGAGGAGCCACGCAGACCCTTGCTGTCGTCAAGTTCTTTTATATAGGGGCCATCTATCAATAGATCTATGTTGGATATCAATTTTTTAGCTGCATCATCCTTCAATAAATCTTCATATTGATATCCGGTATACACAATCACACCCATATCTCTTTTTGCTCGGATTCTGCTTAATAAATCAGATAATTCCTCTGCCTGAAGAAACGGTTCGCCTCCGCTTATCGTGATACCATCCGCTTTTGAAAGCACAATCTCATATGCCAATGCATCGATCTTTATAGGTATACCCATCTCCATATTCTTTGCACTCTCTGCAATGCACCCCAAGCAATTCTGCATACATCCCTGCACCCACAGAACATACCTTGTACCTGGCCCTAGTACATGAACTGCAGGTTCTTTCATATAAACATAGATAAAATCCCTCATCTAGCCTCCCACGTCATTGCCTTGCTCTGCGTCTTACACGCTGAAGATCTTTCTGTGCTGCATCTGCACATCTTGTTAAAATATTGTCAATATCACGTAAATTCTGACGTGTATCCTCTAGTTTTTTCTTTATGCCTGGAACTTGTCCTACATCTAATGTTCTCTTTAAGTCAACATTTTCCGGATGTTCCAAGCCTTTGATCATTGCTTCCAATGGAGATTCTACCGCGTCATACCAGTTACTGTATTCTTTATGCCTGCTCTGACACTTCATCAAATTCTCTGCAAGCTGATTGGCTGTGCTTTCCGTATGGTCAAGAAATTCCTCCTGATTCTTTATATACATCTTTAATTCATCCAGTGATGATGTGATCAGATCTGTCAGATTCGTGGTCAGTGTATGTCTTTCTTCGTCATATATGGTGTTCTGTTGATTCAGGCTTTCCCATCTGTTGGTGAGTATCTCAGTCGCGACCTTATTTTCTTCTACGACAGGTATCAGCTCATCTATCCTATTCTGAAGGTTTTTTTGTTTTTCCGGACTATATTCTGTCTCGGCGTTTTGTAGCTCTAAAAGTACTTTTTCTAATTCTTTATAGTTGTCCTTTAGCTGAACGATCTCTTCTGGAATATCCGCAATCGCTTTCTTTGTATGGCTAATCTCTTTCGTTACTTCATCTTTCTCTTCTTCCAGCTTTTGATATTGCTCTTTTAACGTCCGAAGCTTCTCTTTCTGAGCGGACAACGTCTGGAACAATTGATCGTTACTGCACTTTTGTTCTTCTATCATTTCCGGTCTGCACTCTTTGAGCATCTTATCCAGACCTTCTTTGATGGTTTTTTGCTCTTTTAATCCTTTTCTTAGATGTTCGATTCGTATTTGCAATTCTTTATTCGTTGCGACTGCTTCTTCATACTGCGATTGCAGCGATGAAGCGTGATCTTTCTTTCCCTGTATCTTGCTCAAGATCTCCTGCAGTTCCCCACGAATCGTCTCGTCACTGTTTTCATTTGAATCCGCATGAAACTCATAGAATCGATTCACTCTGACAGCAAAACTTAGATAATTTGCGTAAACCTCGTCCGTGATCCCGTCATTGCCCTCACTGGGAAATACGCGTTCAGCCATCTTTAACAGTGCATTACATGTAGAAAGCAGCGATACTGCCAAATCTGTTCCATCCAGCTTTTCAATCTGTTTTGCCTCTTGTTCTATCTGTCTTTTTAATTTCCGTTTATCTGTGTTTTGCATAATCCCCTCCATACATCAGACAACAGGAATATCGTATATCCGTGTCGGATGATGATATCTTCTAATCCGTATCACAGGTTTTCTGTTCACAACAAAAGCTCCAATCTCAATGACATCGCACTCAAGCGCTTCCAACGAATATGGAAGATCTATAAGTTTTTTTTTCAAATGGATCTCAAACTCCAACGGTTCACCAGCAGCGACCAAAATCGGCTCCAAATACTTTAGTTCCTCAATCTTAGCCGCTTCATCCAAAACAGGAATTTTTTCTTTTTCTTTTGCTCCATCAGCTTTCACAAGTTTTATAAAAATATTTTGCTTTGATTCTATTTCTTTGTTGTATGCTTGTTCACCTATCGATGCAATCTCATCCGCCTGATCCGAATAGTTGTCGCTCACAAAACGATCATCCGCTAAAAATGGATCAAAAGTCAGAAAATCTTTGATACAATACGTAATCGGATAATACAATGCCGCTTTTCCTACAATCATAAATCTGGAATCACTTTCATCAAATTGGGTTTCAGACCACAAATCGTCCAGTTCTGACAATAGTTTCTCTAATCTGCTGCATGCGGTTGTGAATATTTTATCAAATCCGGCACAATCGAGATCTATGCCTAATGTATCCTTAAAACCAGGATTCATCTGCTTCTCTGACTGATAATACATCCTCATTTTTTTATTGAAAGCGTCTATATTTGTATTTATACAATTACTGATACTGTCTTGTCGTCTTGTCACCTTGCAAAATGACTGGTTGATATCATCCATGCAGGAACCTTTTTCAGACAGTGTCTTTATGCGGACCGTTTTGATCTGGCCCTCTTTTGTGCATGTACAGAAGCCAACAGAGTAGTCATCTGCATGAAAAATCACCATATGCAGCAAAGACGGAAGATCTTTTTTATCCTTATTTCTGCTATACTCATAAAAACTAATCGCTTCAAAAAGAGAAATCGCCATATGTTACACCTCATCTATACAGAAACTACAGCCTGAATGACGACGTCATCTTCACTGGAATCATTGATCTTCTTAGCCACACCTGGAACCATACAGCCTTTTATTTTATAATCTTTAGTATCATCAAAATTACTGTCATCTTCCAGAACATGCCACACTTCATCAAACCTGCTGCCACTTTCCGGATAGAATACATACAGATCCAAGCCATTTAAGGATAATTCAAACTTGCGAAGGAACGTTGTCAATGTTTTGTTGAGTTTCTTCAGGCCTTCCATCGTTGGTGATGAACTTTTATCTGATTCTAGTTGGAGCAGTTCTCCGGCGATCAGTTTATCGACATTCACGATGTGGTATAGTTCCACATAGCGCTCGGCAAGCGGGCGCAACTCATGTGGATACAGTGACACCTGCCATCGGTGAAGATGACCATAAAAATCTTCTTTGATACTGGAAAGCTCCTCAATCGCCGTACTCAGTGTCTTCACCCAGGCTGCCTGTAAGTCATTGGTTTTATCACACAAATCATTGTGGATGGCTTCTGCTTGTCCAAGCGCTTTTCTGTTTTTATCCAACGCCACGTTCAAGTCATCTTCTATGGATTTTTTTAACTCATCCCGCTCCTGTTTCAAAAACATCTGCACCATCTCTTTCGATAGCGTCCTGGCAGTGTCTGTTCTATTATTCTTATGATAGTTCGCCTGTGCCTCTGATTTCATCTTTTCAGCTTCAAGTTTTGCACCCGCAACAGTCTTATCTGCTTTTATTTTCGCATCTTCGATCATTGCTTCCGCCTGTTTTTGAGCTTCGGCTACAATTATTTCTCCCTGTCTTTTTGCTTCTTCTATGGCAGTTTCAGCTTGTCTTTGTACTTCCATGATTTTGGTTTCTTCTTGTCTCACATTCGACTGCTGTTCTTTTTTCAAAAAGTTTACATGATAATTTTGTCCTGCTTTTCTTGTACGAGAAAGCACAACATAGATATTTTGAAAACTGTATATAGAACTATTTTGATGCTCATATGCAGACCAGTCACTCCAAGCTATTTGCTGGTTATGTATTAATCCGGGTATCACGATATATGGTATATATCTTTCTGAATCAGCTTTAGGCAATCCACTGAGCAATTGATTTGCATCGTTCAAACTGCTATATGCAATTGCCTCTAAGTGCACTTTATTTTCAATCAGAATATTAATCAATTCACAGAATCCTTGTATTTTATATTCCTCAACAACCGCATCACGCAGTCTTGTAAAATATGTTTTCGCATCTATCCGACCGAGCATGGAATTTCCGTAGCCAGCTTGGTATATGTTCCATGCATCATTTATAACTTGCCTATCATTCCCCATAAAAAAACCCCCTTTTTAATGCCTGTATTCTAAAAAGTTATCCATCGTAGTTCGTTCGATTACAGCCCCTTGCTCCGGTTTACAGATCACCTTCACATTGTAATCTTCCAGAATCTCTATTCTGATCTCACATTCCATATGTGCCGGCACTTCAAACGGAATAAACATCAATGATTCGCATTGTTCTTCCGGGTCAAGGATCTCTCTGACATCATACTTTTCTTTTGATCGATATAAACGTAAACGCAGAGAGGAATCTGCACTAGTCAACATAATGCTTTCAGATAAAGCCGGCAGTTTCTTTTTGCTTGGAACCAACACTTTGACAACACCAGACAATTTTTTATCTGACGGAACCCAGATCCCATAACTATATTCTGTATACTTTTCCAATATCGGAGCTGGTGTCTGTCTGGAGATTCGCCTTGGCAATTGTCTTGACGGCCATGTTGGCTTTATTGGGTCTGGTTCTGGTACAGTCATCGATACGGACCGCCCAAAAGCATACCTTGCAGCGCCATAAGAGACTGCCACGCTTGGACGATAGATTCGAACCAAAATATCCTCTTCGCTCAAAAGCTGATGCAGCCCGGATGCTACCATCGGCATCTGACTTGCACCGCCTGAGAGCACAACCGCATCAATCGGGATGTTCTCCTCTTTCGCCTGCTGCATCACGTGTTCTACAAGTTCAAATGTCTGGTTTACAAGCGCTCTGCTTTTTTCTTCAAATCTTGATCTTGTAATCTCTACTAACGCTGTCTCTCCATTGGATAACGTAAACTCATGCCGGCTGGTCTCTTCGTCAGAAAGTTCATGTTTCATCTCTACAGCAGCAAGTCTGATGCTCTCTCTTGCATTAAAATTCTTCGGAACATAACCATAATCTGTTTTCAGAATCCTGCAGATCTCGTCATAGAGAATATCATCAAAATTTTTTCCGCCAATATCCGGAATCCCCTCATTCACATGTAGCTGATAAGGTTCTCCCTTACTTCTTGCCGTAACAACCGCCGCATCAAAGGTTCCATGTCCCAAGTCATATACTAAAGTCGTATAGGAATCTTCCTCCCATCTGACATCAGTTGGAGCAATATGCTGCATATAATATAAGTAATCGATTGCGACTGCCGCCGGTTCCGGCAATCTTCCAACCACTCTGATCCTATGTCCGTCCAGCTCAATGCTCTCGATACTTTTTTGCATACGGTTTAACAGCGTGATATCATTCGTGAAGGATGCCGGAAACGTAAATACAATCTCATAGACAGGCTCTTCTCCCCTGTTTTTCCGTTGTTCATTTCCTAGCCGAATCAGATCTCTTGCCACTGCTGCATATACAGAATCCAAAGAGACCGGATAACGGATTCCCGGAATAGAAACCGTTCCTTCTTTTAGTCTTGTCTTCACCGCATGAATAAACTTTTCTGGTTCTCTTCTGTGCTTGTCATATGCTGATCTTCCGTCAAAGACATCGATCACCTCACCATCTGGCGGTGTGATATATGCGGATGTAGGCATCCCAATGGAACCCAACTTATATTTGGGCGGAAACATCGGAGTAGGATCATTCCCAACTTCCCCAAGTACAGAGATAAACCCAAACCCATTTCCAATATCACAACCAAACACATCTTTATTCGTATTCATAACATCTCCTGCTTTAACTTAAATTTTCCAGTTTCACGCTCGCCTTTTCAAATGGCATATCAGGTACGGAAGCATCTCTGGCTTCAATCATCAGCACTCCGTTTTTATCTATATTCATTCTTGACTCATGCGGATGATCTTTGGGCACCTTTCGTCCATGATCAATTACCACTGCCATGATCTCAGTGAAATCATTCTCTACATCTTCCAGGTCGGGGTTCGGTTTATTCGCCTCATACACTCTGAATCTGGAATATTGACCTTCCGATAATTTCGTAGATCTTACAGAAGTACTGGTATATGGGATTGCTGTACCAGCTTTTATAAATACGGTGATATATCCTTCCGAATCATCTTCATCATAAAAATATCTGACCCCCAAATCATACATCGCATGCTGTTGAACAATCGATTTGGTAGTAGTCGGATCCGTATTTTTTTCCGTTGTGCCAAATCTCGCTGCGCCATAAGCAATCGCTCTGCTTGGTCTGTAGTAGATAATCTTTTCCTGATATTCCGGGAAGGCTCTTTCCAATTCCCTTTTTACCATCGGCATCTGACTTGCTCCGCCTGTCAGCAGAATGATCTCAGGTTTTTGATTGGGATGATCCTGCAGAATTTTCCTGGTCTCCTCGATCGTCTTCATAAGCAATTCCCTCGAAGCATCCTCAAATTCTTTTCGGGTGACTGGTATATCAACATAGTCATCACCAATATATAATTGAGGGATCTCCTCCTCGGATGTACTCAATTCCACTTTTGTAGTCTCTGCCAGATTTCTCAAAGCCGCTGCAGTTCTTGTAGCAGCTACTATATCAGAAACATCCACTTTTTTCACCATTAATTCAAACATCACCTGATCAAACTCAGCGCCTCCAAGTTTCGCGATTCCTCTTGTATTGATAATATCATAATAATAGGTATGTCCGTCTTCCGCCTGTCTTCCTTTGGGATAGACAGAGACAAGGCCAAGATCAAAAGTGCCCCCGCCAAGATCGTAAGTAAGAACCGTAGTATCTCTATCAGACTTTACAAATTCCGCAAGATAATCCAAGGCAGCGGCAGCCGGTTCTGCGATGGTTCCATAGACTTTCACTTTGGTTCCGTCTTCTAAAGTAGCCTTTTCCACCAACTCAATCAGCCTCTGCCTCTGTGCAAATGTATACGTTGCAGGATAGGATAAGGACACCAGATTGGTATGCATCTGCCAGCCAGCATGCAACTGTTTGTTGGCGCTTCTGATACAATGCTGAATCACTTCCGTGATAGCCTTATCATAAGAAATAGTTCTTCCATCCAAAACGGTGCTCTCTCCGAGATGGCGCTTCAGATATCTCAGGCGGTTTTGAAGAGGAACCGCTCTGGTTCTGTTAGCATTTTCACCCACCAATACTTCTCCTACTTTTTCGGAATAAAAGTAGATACTTGGGATACCTTCCGACAGTCTGGGAGGCAGCAGATCATGGACTGTCCCTCCCATCCTGGTTCCAATGTCGAAATCAGAAATAAAACACGCAAAGGTATTAAAATTTCCAAAATCTAATCCTATAATTGGCTGCATAACTCAAATCCTCCTTACTTCTCTTCTGTTGCTTCCATAATATCCTGAAATGCTTTTCGTAATTTGGCTTTTTTCTCTGCGGAAAGCCCTAATAAATTTCTTAATAATGTTTCTTCAAACTTATCTACGTTCTCAGAATTGTCATCACCTGGCTCTTTGTATTGCTCATCCGCTTCTTCTAAAAGAAAATGATGATCCGGCAATCCAAATACTTGAGCTATCCGAACCTTCATCGTCTTTCTGGGTACGGATTCTCCGGATTCCCAGGCAGCCACTGTGCGCTGCGTCGTATTCAGTTTTTGAGCAAACTGCTGTTGTGTCCACCCATGTTTGGCTCTTAATATAATAATCTCTTGTCCAATATCCATTTTTTCCATCTACCTCACTCTGTCTGTTTGTCATATTGGATTGTCTAGGGAAATTATATCACGCATAAAATGAGAAAACAAGAAGTTTTTTGCAGAAATATGAAGTTTTATCTCTAAATATTAAGTTTTCTGCATTTTTATGTTATTTTATGTAGATTTATAATTGAAAATGAAAGGAATGTGTGCTATGATAACGAAAAAGAGGCAGGAAAATGTTCCATAACCATAACGGAGGTTTTGCTTTATGATTAATAATGTTTCTAAAAAACAATTTGAAGATGCCCTTCATCTTGAAAATCCATCCTGGACTTTAGATGCTGTCAAAAAACAGGCAGCAGAATATCTGTCTCTCTGGGATGAAAGACTCAGTGATCTCTTAAATACCTATCTCACAAGCGGTATCGAACAAGATTTTCAACACGGAGAGTTTTCTGTCCTTCTTATTAAAGCGCTTCGTCATAATTGTGGTTTTCTGTATGCACTCAGTCTTATGGATGCCTATATGAAAGATCCTCTGAACGGCAAAGCTCTGATATTGCGCAGATAAGGAGGCTTCACATGAAACCAACCGGATTTGAAAGATATACGCAAAACCAATTGCACTCTCTTTTTTCTACAAATAGCTGGAGTCAGTTAAGTTTTGATGAGCGTATCAATGCCTGTCAGGAGATCGCAAACCGCTATGCTGCCGAACACAATGTGACTGCCTGCACAGTGACGCATGAGCAGATGAATGGCGCTTCTTATGGATGGCAAAACAGCAATACCATTTGTTTAAACACATCCCTGGTCCGGGACGGAGTATTTGTTACTTCTTATCAAGATTCCTCCGGACAGATGCACCAGGCAGAGACTCCTGCCCTGGCACCTGGCTGGAATACATTAGATACGGTATACCATGAAGGAACACATGGCATTCAGGAAGCAAGCGGCCAAATACCCTCTACCTATATCTCGCCTGACATGGACAGCGATTTGTACAGGATTCAGGGGATCGAGAAAGAGGCTTATGCGGTTGCTCAGTCCCGTACATTAAATGCCCTTTCAGAAACCGAGCGCATCTCAGGTAACTATGATCCCGGCAGAAGCGAATATTTTGCATCTGTAAAGAATGATTCCTTCCAGGCGGCACTCCAGGATGCCATGCAGCATTATCATGACCCCAATATTGAAAGTACCCTGCAAAGCGTAATCTCAGACAGAGAGAATGGAATCACACCAGATAATCCCAGTCCCAGCTATCAAGCGATTAATAACCTTTGCGACAGCTATGGTATTCATCATTCCTCCTCCATCGAAAGCACTCAGGCTTTTCAAACAGCCGATGATGGAATTAGTTCTTATCTTTCAAACAGTGAAGAAACTTCTGCTACATCTTCTTCTGTGCTTGATGATGGAATATCGCAGGAATCAAGTCCAGATATGTCATCGGGAGGATACACGGATGATGGGATGGACTCAGATTCGTCTGGAATGTCAATGGACTAATGGATGGGAGGTAACATACAATGACTGCACCAATTGATCATATTCTCTACGGAACATCTGTAGACAGCAGCCTGTACATTCCTTCCGGGAAAGAACCTCGCATTATATTCAGGGACAAAAACACCGGACATGCCTTTGCTTTTGATGAAGTATCCATATTTAAGAACATTTTATTATTGGGATGTGCCGGAAGCGGAAAAACCAATGTGTTAAATCAGATTGTGGCACAGATTCGAAACTGGAATGATTTAAGACCTTTTGATGGCATCAGTTTCATCTTTGACACAAAAGGTGACTATATCAACCATCGAGGTTTTTACAGAAACGGAGACTACATCATAGGCAATGATCCCAGATTCAGAGAACGCAGTTCTATATGGAATATTTTTGACGAAATCCTTGCCGACGGGAATCAACCTATTGATTATGAAGCAAATGCCCGTGAACTTGCAAGTATTCTATTTAAAGACAGGGGATCTAAAACACAGCCTTTTTTTGCCAATGCTGCCAGAGACATCTTTGCCAATATGATGATTTACTTTATACGAAGGCACAGAGATAACAGAGCACAATGGAATGATATGCTTAATAATTATGATTTCATATCCTTTTTACTTAATAAAACACCGGAAGAATTTTCTAAGTATTTTCAGATCTATCCTGACATGAGGGGGCTTGTATCCTATATCGGGGATGGTTCGAGCAATCAGGCGCTCGGAGTGTTTGGAGAATTAAGAAGTATGATCTATGATTGTTTTCAAGGTATATTCCTAAAAAAACCGTCCTCCAAAAACGAATCCTTCTCCATCAGGAAAGCAATCCGAAATAAAGGTGGACGGGCAATATACATTTTATATGATCTGTCAATCGGGGAAACAATGACGCCCATTTACCGATTATTGGTGGATTTGGCACTAAAAGAAGCACTTGGCGAATCTTCTAATGGACACACACATATTTTCTTAGATGAACTAAAGCTTCTTCCAAAAGTGACTCATCTTGAAGACGCTTTGAATTTTGGCAGAAGCAAAAAAGTATCTGTTGTAGCTGGTATACAAAATGTCGGACAAATATACTCCATATACGGAAAAGAATTAGGTCAGGTTATTTTAAGCGGATTCGGCTCTGTCATAACGCTAAAAACCTCTGACTTCGAATCCAGAGAATATATTTCTCAACTATTTGGCCCTAATTTATGCTCCTACAGATATCATACAGAAAGCAACGAACCTGTAGACAATGTCCGTGACGGACGGACTGTAGAACATTGGGACTTACAGACACTTCAAAAACCGGGACAGGCAATTGTGGGGCTATCCTCTCAAGAGACGCCATTTTTTTTCGATTTTGAAGAAGATAGATTTTAGGTGGTGATTTTGTGGCACATATCAATCATATCCGAAGAGTTGACCATTTGTCTTGCCTGTCTTTGCAAGATGCAGTCAACCTCTCAGATCGCAATAGTTTTGCAGCATTTTGTGGTTTTAGATATCAGAGAAATCAGGTTGGCATTTACAAGATGTCTGGTTTTTGTGGAAATATCGGAGTGATACTGTTACATAACGACCCTCAATTTGAGGATCAGCTTCGACAAGTGTATCAGTTGCGTCCTGACTTAGCTCAAGCCAGCTTTAAAATGTTTATCGCAAATCCGGCTGACTCCTGCGGCAACATCCGATCCTTTTATGACCCTTTTTATGGTCTGGGAGAAAGTGCTGTGCTGGATGCATTGGCTCCTGTTCGATCTGATAGACCATCTAGCACAGAGATTCAGTCCTTGCGGTCAATCTTATCTGATTATCTGTCTGTCATGAGTTATCAATTTAAAAAGAATCCAGTTCCATTCGGTGATTATGCATACAATCTGGATTTACTTTTTGAGCTTACAAAAATGTCTTATGCTACGCTCTTCCAGCAAGTGCTGTCCTATCTCCCGACCGAGTTATCTGAAGACTTATCTGGAAGATTATCCGCTGAAGGTGCACAGCAAAAAGCTTATCACACGGTACTTTCATTTTCCAAAGCACTCAGCAGTTTTTTTTGGACGCAGAAAGGATTCGCAAAGCACAGCCGGCTCAGCATCATAAGCGCAGTTAAAAACAGAGATCTTATCAGCATTTATATTCCTGAATCAAGATCTGATATTTTAGAATATATTGCACTTGAATTACAACAACTTAATCATTCTCAAATCCCATACCTGTTGTTAGAAAGTGGTATTGATTTAAATAATTGTCAAAAGCTCAAAAATATATTTCTTTCTGAACATAGTATGTTACCGTACTATACTGGCATCTTAGCTGAAAATACATCCAGCATTATCAGGCAAGACGCAACCAATAATGACCTTTCAGCCCTATTTGAACAAACGCAGGAAATGTTTGTTTTTTCATGCTCAAGTGTTATTGCAGCTCAGCCATTTTCTGATGGAATAGGAAATTACTATCGAAGGCTTGAGGAACGGCATAGCGATTATCACCGTGAACCATTTCATATTTTTCGCTCCCATGGACACGGAAAAGTACAACGGGAAATAAGCCAGCGAACTGTTGATCCAGAGGAACTTACCAGCTTACATTCAGGTTGCCTGTTATACGGCAAAAACTATCCTGTTCCAGTCTTGATTGATCACTTTATCATATAGGAGGATTTCACAATGGCTTTTTTATGTGATAACTGTCAATTATTTTTTTCGCACAAATTAATGAATTGTCCTTTCTGTGGCGGAAAAATACACATAGAAAATATTTCTCAACAGTCTTTACTACAAGACGGATACACATTGGCACGCTTAAAAGATGATCCTGACATTCATCAAAACTCAAACGACTCAGTTTCTGTTGAGGATTCTGATATCATCGCTTCACTAAGAAAATCATACCACAGAGAACACTCACAAACCGAACCACAGCCGCAAAGACAGTCCTCTTCCCCTGAAACAGATAATAACCGTGGATTTTTTTCTCAATTCCAGTCATCCACAACGGAGGAAGATATTCCAACAGTAGTGCATACTAAAGGCTCTGTCCCCTCACCGGGTACAGGTTCTATAGATCCAGAGCTGCAATCCATGGAACGCCTGCAGCAACGTATCCGTAATAACTATCGGCGCATAGCACTACTTAACTTTATAAGCAATATCCAATGGGGAGCTGTCTTTCGGATATTAGTTATTATTGGTATTATAGTCTGTGCCTTAACCATCTGGAATATGAGATACCTCATCATAAACGCAATCATAGATTTTTTACTATCTCTTATTCCAATTATTATACTCATATGGGTAATTGTGTATGTAATCAAGTCCTTATTTAAGTAGAGCTTTTACCTGGATCTCCCCCTGTCTATAGACGGTGGTCACACATCCTTTAGAAGTATCCCATACTCGCACCCCCTGCTCTTTTAGCAGTTGAAGCGTCTTTTTCTCTGCGTATTCCTCCTCAGAGCAGCAGATCACGGCGTTCTCAGGCTGCACTGCTTCTAAGAGATCTTTCAGCGCTTTTTGGTATCTGCCATGATGGGGCATCTTGATCCAGTCGTGCTGCCAGTCCACATCGGATGTCAGCATCTGCGCAATTCTGGTCTTCTCGATATCCCCGGTAAAGAGAAATCGTTTGTCTTGAAAAGTCAGACTGGCCACTAATGACATATCATTGTCATATTCCTCATCGGTATTCTGGATCTCTTTTGGGTCTTCTGCCGGATACACGGTACACTCCAGATCTCCCGCATGATATTGATAAATATCTGTCAATCTCTCCACATCCGGATGCCCCTGAAGGCGCTCCAAAAATGCCTGATATTCCGGCCTGTCTCCTTCATAGTCCGGTATCCGCACCGCTGCCACCTCCATATGATCCATCAGATAAGCGGCGCCTCCCACATGATCTTTGTCAAAATGCGTCACCAGCAAAAGATCCACTTGACGAATCCCGCGATTTCTAAGCTCCTGTACGAGATAGGGACCATCCTCTTCCTCTCCCGTATCCACCACTATCACCTGTTCCTCTGTCTGCACAAGCAGCGCGTCGGCTTTTCCCACCGCAAACGCCGTAATCACAAGCTCCCCTTCCAATTCAGCCTCTGGGCGAAAGCCTCGGATTCCTACCCAGAATACAACTAGCAGAAGCGATAAAAAACACACTCCTGCCATCCGCCATCTATTCATCTGCCTATTCTCCATTTGAATTCCGCAATTTCCCTCCCTGGACTTGTTCGGTCCATTGCTGTTTTTTAACCCTTGGCACTACTTCTCAGCCGGATTTACATGAACCATACAGTGTTTTACCTCTGGAAAATGAGCCTCGATCTCATCATGCACCCGCTCAGCGATCTCATGAGTCTCATACAGCGTCTGATTGCCATCCGCTGCAATCTCCATATCCACATACATCTTTGCGCCAAACAGCCTGGTGCGCAGGCGATCGATCCCCATCACGCCCTGCTGTTTCAAAGCAATCTTCTCTATCTCTTCTCTGGTTCCCTGGTCACAAGCCCTGTCTACCATCTTATCAACCGCATCCATAAAGATCTCATAGGCAGCTTTTCCGATAAAGATACTGATCACCACACTCGCCACCGAATCCAGCACCAAAAATCCCATCCGGGAACCGGCAATACCT
The DNA here is from genome assembly GCA_910585995.1 of uncultured Lachnospiraceae bacterium. Lineage (GTDB taxonomy): Bacteria > Bacillota > Clostridia > Lachnospirales > Lachnospiraceae > Hominiventricola. Next base: position 50,876 of record CAJUGG010000094.1, read on the forward strand.
ACAAATGCCCCGATAGAAGACAGCGAATCCGAACGATGATGCCACGCATCCGCCATCATAGCGCCAGAATTTAACTTTTTCGCCGCTGCCCTTGTATACCAGTACATCCATTCCTTCACCACCACAGAAATCACTGCCGCCATAAGCGCCATCAGCCCCGGAATCTTTAGACTCTCCCATTTTCCCAAAAAAATCGTACGGATACCGCCCAAGCCAATCCCAACCCCTGTAGCAAACAAGATCGTAGCCAATATAATAGAAGCAACGCACTCCAGTCTCTCATGCCCATAAGGATGATTCGTATCCGATTTTTTCCCGGATACTTTCACACCAACAATCACAATAATCGTACTGAATACATCCGAAGCCGAATGTATCGCATCCGAGACCATCGCTCCGGACCTGCCTAAGATCCCCGCCAGCAATTTCCCCACAGACAGCAGCAGATTGACCACGATACTGACCGTAGATACCCGCATAGCAAGTCTTTGCTTTTCCTGTTCTTCCATCTAAGTCACAACTCCTCTCTATCCTCTCCCATTTTCACATATCATCCGTAACCTTTTGCCCCTGGCATTATTTTACCAGTATAACACAGTTCCTGCAAAAAACAACGCGCAAACGCCAATTTGTTATACTTCCTACTGGTATTTCTACTCATAATCTGTTAAAATAGAACCGGTGATGATTATGAATACAAGAGAACAAAGAAAAAAATCAACAAAGAAAAACAACTCACAGCAAACAGCAAAAAAACGGCGTAAAATGAATGCTGCCGGCCAGCGCAAACGCCAGGTCCATCTGCTGTTTCAGGGCATCTTCTTAGGGCTGTGCATCTGCCTGTTATGTTTCAGCCTCTACAAATTAGGCTCTATCTTTTTTGAATACCATTCCGGCGAAAAAGAATACGACGAGCTGCGGCAATATCTGCTGGCAGAACCTATCTCCCCGGAAGATCCCGCACTGGCACAAGCAGAAGAAGGAGAAGAATCCGAAGAAAGCGACAGCACTGTCGTTCCCATGTCCCGTATTGACCTCGCCTCCTTACAGGAGATCAATACCGACGCCATCGGCTGGATCGAGATCGCAGGCACGTCCATCAGCTATCCCATGGTACATACCACAGACAACACCTACTATCTCACCCACACTTTCCGCAAAGAAAAGAACAAATCCGGCAGTGTCTTTCTAGAAGCCGCCAACGCATCGGATTTTTCCGATATGCACACCATCGTCTACGGCCACAACATGAAAGACGGCTCCATGTTTGCCGGACTAAAAAATTACAGCAAAGCAGCCTACTGGGAAGCCCACCCCTACATCTACCTGGATACCGCGGACGCTTCTCACTGCTACCAGATCTTCTCCTGCCACGAAGCCAACACTGACGACATCACGTATACCATCGGCTTCAAAGCAGACGACACCTACCAGACCTTCTTAGACTCCCTCAAAGAAGCCTCTAACTACGATACTGGTGTAGAAGTCAGCAAAGAAGATCCCATCCTTACCCTGTCCACCTGCACCAAAAGTGGGACGAAGAGGTTTGTTGTGCATGCGAAGAAAATCTATTAACAGTGACGCCCGGAAGGGGCAGAGGTTCCTTTCAGACCCCGCTCGCGCTTAATGTGGGGCAGCAGCGGTACTAAACTCGCACTGCGCGTTCCGCTTGCGCTCGTTAAGTGCCGGCGCCCCCCAATGGGTCTTACAGGAACCTCTGCCCCTTCCGGGCTGGACTGACACAGGCTAACTTGGCATACACAATATCCCAGAGAAAAACTAAAGATGCCGACGAGAGCTTTTTCGGAGACCCCAAAATCACGTCTCCCCAACACATCCCCGCAAGCCCCTCCCTCCTACGATACCCAGGGATTGCGCAAAAGAGGGCGCTGGCGTTGGTTGCATAACAGGGTGATGCGGGGGTGGGACAAATAGTGCTGTGTAGATTGGAGCGGACAGTTGGTGATATTTGTATGAGCCAGGCGGACACTTCTGTGTCCGATTGGAGCATACAAATATTGCCGACTGTCCGATACACTCTATGCAGACATTTGTCCCACCCCCGCAGCGCCCTGCTATGCCAACCACGCCAGTGCCCTCTTTTGCGCCAATCCCGTCGCTCCCCCCTTTCTTTTTTCTCCCGTCTGTGCTAAAATACGCAATAAATGAATATTCTACCAAAAGGGGTACACATCATATGAAAACATACAACACCTGCCGGGAATCCTTCCCGCTATTTCTCTACCAATCTTATTCCCTCCAAGACACCAACGACGACCTCACCGTCACCTACCATTTTGAGATCCCAGGCCTCTCCTCTTTCGCTCCCGTCTGGCATTTTCCCAAAAAAGACGCAAAACCACTCAACATCAAGGAAAATAAAACACTCCAGACCATGCTCTTCTCCCTCGGCATGGTAGAACTGATCAGCTACTGGAAGATCGCCTGCCCCAAAAAAGTCATCGTATCCGCAGGTCCCCTCTCCCAGTCCCAGATCCTCTGGTGGAAAGACCTCTACTACCTAGGCCTCGGAGAATTTTTCTACACCAACCAGATAGACACCGATCCCACAGATTTTATGACCCTTACATCCGATGCGCCCGCTCTCACCGGAGAAGACCGCCCCTGCCTCTCAAAAAAAGGCTGCCTGATCCCCATAGGCGGAGGCAAAGACTCTGCCTGCACCATCGAGATGCTCAAAAAAAGCAACCACCCGCTAAAGACCTATATCATCAACGCCAGAGGCGCCACCCGAAAGACCGTAGAAGCTTCCGGCCTTCCCATGGAAGATATGATCCATGCCAGACGCTCCTTAGACCCCCGTATGCTGGCTCTGAACAAAGAAGGCTATCTCAACGGCCATACCCCCTTTTCTGCGCTGGTAGCCTTTTCTGCGCTGATCACAGCCTATCTGCATGACCTACCCTATATCGCGCTGTCCAACGAATCCAGCGCCAACGAAAGCACCGTATCCGGAAGCATGGTCAACCACCAATACTCCAAAAGTTTTAAGTTTGAACAAGATTTTCACAATTACGAAAAAGAATATATTCATAGCAACATCCACTATTTCAGTATGCTTCGCCCGCTCTCTGAATTTCAGATTGCCGGTTATTTCTCCCGCGCCACCTGCTATCACGAGATCTTTCGCAGCTGCAACGTCGGGAGCAAGCAGGATATCTGGTGCGGGCACTGCCCCAAATGCCTGTTTGTCTATTTGATCCTCTCTCCCTTCTTAAGCCATCAAAAACTTGTCAAGATCTTTGGAAAAGACCTGACCGATGACAGATCCATGCAGGCAGATTTTGAAAAATTAACAGGTATCCAGGAAGAAAAACCTTTTGAATGTGTGGGCAGCCGAAGTGAAGTCAATGCTGCCATCTGTCTGAGCATCGAGCAGCTAACATCACGCGGCGAACCCCTTCCAGCGCTACTTGCCTGGTATCAAGAGCAGCCGCTGTACGCTGTTTCCTTCCCTCATCGACACGACTATGAGCATTATTACGATCCACAGCATCTGCTTACCGAAGAATTTCTGCAGATCCTGTCCAAAGAATGTTACGGAGGAACACTGCCTTGTTAGAACTACTAAAAAAAGAGATTTTAAACAAACATGTCCTGATCTTAGGCTACGGCCGAGAAGGGCATACAAGCCTTAAGAGAATCCTGCAGGCAGGAGGCTATGCCTCTGTCACCATCGCAGACCAGAACCCGGTCTTACTAGACCCTGCTTATTCATCGGTTAAGATTTTATCAGGCCCTGCCTATATGGATACCTTAGATGCCTATGACCTGGTCTTTAAAAGTCCTGGCATTGTGCTCTCACAAGCCCCCGAAGCCTATGACTGCCGGTTTACCTCTCAGATGGAGATCTTTATGACCGCCTATCGGGAGCAGATCATCGGCATCACCGGCACTAAAGGAAAGAGCACAGTCACCACCCTTTTGCATCATATCTTAAAGGAAAGCGGCCGGGATGTGGTATTGGCCGGCAATATCGGGATCCCTGCCTTTGACATCATCGAGCAGATCCACACAGATACCTGGATTATCTGCGAACTCTCCTGTCACCAGTTAGAGTATCTAAATGTCTCTCCAAAAGTGGCGATGCTTTTAAATATTCACGAAGAACATCTCGACCATTACGGCACCATGAAAAAATATATTCATTCCAAACAGCAGATCTATCTGCACCAGAAGCCAGGAGACCTTTTATTGTGTGAACTTTCCATTCTTCCGCACAAAAGTTTCTGCCAGGCTCATATGTATACCGTATCCGACCGTTTTACCACCGCAGATGTAGTGCTTACTGGCACCAAGATCCGGTTTGAGCAAGGTGATTATCAGATTCCCACCAAAGAGATCCATCTCTTAGGACATCACAATCATCTCGACATCGCCTTTGACTATGCCATCTGTTATCTTCTCGGCTTGTCAGATGAAGAATTTGATACTGCCCTTCGGACTTACAAGCCCCTCCCCCACCGCCTGAGCTTTATCGGGGAGCAGGATCAGGTCCGTTATTACGACGATTCCATCTCCACCATCTGCGACACCACGATCCAGGCACTCAAAAGTATCCCAAAGGTGGGTTCTGTGCTGATCGGCGGTATGGACCGGGGGATTGAATATGACGAACTGATCACGTTTCTCTCCGGAGACAACGTACTGCATATTATCCTGATGGCTGCCACCGGCAAGCGGATCTATGAAGAGATCCATGAGCGCTATCCAGGATTTCAAAAAAAAGAACGTCTGCACTTAGTGGATACCTTAGAAGAAGCTGTCTCCTTGGCCAAAGAGATCACGCCTCCTGGCATGGCATGCGTCCTTTCCCCGGCTGCTGCCAGCTATGGAATCTTCCGGAATTTTGAAGAACGGGGAGATGTATTTGCAAAACTGGTCTTCTCGAATGATGTTGGCTGAATTGTTACATTTTCGTTAAAAAACCAGAAGTTTTATTTGCTTTTATCTGCATTACCCACTATAATAGAAGTATTGGCAGTTGCCAGGATGTACAAATATTTTGATTGAGGAGATTTTACAAACATGGAAGAAAAAATGACAATGGATGATTTATCAGAGGAACTGGAGACTTCTTATAAAGAAGCAGAGGAAGCAGGTGCCGAACAGGCCGAGGAGATGGATCCTGTCTGGGCGACCCTGAAAGGCTACTTAGAAGAAAAGACCGAGCTGACGGTTAAGATCGGCGGCATCGTAAATTCCGGCGTGATCGCTTATGTAGAGGGTATCCGCGGCTTTATCCCGGCTTCCCGTCTGGCACTGGAACATGTGGAAGATCTGAACGAATGGCTGAATAAAAAGATCAAGGTACGCGTGATCACCGCTGATCCGGAGAAAAAGAGACTTGTACTCTCTGCCAGAGAGATCTTAAGAGACGAAGCACGCGCAGAAGCCAACAGAAAACGTCAGGAAGCTATGGAGCAGTTAAAGATCGGTGATGTGATGGAAGGAACCGTCGAGTCCTTAAAAGATTACGGCGCATTTATCCGTCTGGAAAACGGGCTGTCTGGTCTGGTGCATGTGTCTCAGATCTCTGACAAGCGCGTAGAAGTCCCGGCTAAGGTATTAAAAGAAGGCGAGACCGTAAAAGTAAAGCTGATCGCTATCAAAGATGGCAAACTGTCTCTGAGCATGAAAGCACTTTTGGAAAAATCTTCCGAAGAGCACCATAACGACAGAGATTACAAGCTCCCCAAGAGTGAGAATATCTCTACCAATCTTGGCTCCTTACTGGCCAAACTGGATCTGTAATTCAGTCATCGAGAAACCGGCTTTCTGCCTCTGCGGGAAGCCGGCAATTTAAAATCCCCAGAATGCAGGAGGTTTTAGGATGAAAAATCAGAGACATAAGCGCAAGGAATCTTTTTCCGTACTCCTGATCTCCAATACGGACAGGAGCAGCAAGCAATATCATGTCTCACTCTCTGCGCTTCGCCTGGCAGGCCTACTGCTTCTCATCCTCTGCATTGCAGCAGGATGCATGACCTATGCAGCAATCTCCAGCCAGAAAGTGCAGACTACTCTACGGACGCAGTTGTCTGAAAAAGAACAATTGATCGCACAAATGACAACCGAAAAAGAGACGCTTGAAAGTGAAAAACAGACCATCACAGCAGAAAATGATGCCTTAAAACAAGAAGCGGAAGAAGCCAAAGCCGCCGCTGCCGAAGCAGTTGCTGCTGCTGAAGCGGCCACTCAGGAGCCAGAGGAACCAGAGGCTGATCCTGCCTATCCAAGCCGCTATCCTTCCTCCGGAGCAAGCGTTTTAAAATCAGAATACTCTCAGGAACAGCCCTATCTCTCCATTACCACTTATTCCGGATGTGATGTGGTAGCTGCCGGCAACGGCACCGTGACAGCCGTAACTTCTGATGACACTTACCCGCAGATCATCGAGATTGACCACGGAAACGGCTATCGAACCCGCTATCTATGTCAGCAGCTCGCCGAGGTAAAGACAGAAGAAGGCGCGGAAGTGGAGATGGGAGCTGTTCTCTTTACCATCACAACAGACGAGACACAGTTAGACTATCAAGTCCTCTATCAGGAGGAACCCACCGATCCGCTCTCAGTCATCGACGCAAGAGGATAGAAAAAAGCAACACTATAATCAGGAGGATTATCTAATATGTTTAGCAAAAGCAAAAATATTGCCTCTTCTAATACCGATGTGCCTTCGAAGATCGGCACTATCGTGGGCACAGGTGCCGTCTTTGACGGTGATCTGTTCGCGCCGGAGACCATCCGGGTGGACGGCACCATCAACGGCAACATAAACTGCGATCAGAACCTGATCCTTGGAACAGAAGGGGCAATCAAAGGAAATATCTCTGCCCAGAATGTCACGATCTCCGGCAAAGTCGACGGAGATATCAACGTCCGGGGAAAATTAGAGCTTTTTTCCACCGGAAAGATTCGCGGAAATATCACCGCACGCTCCTTAGTCATCGACGAAGATGCCTATTTTGACGGCAAATGCGTCATGACCTCTCAGCAACAGGACTCACCGGCCAGAGCCGCTGCCAAGACTCTTATGGAGACCCTTTCCACTCCCGATGAAGACGACCACAAGTAAAATGGAGGGTTCTTTTTATGGAAGTTTCTACTAAAAATTTATACATACCCGAAGATTACCACTCGGAGCTGTCCCTTTACGATACACAGATTGCCATCAAGACAGTCAAAGATTTTTTTCAGCAGACCTTAGCAGAACAGCTCTATCTGCTCAGAGTCTCCGCCCCCTTGTTTGTCCGTCCGGAATCCGGACTCAATGACAACTTAAACGGCGTAGAACGCCCTGTCTCTTTTGGCATCAAAGAACAAGGAGACCGTCCGGTGGAGATCGTCCACTCCCTCGCCAAATGGAAACGAAATGCCCTGAAGCAGTACGGATTCCATGTGGGAGAAGGACTCTACACAGATATGAACGCCATCCGCCGGGATGAAGACACAGACAATGTACATTCCATCTATGTGGACCAATGGGACTGGGAAAAGATCATCTTAAAGCAGGACCGCAATATGGACTATCTGAAAGAGATCGTCAAAAAGATCTACAAAGCACTGAAAAAGACAGAAAAATACATGTCCATACGCTATGACTACATCGAAGAAATCCTTCCAAAAGATATCTATTTTATCACCACCCAGGAACTCTTAGACCTCTATCCGGATCTCACTCCCAAAGAGCGGGAAAACAAGATCGCACAGGAAAAAGGTGCAGTCTTCCTCATGCAGATCGGAGGACGCCTAAGCAACGGAGAACCCCACGACGGCAGAGCACCGGACTACGACGACTGGAGCCTGAACGGAGACATCATCGTCTGGTATCCAGTCCTTGGGCACGCCTTAGAACTATCCTCCATGGGGATTCGCGTAGACGAAGAAGCACTGGCCGAACAGCTCAAGATCGCCGGCTGTGAAGAACGGGCAGAACTCCCGTTCCAAAAAGCCATTCTGGCCAAAAAACTCCCCTACACCATCGGCGGAGGGATCGGACAGTCGCGCATCTGTATGTTTTATCTAAGAAAAGCACATATTGGAGAAGTGCAGGCCTCCATCTGGCCGGAAGCCATCCGCGAGACAGCCGCACAACATGGCGTAACCCTGCTATAACATACCAATTATTATAATAAGAACTATAATCATAAACAGAGCATTCTGACTCAGCGACACATCACATCATAGTCGAGTCAGAATGCCCTATTTTTAGTCCATATTTCAAGGAAAGAAGGATATTTGAAATGAAAGAAAAACTAACCCCAAAAGACGTAGAAAAGATACAGGCCGAGATCGACCACCGAAAATTAGTCCTAAGACCCCAGATCTTAGACGCCGTCCGTGAAGCAAGAGCACAAGGAGACCTAAGTGAAAACTTTGAATATTACGCTGCCCGCCGCGAAAACGGCACCAACAACAGCCGGATCCGCTACTTAGAACGCCTGTTAAAAAACGCCGTCATCATCGAGGACAACTCCTCCTCTGACGAAGTAGGACTCAACAAGACCGTCACCGTCTACATCGAAGAAGACGACGAATACGAAACCTACAAAATCGTCACCAGCATCCGCGGCAACTCCATGAAAAACCTGATCAGCATCGAATCCCCCCTAGGAAAAGCCCTCCTGCACCACCACACCGGCGACAAAGTCACCATCCCCGTCAACGACACCTACAGCTATGACGTCATCATCCGCGAAATCAAAAACACCAGCGATAACGAAGACGACAACATCCGCGCCTTCTAACCCCTCTTCCTTCCCAAAAAGAGGCCAACCAAAGAAACCTCCCTCCACCCACCTCATCTCCTCCCCTCCAGAAAACAATATACATCCCCAAGAGGGTCCTCCCTCCCCCCACAACCAGGGTCCTCCCCGGACGTCTGCGGCTCGCTAAAAAAGAGGACTGGGGGTAGTCTAATCGTGCTGTGTGGATTGGAACGGACAATTCCGATACACTCCATGCAGACATTAGACCACCCCCCAGTCCTCTTTTGCAGCCGAGCCGCAGACGTTCGGGGAGGACCCGTCACCCCTCCCGATACTCGCTCAAAAACTTCTCCATCACCTCTGCCATCGCAATCGACTCTCCTCTCGTCAACTTAAACTCACTCTTACTGCTCCCATTGATCATAGACAAAAAATCACTGATCTCATACCGAAGCCCATCCTCCAAAAACCGATCCGTATATTTCTCCACATCTTTCGGATCTTCATGATGCACTTCAAAATACGCCGTCTTCCACCAGGGAGCCTCCACCACAATATATCCCGTTGTCCCGCAGATCAACAGCGATCCTTCTGATTTTACTCCCAGCCCGCAAGTCGCTGTCCCCAGCCCATTCGGATACCGAAAATGCGCCTTTGTAAACACATCCAACCCATGTTCCCCTTCAATCGTATCAAACCGCACCTCTTCATACCCGCTGCCAAACAGCTTAATAATCGGCAGCATCACATAACTCCCAAGCTCTGTAAAACTCCCTCCATAGTTCGGATCCGTCAGCTCTCGGCTCTGTGGCCCTTCCAGCTTGGTAAAACAAGCCTCCACACTGCGCACATTGCCGATCATCCCGCTGCAGGCGATCCCAAGCAGCCTGGAAAATCCCGGACAATAGGCAGTCTTAATCCCTTCAAACAAGATTAACCCTCTCTTAGCAGCCAGCGCAAACAACTCCTCTGCCTGCGCACGCTTAAGTACCATAGGCTTTTCACAGAGCACATGTTTCCCATGCTCCAGCGCCGATTGGATATACGAATAGTGCGTCTCATGAGGCGAAGCCACATAGACCGCCTCTACAGCCCCGTAAAAGGCTTCTAGGTCCTCATAGGCATCAATCCCCCACTTCTGGGCAAACCGCGCCGCACTGCCCGGATGCGGGTTGTATACCGCCTCCACATTGACGCCGCTGACCAGCTTTGCCTCCGGGATAAAACGCCCTGCAATCCGGCCTGTCCCAATGACTCCGATCCGCTGAATATGTTTTTTCTGCGCCCGCAGCATGGTGCTGGAGATATTTTTCGTCCGCTCCAGATAGACCACCTTACAATAGTCACTCAGATAGTCAAATGTCCCGATCCAGTCCGAGCCAACTGTAAAAATATCAATCTGATACTTTTTCACATCCACCAGTTTCTGCCCCGGAGAACTCTCAATAATCACCTCATCCGCAAAACCAGATTTCTTTACATTTTCTATTCTTGTTACGAGAGAGTCCACCACATTCAGCTTGCCTCTCGTCTGATCATACTCCTCCGTCGTCACCCCGACGATCAGATAGTCTCCCAGAGCCTTCGCCCTCTTAAGCAGCTTGTAATGGCCCTCATGAAACAAATCAAACGTGCCATATGTAATAACCTTTATCACGCCAATCCTCCTATTTAAGTTCCGTTTTTTATTAAAGTTCCGCTCCAGCCACTCACAATGCCCCTTATCTGGAAGCATCTTCGGCTGCCTTCGCATCCAAAAACCCTTCCTGGCATTGTTCGGGCTTACGCTGTTTTTTTAATCACTTACCGCCTTTTTAATTCCCGGCACATAAATTGATAGATTTTCTCACCGCATGTCCCGTCATGGTTAGCAGCGATCTCTCCAAATGCACACATCTGGCGTTCTCTGTCAAAGGCTTCTCCAACCACTTTTCCGTCCAGAAAATCTTTAAGAGAATAAAATACGTCCTCGGAGCAGGCATACTGAAGCCACTGTGAATCCTCTTTAAATCCCGGCTCGTGGCTCTTGAGTTCCTCCGGATCAAATGTTATCTCAATCTCCGAATATGTGTTCGATTCCATATCCACATAGTATACTTTCCTGTCATAAAATGAAAACATCACATTTTCTTTCCAATTCAGCTCTTCATCCACCAGATACCCCAGCACTCCGCTTGACCATGCCGTATAATATCCATTCTTTGGACCGGCTGGCAGCTCCATCGGCGGTTTCCACTCGGTGATCTCCCCTGTCTCTTTATGGATGCAGATATACATATTGGCCCAGTTCGGAGACAGGTAGACATGCTCTTTGTCAAAAGCTGCTCCGTTAAAAGGCTTTTCCATACTGACATACCCATGAACAGGATTTTTACAGATGAATCCTTCCGGATAATCGCTGTACTCCTGTACTTCTTCGGTCGTGGGATTCCATCTGGTAACTACGGTCCCGTCAAAGGGTAAAAGCCACATCTCGTTTTCATTGGGAAGCCCCGCCAGGCCCAGCCATCCGCCGCCTGCCACGGGCACTTCCACGATGCTCTGTTCTCCGGTTCTGGGTTCCATCACCAGGATACGGTTGTCCACCACAGAAGCAAAATACAGCTTCCCTCCCTGGAGACGCACACCGCCCAAGCGCCGTTCCCCATCCGCTCCTATCCCGATAAATACATCCAGATTGTCTTTATAATACACAATCTCATCTTTCTTGGTGTCGTAGCGCACAATTGCCGGATACCAGTTAGGTATCAGGAAGAGATATTCTTCCACCACAGCGGCTGTATAAAAAGCTCCCACCTGCTCGACTTCCTGTCTGAGGGTGATCTTTCTCTCCACCCCCTGATCTCCTACCACCAGGATATCCTGCGCACTGATAGGGCAGATATATTTTTTCCCATCTATGATGGCAATCGGCGCATAGTAGCCGCCATAGGCATAAGGAGACAGATCACAAAGATAATGGTAGTGATGTTCTCTTCCTTCTGACCGATACAACTTATTTCCCTGGGTCAGGTAAAAGGTCTCCTTCTCCTCCAGATCAAACGTCGGAAATCCCCGGACCATCTCTCCTCTCCAGTCCCCTTCTTCCGGTTCACTGTGGATATCATTATTTAAGATAAAGAGCGGTTTTCCAGCCAGTCCAAACAGAGAAGTCACAGAAGTCGCAGCATCTCCGATATACACATCCGACAGCGCAATCGTATTCGTGATATCCGGTGTCTCGTCCAAAATCCCCACATTCTGTGTTACAAAATACCGCTTCAATGTGTCATACACCGGCTTAAACTCGCTCCTGAGAGACAAAAAGGTAGACTCCAACAGAGGATGCGGCCGCCATAACAGACAAGCATCATCCCGCCCCTCAAAACACCGGAATACATACTCCATCTTTTTTAAGAAATATTTGGTATTTCCCAGCATCCCATTGATACTGGTATTGTAAAAATAGACCTTTTTTCCCGCCATCTTCTCTTCCCAGTCTTTCGGAGGCTTAGGCGGATTCTGACAGAGCTTCATCACCCGGTCAAATTTTGGAGAGCCAAACGGCAGCAATTTTTCCTTAGGAAGCTCCGGGTCATAGAATTTCCGGAACTTATCCGACTGCATCACAATATAATCCGCATAATAGTAAGCCGGACAACTGAGCTGTCCCTCACTCATCCCACCCGACGTAGAAAAATAAGGAATATATACTAACAGATCCGTAAACTGCTTCAGATTAAAAGAATAAAAAAACGGATGCACACTTGTCACATAATTATGGCCATCATACGGATTGTGGATAAAGATCATATCCGGGTGCCGTTCCTGAAAATCATATTCCTCATAACCTGTCACTTCCACATACGGCGGAAACTGATCCCCCTCATAATGCATCTCCTTCACCGTTCCGTCCGGATTCTTATCAAAATATGGTATCGGGATCACATAAGCATCGCAGTTCTCATCCTTCTCTGCTTCCATCCATACACTCTCCAAAGAGTCCCACATAGCAGATTTATAAGGCAGAAATACCACTTCCAGCCGCTCTTTCGTATCCCTTCCGATACTGTTTTGCACCTTGATCGTCTGCGCCTTTAACTGCTTATACACCTTGTTAGGATTTAGCTCCTGACTCTGCGACACCAGCGTATACACCTGAAAGACCGACTCACAGTATTCCTCCAAAAGCTTCACGGTCACAAAGCCTTCTCCTTCTTCCTCTTCAATCAGCGTCCCCAACTGAATCGCCGCTTCCTGACACTGCCCCAAAAGGTCCAAAGCACCTTCTGCCTTCTTACTCTCCAAAGCCTTCCGAATCGCCTCATGCGCCTGCCCCAAAAGCCGGATATAATCTCTCGCAATTTTCCTACTATGTCTTTTCATCCTATTGCCCCTTATCTATCAAACATAATTATTTCTATTCTAACACGACATCCCCCGACAATTCAACGCCTTTTCTCTTCCAACACAAAGTCAACCTCATTTTCCCAAAAATTCTATCCATCCAAACATTTAATTTCCGCCCTGCTCCGCCGATATATTGTATAGATTTTTATTCACACAGGATCAAAACCATACAAGGAGACTATGCCATTGAAACAAGCACTATCCAACCATCCTTCCAAAAAAGAGAGTTCCAATCTCCTCTCTCATCTGTTGCTGCTGGGGATCTTAGCCTGTGCGCTTACCATCTTAGCAAGCCTGTACACCTTCTATCGCCCCTTTACCCTGGATGACCTCAGATCCCAGGCCGGCCTTCTGCAAGCCAAGATCTCCGCCTTTCGGGAATCCTTCCATACAGAAGACCCCGGATCACAACTATCCGCAGATCTCAATAATACACAATCTCTGCCCGACACCCAAGTCCCCGCCTCCAAGTCTTCAGAAGAAGACTCCATCCCCTACATCGAATCCACCGGAGAACAAGGGGACATCACCACTCTCTCCACCGAACTAGAAGACGGCGAGACCCTCGACACCATCTACACCGTCATGTTAGACACCGGCTGCGGACCCATGCTCTACTTCCATCAAGGCGACCTGCGCTGGGGAGACTATCTCTACGGCGGCGAAGACCCCATGAACAAATACGGCTGCGGTCCCACCGCCGTCTCCATGATCATCAACAGCTTCTCCGACACCCCCGCAAGCCCCATCACCCTCGCCGACTGGTCCCTGGAAAACGGCGGCTACGCCCTCCACAGCGGCTCCTACCACAGCCTCATCCCCAACTCCCTCACCGCCCACGGCTTCCAGGTAGAGACTGTCACCGACCGCTCCTACGACCACGTAGCCTCCCTCCTGTCCTCCGGCCACATCCTGATCGCCCTGATGGGCAAAGGCACCCTCACCCAAAACGGCCACTTTGTCCTCTTCACCAAACTCCTGGACAACGGCCAAGTCCGCATCGCCGACCCCGCCAGCTACGAAAACTGCACCCAGGACTGGGACCTGACCCAACTCCTCTCCGAACTAAAAAAAGTCTACGACAACGGCGCCCCCCTCTGGTCCGTCTCCCTCTAAAAATAATTAATCCCCAACCAGAGCCACTCTCCCTTCCACCCCCCAACCCCAGGTTCAGCCCCCAGACAGAGCGCCCCGTCTTTGCACGAATAGTGCTGTGTGGATTGGAGCGGACAGTCCCGGTGTTTTGTACGTCTCAGGCGGACACTCACGTGTCCGATTGAGGCGAACAAAACACCGGGACTGTCCGATACATTCCATGCAGACATTCGTCAAAGACGGGGCGCTCTGTCTGGGGGCTGAACCGTCCCTAGAGTCCCTATCTATGAGCTGCTCATCCTACGCAATCGTATTCAACAGCATCCCCACTGCATAATAATTCGTCAGATTATAAGCTCCCCCTCTCGCAAAGTTCGCGAAAGAAGTAAACGAATCCGGCAAAGATGCGCTGTCCAGTGCTGCCGAAGAACTCTTTTTCTCTCTTCTCGCACTATACTTCTCAGTAGTCTCCTGCGTACCATTCGTACCTTCCGAACCCACGATCTTATTGACCGGAGAATCCAGTACATTGGTAGCCTTCGTACCCACGCGCTCTGCCATACCATACTGACCACCGACTACTTCCTTCACCAGTCCATAGCCTTCCTCGATGGTCTTTGTAAGCTTCTCCTTATCCACCTGCAGATTTCCATAAGTATCTTTGCTAAGACCGATGGTCTGCAAAGCCTTATCCGTTGTAAGTGCTCTCTGGAACGCAGCCAGATCTCTGGAAGCGGAAGAAGCTGCTCCCGTGTTGTTCTTCAAGAAAGAAGTGGTATTATTGTACTCTTTTGCAAAATTCTCAACCGCAGATACAATATCTCCTGCTGCCTTCTCTACTGCTGCCTGTGCTTCCTTAATCTGATCCTCATTGCCGCTCTGTGCCGCTTTGTCAGCTGCTGCCAATGCCTTCTCATATTTCTCGAACACATTGCCTTCCTTGCTGGTCTGCAGTGCTGCCGCAGCAGACTCCAGATCCGTCAGCGCCAGCTGATAATTTCTCAGATACCCGGAAGTCGAAGAGACGGTCTTATTGCTGGAGCTGGTCTTATTCGAGCTGCTCGTACTACTGGTACTGCTGCTACTGTTGACACCACTGGTAGATTCCAGCTTATCTTTCATCTCTTCTGCTTTGGAATTGGAATTGTTTACCCAAGACTCATAGTCCATACTGCTGTTATAGTTGGAATTATAACCATAACTTCCCACGCCGCCGATTCCACTCATTGCCATAATTTTTTCTCCTTTCTGGCATAATCATACCTTAATATTGCGGAGTCCTCATACCTCTCCGCTCTGTTGTAAAAGGATTACTCCTGATGCAACCAACCTGATATAGACATAGATACCCTCTCTATTATACTATATCGTCCTTCCTTCCTAAAAAATAAGCACATTTTACCAAAAACAATCCCGGATTCTATGTTCCCATCAGCGCTTTCAGCCTTCTCGCCGCCGGCAGATAGCCCTCTTTCATGGACATCTGATAATACTGAACTGCCAATTTTTTCTGCCCGGACACCTCATACCAGGTGCCCAGATTATAAGCCGCCTTAAAAGACCCTGTCCCTACCACGCCTCCGGCCCTGGGACGTTCTCCTAACTTCAGACACCGCAGATAACATTGTTCAATCTTAGGCAATAATCCAATATAGCGCTGCACATCCGACAACACCCGTTTCATATAAAATATCCCGCATACAAAATAATAGTCCGACCAGCCTCCCAGATGAATCTCCTCCCGCTCTATAATCCCAGCAGCTTCATCCAGACACTCTGGTGTCCCCAGATCCAAAAGTGTATACAGATACAACACAATCCCCTGTCCGCGATAGGCCTCTTTGGGCTTGACATACTGATAAAAATTCCGAAAATAAGGCAGACTTTCCGACAGACGCTTCAGATTGCGCAAAGTGGAAGCCAGTTGAAACTGATAGTACCCATCTTTTGGTTCTTCTTCCACTGCCCGCTTCAGATAGGGAAGATTCCGCTCCCCCTTATCCAGATACAGATACCCGTCATGATCCACTTCCAGAGGAAGCGGGATACAAGGATAATTTCCTGCCGGCTGCTCATGAATACGCCCTGTATAACGTACATTTCCCGGCAGCAGACGGGGCAGGACGGAAGTACTGACACTCACCCCCTCTTCCTCCTCATAGGAATCATATCGAAGGATTCCCCCCAGCCATTTTTTCCCCGGCTGGCTTAAAAGCGCATCTTCTAACTCTTCCCGGCTGATGTCCCGTATATACTCATCTGCATCCAGCACCAGATTCCAGTCCCCATCGGAATGATCCAGCGCAAAATTACGGGCGGCCGAGAAATCATCCACCCAGGAAAATTTCAGTACCGCCGCCCCCATCTCTTCTGCAATCCTAATTGTCCCATCCTCCGAACCAGTATCCACCACGATCATCCGGTCCACCAGAGGCTTAACAGCCTCCAGACACTTTTTCAGAGAACGCTCTTCATTTTTTACAATCATTACCAGATTTATCTTCATCACAGATCCTCATCCTGCACAGGCTGCTTATTAAGCTGCGTCTCAATCTGCCGGTTATAGACAAAATTGCGGATATCGGATTCCAGCCCCAGAGAGAGATTCACAAACTGACACCCATATCCAAATCCATTCTGTGACAGGTTATGAATCCTTAAAACCCTTGCCCTTACCGTACTCAAATCGGTACGGAAAGTATGTTTAAATACAAACTCCTGCTTCTGCAAAAGTCTCTGTCCCGTTGCAAAATACAACCCGCCGGCGCTGATATTCTGTATCGTCCCCTGAAAGATAATCCCGCTGTCTATACGGAAGTCTGTGCTGATATGTACCTTGACGCGCAAGTCCTTCTGCCTCTGGAAGATCTCATACACTTTGAGCACCATACAATCTGCCATCCAAGGCTCTGTAAACCGAGTGACCTGGTTATTCTGTTTCAGCACCACTTCGCACAGACACCGCATCAATCCCTGCTGTCCGTCATAAAAGTCCACAAGGGTCTTAAGCCTCGCATTGCGCAGTTTACTGCTGGTAAAATATAGTCTGATCAGCTTGTCATTGATCTCCTCTACCCTCGCTCTGGACAGCGGCTTTCTGTCTGAACCATAGACTAAGCAGGTGTCGCAATCCTTAAATCTCATGATGTATGTCCCTCCCTATTCACTGTATTTTCACTTACTGTACGCTGCAATTCTCTCTAAAAATCCATAGATCCCACCTGACTGCTGGAATTCATCATCATCTGCATCCGCAAGATCTCCATCAGATTGTAAAAACTTTCCTTTCTCATTGTGACCGTCTCCCCGTCACTGTCCTGTACAGTCGAACCAAACAGCATACTCAGCATATCGGTGGAAGAACCATAGACCGATGACATCCCATAGAGACTTCCTGTCCCGGTCAGTGCTGACATCCCGGACAGACTGCCAAGCCCTGCCAGAGCCGTCGTCCCATAGCCGTTCATGGCCGAAGAGCCATAGAGTCCGCCAACCCCTGTAAGCGCTGACATCCCCAGCATCCCAAGAGAAGCTACAGAGTCCTTCAGATCTCCAAGCGCCGCTGCACTCGAAGAATAACTGCCGTTTTTCACCATCTTGCCGGATGCAAGCTCTCCCCCATTCATATAAGATGTTACTTTTTTCACATAGTTCTGCGTCTCTGCATAAGGCGGAATCCCGCCATATTTTTGTACACTGCCCGGACCTGCATTGTAAGCAGCCAGTGCAAGACTCACATCTCCATTGTATTTATCCAGATTGCTCTTCAGATATTTAGCTCCGCCCATAATGTTCTGTCTGGCATCAAAAGGATCTGTAACGCCAAGAGAACTGGCCGTCCCCGGCATAAGCTGCATCACGCCCATCGCCCCGGCATGAGAGACGGCATCCGGATTAAAATTCGACTCCGCCTTGGCCACTGCCTTGATCAGATCCACAGAGATGCCATAAGTAGAAGCAGCCTCTTCAAAGATCGAGTCCATACTGACCTCGCTGCTCTGCTGTACTGCCTCCTCAAATGCAGACTGAAAACTGCTGCCGGGCGTCTCCTCTTCCTGGTATTTCTGATGACCTCCAAGCCACTCCTTCTCATCGACTAATCCAGTTACCGATGTAATTCCTTCCATTCAAACTTGCTCCCTTCTATTTCATATCTCTTAGAGACTGTCCTTCCTCTGTCGCTGCCGCGGGCTCTTCCTGCTGCATCTCTTGTGCCTCCTGCGCTTCTTGTACCTCTTCTGTCTCTTCCTTATCCGGCACATATCCCAAAAAATACAGATAGATGTCCACAATCGCCTGGTACAGTTCTCTTGGGATCTCTGCCCCTAACTGAAGCTGTGTCAACAGAGTGGCCAGAGAATCATCCTCATATACCGGCACGCCTGCCTCCATCGCGGTCTCTGTGATCCGCTCCGCCAGATAGCCCATACCCGAAGCAACGATCACCGGAGCACCATTTTTATCTGGGTTATATTTTAAAGCCACGGCTTTTTGCCGTATCAATTCCTCAAATTCTGACATTGATTGTCGTCTCCTTCGCCCGTATTTCTGGAAAGACCTCATCGATCTTTCGGTCACGGATGCGCCCATATACGGAAAACTGGCTCAGACGGATTCCATTTTTCTTAAGGATCCCCGTCACATCCGCCTGGATCTTTTTATCCTGTTTTGCCAGAAAAGTAGGGACAAACAACTGCATCCTAGACTCTCTGTCCTGCAGCGTCATCACCATCTCAAATTTTCCAAGACTCTGTATATCAAATTTTAAAAATAATTTTACGGTTCTTCCGCCACTTCCATTGCCCTGATCCGAATCCGGGTCCACCCACATCTCCGACACCACATTGTTATCCTCAAACTGAAACGGAAGGATAAAATGCAAAAGCGGCATATAGACACTCTCGTTGACCAGCATACCGTTCATAATCGTATAGAACTGCTGTACATTCTCCAGTCCTGCATCTCCGTTAGCTCCCCGAAGGAGCAGTTTGGCCAGCCCGTCGGCAAAATCTGACATCATAGAACGTACGGGGGATGCCTCTGGCTCTAAGAGCCTCTGCAGGCTCGCCTGTACATCGCCTTTAAACAGTCGTTCAAACTCCTGGTTATCCGCCATCCGGTCAAAAAGCTTCATCAGCTTCTCCTTATCGCCCTCCTGATAGCGTACGGCATTGAAGACCAAAAGCATCGTCGCATCTCTGACTGCCCCGTAATCATGCGTACGGGAGATATAATTTGCCAAAAAGGGGATCAGGCCTCTGTTGAGCTGTGCGGCATTGGCCTGGGTATCGCCGTTTGGCGCCTCCCAGTTCATCCCTTGTGTCAGTTGACGAAACTCTTCCCGAAACGGACGCAGCAAGAGCTGCTCAATATCCTTGGTCAGAGAATCCATCTGCTGCAAAAGATGTGTCCCGGACGAAAAATTATTATATCCTTTTAAAAAGGCCATCACAGCATCTTTTACCCCGTCCGAGTTGCTCTGTGAGAGCACCGAACGCAGCTGCTGAAAAAATTCTCCCGTAAATCTGGCCTGCAGCTCTTGCTGTCCCTGCATAAAATCCAGAAGTTCTCCGGGCGAGTCCATCTTAAGCGTCATCAGAAACTGGTCGATCAAAGCCCCGATCTCCGCATGTCCCGCCTCTGCAAGTCCCGGCATATCCGTGAACAAAAGCTGTCCTAAAGCAGCTGCTAATCCGTCGCTCTCTCCCAGACTCTTGATAAATGCTCCATAATTGCTTTCAAAATTAATCGTGCTAAAGAGATCATTCTGTGACGTATTCTCTGCCTGTTGTCCGTCTCTTCCGTCAGCCCGCACAACACGGGTAGGATCGACCGGATTCCGTATCGCAGGATTATCTACATTATTCTTTGGGTCCAGATTCTGCACATTCCGATTATCCGTATTCAGGTTTGGAGTCGTTACCTGTAAAATATTGGCCATACACCCTCCCGTCTCTCTGTCTGCATAAATATATTATCGTTAATATATCGACGTATTCTGGATTTATATTAGCACTTTTTAGGTTCAGTTTCAAGTACAGGGAATGAATCCCTGTAAGAACTCTCTTTCATTTTTTCTATAAAAAACACAACATCTCCTTATGATTGAGCGAAAAATGCCGATAATAATATAAAGTTCTAATAAATGTTTTTGGATAACAGCTATGTCAGATACACCACAGAAAGGAGGCTGTTATGAATATTAAATTTGAGGCTTTAAGACCCTCTTACCGTACGCCTGTCCAGGCGCCGCGTAAAAAGCACACACCGTCTGCTGAGAAGGCAAAGGGGAATTACGATACAGTAACGATCCATGGAGCACAGACCAATCAGAACACGGAAGTCAGCTTCGCCCGCGCTCTGGCACGTACATCTGCCTCCCAGATACCGGAAGGAGCAACCCCGGAACGAGTACAAGAATTAAGATCCCAGGTTGCAGCCGGTACTTACCATCCGGACGCTATGCAGATCGCAAACAGTATGCTGGGCCTGCGGTAAACAGGCCTTTGCTCATTATTAGAAGGGAGACTATCTATTATCTATGAGCCTGAGAACACAGGAACCTTTGGAAGAATATGTCACGACCATTCAGGATCTGGCCGCTGTCGTACTTCAGATCGCCATCGTAGAGGAGAAAAAGGCCCAGATCGCTGCCGACCGACTCCATGAACAGATGGACGGCTGTATACAGGAAGAGCAGGCCCTGATCCTGAAATTGCGTGGTCTGGAACAACACCGGATCAAATATCAGGATGCTCTTGGTTTTGATTCGCTTACTTTAGAGCAGATCAGGCAGCAGGCCTCCCCTGAGCAGCTTTCGGAGTTATCCCCCGCTTTTTCGGAATTAGAGACACAGCTTAACCGTTTAGAACATGCCCGCAAAGCTGCAGAACAGATGATTCAAGTAAGACTTCATGAGATAGAAGTCTTTGCGCAGCAGGGACATTCCTATGACAATGGAGGCAATGTAACCCCTGCCAATGCGCCTCAAACCAAATTCCACAGTAAATATGTGTGATTGATAGAATGAAAAGATAATGGAGGAAACACATTATGGTACGAGCAACATTCGCTGGTTTTTCAACCGCCCTGTCTGCTTTGCAGTCCAATCAAAAGAGACTGGATATTGTAGGGCACAACCTTTCCAATATGAATACCGTAGGCTATACCAGACAGGAGTTACAGACTTCCAGCATCAACTACACCAGTCCGGTATCTACTTTTATGAACGGCTCGGAAGTGCTGGTGGGCTTTGGTGTACATATGGATAAAGTAGCCCAGATCCGGGACCCCTATCTGGATGCCCAGTACAGGAGCCAGATGGACAAATCCGGCTTTACCGATTCGATCCAGACTTCTCTGGACAGTCTTGCCAAAATCTTTGATGAGAGCAGCATCAACGGTATCCATCAGGCATTTGTGGATATCCAGACTGCCCTGAACGATATGCAGGACGTAGCGAAAGTCAACGACCCCATCTATGAATCCGAGCTTCGCTCCAAGATGAAGACTTTGGCAAATATGCTCAATCAGGCATCCAAAGATATTGACGAGGCAGAGGCACAGGAGTTCAACCGCTTAGTTGGTACAACCAGCACGCAAAACGGCGCGCAGGAGCAAGTCAATGACCTGCTCCGCCAGATCGGTGATCTCAATCATCAGATCAAGAGAAATCAGATCTTGGGACAGCAGAGCTTGGAGCTGATGGATGAGAGAAATAACCTGCTGGATACTTTGGCAAGCTTTTTGCCGATTGAAGTAACTTATTATAAGGATCAGGCACATGATGGGATTAAAAATGACGGCAGTGGGGACCCTGATCTAAGTGAAACCTACTATCTCGACAAAAACGGCAAACCGATCGCCAAAAAAGAATGGCCGGATGATGTGCGAGTGGAGATGGTCTATAAGGATGCAAATGGTGATGAACAGCGCATCACTCTGGTAGAAGGCTCGGAAGGCGGTAAGGGTGAGAATTATGGACGGATAGAGTTTACCAGTAACCCCAAAGACCCAGCTAATCCTAACGGACCTATTGATCCTAATTCTGTAGCTTTAAAAGTCATTGGAAGTGAAAGAAATCTTGTTGCTGGTAATGCTTCAGATGTAACTTTCGACAGACCAGATCCAACAGCTACAGATCCTGGAGACCGTATCTATGATGGTTCGATCCAGGCAAGTCTCCATATGTTATGGCAGGATGGCTCAGTAAAAGATCTGGAAAAAGATCATACCAGCGTAAATGGCTATGAATTTTACAGAAATCAGCTGGATACACTTGCGCAGGCATTTGCACATGTGATAAATGAGATCAATATTAGAGGAACATCATCAAGTGATGATCCAACAACCAAAGACTCTAATCAATTTTTACTTGTAAATAAAGAGACTGATCTATATACTCCAGGAGCAGCTATTGATACAGCAATTACTGCTGCCAACATTGGTATTAATACAAAATGGAGTAATGGCAGCGTCCATATCAGTATGGCAAGTAAAGACCCAAATAAGACTGTTTTGGATATGATAGAAGCTATGAATGCTACTTATCCATCAACCAATAAAAATCTTGCAACTGTTGCGGGAATCACCAATGTTCAATTAAAGGATAACTCCTTCGCCGACTACATGAACTACACCTCGACGTTCCTTGCCAACGACTCCTATCACAATTCGCTCTCATTAAAGACGAATGTAACCGTATTAAACGGTATTCAAAATTCCCGCGATTCGGTATCCGGAGTCAGCTTAGACGAAGAAGCATCGAATATGATGCAGTTCATGTCCGCTTATAACGCAGCTTCCCGTGTGATGACTGCATTAGACCAGGCACTCGATGTTCTGATCAACAGCACTGGTATGGTAGGACGCTAATCACTGTGCGGATGTCCCATAGACAGACATCCGCATATTTCCAATATGAATCACTTACGGAGGTAATCATTATGCGCGTAACTAACGCTTCTACTTATAGAAACTACACGACATCGGTCAACAATGTACACGCGAATCTGAATAAAAGTTTAAATAAGATATCCAGCGGCCGGGAATACGAAAATGCCGCTGAGAACCCAACCGCTTACTACAGAGGAAAATCCATCGACAGGGAATACCAGGATCTCCTCAGCAAATCCACATTGATCACAGACGTAAAAGCACGTCTGGAACTACAAGAAGACGGTGCTTATGATATTCAGAACCTGCTTGCAACCGCCAGAAAGACCATAATCAAAGCACGTACCGGAACCACGACCGGCACTGCTATGGAGACTCTGCGGGACGATCTGCTTCGTATGGAGCACAATATGGTCAATGACCTGCAAAGCCAGTATCAGGACTTCTATGTCTACGGCGGCAACGACGTCAGCACCCCGCCATTCTCCCTAAGCAATGATGGCATGACCCTTACTTACAGTCATGTATTTCCAGGAGAGGACGAAGTTACAAACTTTGTGATGGAATTAACAGAGCAAAAAGATGATCAGGGAGAAGGTACTGGAATCTATAAATTTGAATTACAGACTGATGCTACTAATAATCCAAATGCCACACCTGAAAGACTAGTTCAGGCTATGACAGAACAGGGTTATATGGATCTGGGCTATGGAGATATTCGTGACAGAAGTACTTTAATTGACACCTACACAGGAGGTCTGAATATACTGACGGGTCTGACGTCAGACGCTGTTATTTCCAGTACAGCTACTTTTAGTACAGCCCCTGGCAGTACCGATTATGCTGATTATGTCAATAATACAGTTATGCAAAAACTTACCGACGGCCCTCTCGGCCTGGTCGCTCAGTCTGTAATGAGTATGAATAACTATTTAGGCCAGGGCAAAGAAACCGCCAATAAACCCGATCTGGTAGATGACCGTGACAAACTGGATGATGACTTTGCTCGTCTGATGGATATGATGGAGACCAGTGAGCATACTACCACCACAGTCTATTCTGATCTGGGCAATAAATACAAGACACTTGAAGACACAGATACCCGCCTGAAGAATCTACAGGACTCTCTCACGGTTCAGTACAAAGATATCTTAGGTGCTGACCCCTACGGTTCCATCTTGGAGATGTACAACAACCAATATGCTTACAATGCAGCACTTCAGGTAGGTTCTAATCTAATGACTTCCTCATTGTTTGATTTTGTAAGGTAACGATAAGAGAAAGATATAAGTAAGAAAGGAGGTTCTATTTTATGGAACAACTTATTAAAATCACCTCCGTACCCATGCGTACCGCAAGTTACACACAGAGTGCACGTCTCGTCAGCTCAGACTCTCTGGACTTAGAAAGGCGCAAAGCTCTCGCAAGACAGATGTCTTTTCACCGCAGTCATGCTTCCGGGGGAAGCTCGCTGCCTGTGAAAGATATCACAAAGATTAACCAGACCTTTTCTAGACGTACGGTGACGCCTAAGATGCAGAATGTCTCCAAGCAGCAGGTGGCATATAAAAAACAGATGCAGCCTTCTGTCTCCAACAATGCTTCTTATCCCGCACCAACCCCTGTCGCATCTACGGCAAATATGAATATGATTTCCGCAGATGCCGCTGCGATCCAGACACAGGCCGTAGCTGCAGTACAACCGCAATACACAGCGCCAACACCTTCTACCGCAGGTGTCACCATGGATGTCACCTCTTCCTATGCAGCAGAGAGAGGCGCGTTTGAGATGCGGGTTGCCAAAGGGGATCTTACCTTTCTTCCACCGATGGTTATGACCATCGTAACGCAATACCCAGAGCTTCACTTTGAATATCTGGGTGATTTCAACTACGTTCCGCCTCGTGAACCCACACGAGGGGAAAATATCAATCTATTCACATAGGAGTATAGAGATGACAATAGAGACAGATTACGGTACGGTAGACTACGAAGAAGAGAATCTGATTACATTTTCCGACGGACTCTTTGGTTTTCCGGATTTAAAACGCTATCTTTTCCTGAGCCTGAATGAAGAAGATGATTCCATGCTCGTCATGTTGTCTGTGGACGAATGTAAAGTTGGGTTTGTACTGATCAATCCCTTTTTCCTCTGCCCGGACTACGATCCTGTATTGACACAGGAAGAATTAGCCTGCCTGCAAGCGAAAGAGAGCGGTGAACTCTCCTATTACGCAATCTGTGTAGTACGCGACAACTATCTGGAGAATACAGTCAATCTGAAGTGTCCCCTGGTGATCAACCCGGAAACGCGCAATGGCATCCAGGTGATCTTGGAAAACTCCTCTTATGGATGTCGCCATGAACTAGGATCTTTTCCAACTATAACCGGCGGGGAGTAATATTATGCTGATACTAAGACGCAAAAAAAATGAAAGCCTTCTCATTGGCGATAATATCCGCATCACCATCATTGAATGTGCCTCCGACGGTGTCCGCATCGCCATCGATGCACCCAAACAGATCTCCATCCTCCGGGAAGAATTGTCTGAGGTAGAACAGAGCAACAAGACGGCTATGACACCCAATGTCAATTCTGTCTTCCTGCTCCAGTCGATCCTCAAAAAGCGCAACGATCCCGCAGAAGAACAGGAAGATGGAACAGATTAGACTAACCAAATAAGAGACCTCACAGAACTGTGTGGTCTCTTTCTTATATCCCTTTTATTTCATCTGTATACTTCTCAGGATCAAGCGGATTCCTCTGGCAATCCAAAAACCTGGCAGCAAAAATGGCAGCTTTTCCACAATGGGATAGATCGAAGCCATATAGTGATAGTCCGGAAATACCCATTTCAGCTTCCGCTTGGTCTCCTCCCATCTCTCCTTCCATCTCTCTTTGAACTGCTTGCGCTCTTCCCGCCTCCGCTCTTTCTCTTCCTCTTTGTGGATGAGTTTTGCAAGTTTCAGCACTTGTTTATCAACTTCTTTGTTGACCATCCCTCTTGTCAGCAGCCGCTCTTCTAAGATATCATATTCTGACATCTCCTCTGGAAGATGTTCATAATAGTTATCATTCTTATCTGCAAACCACATATAAGAGATCCGAAGTAGCTTAGCCGCCGGAGCCTCGATCTGAAATTCTTCCATCCTACGGTTGATGGCATCCATACGGACGCTGTCCCGCCATGCTCTGTGGCAGAGCTGAAGGTCTAACACCTCCCGCATCGTCACCTCATCTATAGTATAGCGATAGACCGCAGATGCCATACGAAAGATCAGCTCATCCTCTTTTGAGAGTGCCCGTATGGACTGATAGCCCTCTTTAATATGGGCGCTCTCTAAGAGCCTGCGCATGTTTTTCTGATAAACTGCCGTTCGAAAAGGCAGCTTATAGTATAAGACGATGGAGATCCCGGACACCTTCTGCATCCGTTCTCCATACCCCTCATAGACCAGATCCGTCTCATAGCCCATATCGATCAGATATCCCTTGGCCAGATTATAATTTTCCTCATCCATCAAAAGCTGGAGGGGAGTGGTATCCGCAGTCTCCTGAATCTGGTACAGCTCCCTCACGGACTCTGAAGCCAACAATGTACAGGAGATCTTTCTCGTATTCAGCCAGTTCAGCACTTCCTTGACAGACTCCTGATAAGAGCCGCCAAACAACAGTGACTCCTGATAACGTTCAAAAAAACGCGCCTGCCATTTTTCCGGCAATGCCTCCCGGTATCCAAGAATCCCCAGATACACGATGCTGGTCACCTTGTGATAATCCGCCAGACGGAACATACGCTCCCAATCCAGACGGCTAAAAGACACTTTCAGATCATCCTGACGAATAATTGATGATACGATCCCCACCAGGGAACGCCCCTCAAACAGAAATTGATTCATAGTTCACTCTCACCGGGTCTCGGCTCCGTAGTAAGATCGTTCTCCTGTCAGCTTCCGATTCAATCGTTGATCGACTGCTCGCAGTTCCTCGATCATCTCCCTGGTTTTCCTCCTGATTTCATAGATCTTCTCCTCTTCGAGACTCTCACCTTTCATCTCTTCGGGATTGGATACCATAAGGAGGCGCAGCTTATTCTGCGCCTCCCTATCTGTCCCGGCAAGATTCCAGATCTCGTCTGTACAGTCATCCGCTTTTCCCATCTCATCTGCCCGCATCTGAAGAATCATCCCTGTGGACACTTCATCATTGCGTGATAGTGCATCCTCCAGTTCCTTTGTGAACTTGCGGATCTCACAGATGAAATTATAACGCCTCTGAAGGAGAATCATTACTTTTGCCACATCCAGCCCTGTCTGTGCCATCTCTTATCCCCTTATCTCTTTCTCTAATACCAGATGCATATCATTGACCTGCTTACTGGCCCCATCAAATCCCTCTCGTAGTTCGGAAAGAATATGGCGGATTCGCCCGATCTCCTCCTGTCTCCTTTCCCTGCCGGCTTTTACCATGCTGAGATCATAGACGAGGTAGGTATAGATCCTTCTCAAATCGTGGCTGATCGGCTGTCTCATATCCAGAATATCTGTTAAATAACGAACAATCCGTGATGTCCTTTGCAGGCAGTCATCAAAATCGTCATAATTCTTATCCTTCAATGAAATCTCCGCCCGTGTGAGGCGCTTGATGGCCTCATCAAATAAGAGCAATAAAAGCTCTGGACCGGACATAGAATAAATACTTTTTTCCTTGTACTGACTGTATCCGTTCATCTAATCCCTTTCCTGCATCCAACAATATTATGTTAACCTGTGATTTGTGACAGCCAGCTAGACTGCGAGTTCATCTGGCTAATCAAACTCTCCATGGAGGAGAACTGCTTAATATAGCGATCCTGCTGCGTCTTTAACTTGGACTGCAGCTCTGTGATCCGTTTATTCATCTCTTCAATCTGTTTGTAGATAAAGTTATTCGACAGGGTAGAAGGAGCTTTTTCAGAACCTGCTTCCTCCACCAGACGTCCATAAGACCCCCCCATACCATTTGGGTTTCTGCTAGCATAACGGGTTGCATACGGGGTCAGCGTATCTTCTACGATCTTCGTCAAACCTTTACTCACGGAACCGCCTCCGGTGAAGATATCGGATGCCAGTTGCGGATCACTCTCCATCGCTGCGCGGAATTTGGTCTCGTCAAAGATCAGCTTTCCTCCGTCTTTATAATCTTCTGAATAGGTGATGCCGATCTTCTCCAGATCCTGATAATTCACACCGCTGTTCATCAGCTTCACCATCACGCTCTGGATATCACCGCTTAAGTCACGGATAATCGTATCGCTGTAGAGAAGACCCTGCTTTGCCTTATTCTCCCAGTTCTCGATGGAAGTCTCATCCATCTCCGCCTTCTGCTCCTCTGTCAGCGGTCCATAAGACTTATCCGGGCGGCTGGTAAGCTGTGTATTGACCTCGGTAGCGAGTTCATTAAAGGCCTCGATAAAGCTCTTAACGCGCTCGGTTACTTTGTCAACGTCGGCTTTGGCAGTGAAAGTAACGGTGTCGGCGGTATTGCCTACCCATTCCTTTTTCATTACAGTGTTCCCATTTTCATCTTTTATCTCATTTCCGTCTTTATCTGTTTCTGGTACTGTCTCTTTCCACTCTCCGCCAAATACACCAGAGACTGTTACGCTAAGGCCTTCGAGATTAAAGGTGTTAGAAGCACGATTCATGCTTACCGTCACGCCATTACCATAACTGACATCAATAATCGCATCCTGTCCGTCCGTTTTCTTAGCTCCATTTTTAGGATCTCCGCCAAAAAGCTCTTGTGCTAACGTAGACTCCAGATTAATCTCTCTTCCTTTACCAGTCTCACTAGACACCAGCATAAACTGACCTGTTGCATCCACATATGTAGCTTTGACTCCTGCTTTAGAATTATTAATCTTAGATAAAATATCGCTGATCGAAGTATCCTTTGTGATGCCGTCAATCTTAACACCATTGATTACAAGGCCATCTTTATATTTTTCATCAGCCAGATCAATACCAAGAACGTCCTGGCTTAAGGTTCCTTTTAGATTGACTTTGGTGGAAGCACCAGCACCGACTCCCAAGTTCCATAAAGTAGATCCGCTGCCGCCCGAAATAGATACACTGGAAGTAGCATCATTTGTTCTAAACTGCAACGTACCGTCATTACCCAGTTCCGCAATTACATTATCAGTACCAAATGCCTGATTGAGACGAGACTGAAGACCTTCCTGTAAAATCTTCATCTTTTCCGGCGCAAGATATTTATCCGTGATTGCACTTTTAATCTCATCTTCTGTAAGTGCAGTTTCAGCAGCATCTGAACCATGCAGCTTTTTGTTCAATGCCTCAAGATTTATTCCCAGTTTAGTTGCCATTTCTTTTAATTTGTCTCTGTCTGTTTCTTTATCAAGCGCACTTAGTTTATCTTTTGTTTCCTGGGAAAGACCCTCGCTGTCTTTCGTTATAGCTCTGATTTTATCTGCTTCCGCCTGGGTAAGCATGGTCACATTCTTCTGGCTTCCATTATAGTTAAACGTAACGGTTGCATTCGTCAAGCCATCAATTGCATCTCTTCTGGTTACTGCATGGTCAGCAATATTACTTAAATTATTATTATAGTCTTCTAGCTTTATTACGCTGCCGCCTTTGCTTGTATCATATCCCAGGCCTTTAAGCGCAGTGGAAGTTAAACTAATCCTATACTCTCCCATGCCATTGCCAATTTCTTTTATACCCATTTTCCCTGTGGTTTCATCATAGGAAAATTTAATAACTTTACTAATCTCCTCATTATTAACCTTTGCATTAGAATATTTAAGTGCTTCATTAAGCTTAGTTGCTAACTCTTTAAATTCTGCCGGAGTTGACGCATAATAATAATCACTTATATCTACTGTCTCTGTTGTTCCATCCGCATTTGTTTTTGTATAACTCGGCGGAAAAACAAATGAATATTTATCAGTCCATTCCGTGGTAGTCGAATTAAAAAGCCCAAAATCCAACGAAGTATTCATCAAATTAGAAGACTCAAACTTCGTCTGATCCAGGTCATTTAATGTTGTCTTCAGCGTACCATTTCTCGTCTCCGACTGCTGCACCGTCGATGTTGCGAGCTGTCTTACTGCGGAGATCGATACATTATCCAAGAGATCCGAAGTCCCCGTTGCGGTCACGTAGTTCTTGGATTTGTCACTTCCATGTGTCGTAATAATACTCTTCGCAAACAGCGTAGGATCTACCAGACTAGAAGGTGAAGTAAAGCTTCCATAGTTATCACTTAACCCGATAATCTTATCGCTAAGGCTTCTGTACGCCTCCTGCTTCCACTGCAATTTGGTAATATCACCTTTGGCATTGGTGATCTTGGTTGTAGTTCCAAGTGTCATCTGCTCGATGATCTCATCACGGTCAATACCTGACACCATACCTCCAAAACCTCTCAGAGAGGTATTCCCCAAACTACTTGTCGATGATACACTTGCCATATGCTTCTATCTCTCCTTTCTTCCTATCCACAGTTACTGCTCTTCGCCTGATCCTGGCACCGGCAGCAACACTTCCTGCCTTGAAAAATCATTTTTTATCTATACTTATTTATCGACATGATGTATAATAAAGATAACACTTGAAAATCA